>JAFSFT010000046.1 GCA_017435045.1 Oscillospiraceae bacterium
GAATTTGACGAGGTAAATATATGGATATACAGTTAGTTAGAGTTGATATTAACGAAGCCAATGATTTATGGGAGATGCAGGTTGCGTCTTTTCTTGATTTGTATGAGAAGTATCAAGATACGGATACTAGTCCTGCAACAGAAAGTGTTGATAAAATATTGATGCGATTAAATCAGCCATTTACTTATTACTATTTTATTAAAGTTGATGATGCCAAAGTGGGTGCTATCAGAGTGGTTGATAAATGTGAAGAGGGCAAGGCTAAGAGAATATCGCCTATCTTTATTATGCCTGAATATAGAAACAAAGGATTTGCACAGAGAGCAATACAGTTAGCAGAAGAAATTCATGGATTTTCTAATTGGGAACTTGATACAATTCTACAAGAAAAAGGGAATTGCTATTTATACGAGAAAATGGGGTATTATCAAACAGGCAAAACAGAAAAAATAAATGAAAACTTGACATTAGTTTTCTATAAAAAGGATTAACACAAATTCCAATTTGACAAAGGCGGTGATTGTATGAAGTTGAAACATAAAATTGTTATTGAAATCTTACTTGTGATAGTGGCAATCGCCGTATTCATTTACAATTTCTCTATGCAAAGAGAGATTGCATACATAGCCTCTGTTGTGGCAGTATGTGGTACAATCGCCTTTTTGATTAAGGACATTGTAAAACTGAAAAGAGATAAGTAAATTCCAATTTGTCTGACAGTAAGGGCACACTTATGTGCACAGCTGTCTGCTGTGCTTTGCCAATAACAAAAGCCAGGCTGCATTTTACAGCCCGGCTTTCAATGTTTATGAACTCCGTTTATAACGGGTGCTTTTCTTATTTCTTTGGCGGCATAACCCTTTCCTTGCCTGTAATTTCGGTTATATCAAAACGCCATATTGCGGTTGCGGCAAACATCTTTTCAATTTCCGCATCAAACTTTGCCATATTTCCCGGGTTATGACGCAGGCATAAAAGCCGCAGAATACGCAGCATTTCACAGGTATCGGTAATTTCTGTTGCCACAGCCTTTACAATTGCGGACTTAAAGGTGGTGGTAAAAAAGTAATCGGGCTTAAAGGTGTCGGTCACACAGGTTATGCACACATTGGGGTTGTGGCACAGACAGTCGGTTTTCATACCTTCCTTTGCACAGTGGAAATATATGCTGTTCTCATCGCGGACAATAGATATGGGCACACAGTACGGATTATTGTCAGCGTCTGTAAGTGCCAGCACAGCATAATCACATCTGTCCACAACATCCAACGCAAAGTTTTTATCTCTTTCACGGTCTTTTTTTCGCATTTTACTCATAGAAAAATCACCTTTCGCAACATATTGTTCTGTCATTGATTATACAACAAATAACTTTGTCAGAAATGTAGATTTTTCACAGTAAATTTTGTAAAAAATTGTGTATTGACTATTGACTTTGCATATATGTTGTGGTAATATATTTAGGCGCATTACGCACGCTGTGTTCCTTACAGTTGGTGTGTCTCACGACATAGGCTGTAAAAACAAGCAAAACACAGCGGAGGATAATAACCAAATTGGAGGAAAAAATTATGTCATCAGTATCAATGAAACAGTTGCTTGAAGCAGGTGTACACTTCGGTCACCAGACAAGAAGATGGAACCCAAAAATGGCTCGTTACATCTTCACAGAAAGAAACGGTATCTACATCATCGACCTTCAGAAAACAGTAAAAAAACTTGACGAAGCATACGACTTCATCAAAGAAATTGCTGCAGAAGGCGGCGAAGTTCTCTTCGTAGGTACAAAGAAACAGGCTCAGGACGCTATCAAAGAAGAAGCACAGAGATGTGGTATGCACTTTGTTAACGCAAGATGGCTTGGTGGTATGCTCACAAACTACCGCACAATGAAAACAAGAATTGCTCGTCTTGAACAGCTCAACAAAATGAAAGAAGACGGCACATTTGATCTTCTCCCTAAAAAAGAAGTTATCAAACTTGAACTCGAAATCGAAAAACTCGAAAAAAATATCGGTGGTATCAAAAACATGGAAACATTGCCAAAAGCTATGTTCGTAGTTGATACACGTAAAGAAAAAATTGCTGTAGCAGAAGCTAAAAACCTTGGTATCCCAGTTGTTGCTATCGTTGACACAAACTGTGACCCAGACGAAGTTGACTACGTAATCCCAGGTAACGACGATGCTATCAGAGCAGTTAAACTTATCTCCGGCGCTATGGCTGACGCTATCATCGAAGGCCGTCAGGGCGAACAGACAGCTCCAGTTGCTGAAGAAGCAGAAGTTGTTGAAGAATAATTTTAACCAATAAAAATTTTTTTCTAGTATAAATTGGAGGACAAAAAAAATGGCATTTACAGCTAAAGATGTTAAAGATCTTCGTGAACGCACAGGTTGCGGCATGATGGACTGCAAAAAAGCTTTGACAGAATCCAACGGCGATTTCGAAAAAGCAATCGAATACCCCAGAGAAAAAGGCCTTGCTGCTGCAACTAAAAAAGCTGGCAGAATTGCTGCTGAAGGTATGGTTTTTGCAACAGTTGATAAAGAAGCAAAAGTTGGTGTTGTTATCGAAGTTAACTCCGAAACAGACTTTGTTGCTAAAAACGAACAGTTTAAAACATTCGTTGCTGACCTTGCAAAAATTGTTGCTGACACAAACCCAGCTACAGTTGAAGAACTTATGACAAAAACAATGGCAGACGGCAACACAGTTGAAGCTGGTCTCCAGGAAAAAATTCTTGTTATCGGCGAAAACATCAAAATCCGTCGTTTCGTAAGATACGAAGGTCCATGTGTAGCTTACATCCACGCTGGTGGTACACACGGTGTTCTTGTTAAATTTGACGTTTCTGACGAAATGTTTGCTAAACCAGAATTTGAAGCATACGGTAAAGACGTTGCTATGCAGGTTGCTGCAGCAAACCCAACTTACCTCTGCAAAGCAGACGTTGCACCAGAAGTTCTTGAAAAAGAAAAAGAAATTCTCATGCAGCAGGCTATCAACGAAGGCAAACCAGCAAACATTGCTGAAAAAATGGTTATGGGCAGAATTGCAAAATTCTACAAAGAAAACTGCTTGCTCGACCAGGCATTCGTTAAAGACGACAAACAGTCTATCACAGACTACACAAAAGCAACAGCTAAAGCTCTTGGCGGCGATATCGCAGTAGTTGCATTCACACGTTTCGAAAAAGGCGAAGGCCTCGAAAAGAAAGAAGACAACTTTGCAGAAGAAATCGCAAGCATGACAAAATAATCATTGCGCAAACATCAGAAGGTGCTATCGTAAGATGGCACCTTTTTTGTATGCAGTGTTTTGCAGTGTATAAACAGACGGCAATCCTGCCAATAAAGAGTAAAACATATACGGCATACAGCGTTATTTTATTAATAATATTCTTTACTTTGAGACAGAAATATAGTAAAATATTTAAAGAATAAAGTATATGTGAGGTGCTTATTGTGGCTATAAAATATAAAAGAGTATTAATCAAGCTCAGCGGCGAGGCTCTTGCAGGCGATAAAGGCTTTGGCCTTGATTATCCTACAATCCTGGAAATCTGCAAAAACATCAAACAGGCAGCAGACCTTGGCGCAGAAATCGGCATCGTTGTTGGCGGCGGCAACTTCTGGAGAGGCCGTACAAGCGGTGATATGGAAAGAACAAGAGCAGACCAGATTGGTATGCTTGCAACAGTTATGAACGCACTTTCCGTTGCGGATGCACTGGAGCATCTTGGTCTTGAGGTAAGGGTTCAGACAGCTTTACAGATGAATCAGGTTGCAGAACTCTACATCAGAAACAAGGCAACACGTCATCTGGAAAAAGGCAGAATTGTTATCTTTGCCTGCGGCACAGGTAACCCATACTTCTCCACAGATACAGCAGCAGCACTCAGAGCGCTGGAAATCAACGCAGATATTATCTTCAAGGCAACTATGGTTGACGGCGTTTACAACAAAGACCCTAAAAAATATGATGATGCTGTTAAATACGACACACTCACATTTACACAGGTGCTTAACGACCAGCTCAACGTTATGGATATGACAGCTGCAACAATGTGCAGAGACAACAAGCTTCCTATCCTTGTTTTTGATATGGCAGAAGGCAACTTTGAAAAAGCTATCAAAGGCGAAACAATCGGTACATTAGTAACAGAATAAGGAGATATATTATTATGACAAAAGCTTACGAAGAAAGAATGGTTAAAGCTGTGGCTCACCTTGAAAGCGAATATGCATCCGTACGTGCAGGCCGTGCAAACCCAGGCGTACTGGACAAGGTTACAGTTGACTACTATGGTGTTCCAACACCAATCCAGCAGGTTGCTTCCGTTTCTGTTACAGAAGCAAGAACACTTTCCATCCAGCCATGGGACAGAAGCCTGCTTAAACCTATCACAAAAGCAATCCAGATGTCCGACATCGGCATCAACCCAATTGACGACGGTATAAGCATCCGCCTCAATTTCCCTGCACCAACAGAAGAACGCAGAAAAATGCTTGCAAAAGATGTTTCCAAAATGGCAGAAGAAGCAAAGGTTGCTGTAAGAAATGTTCGCCGTGATGCAATGGACAAATTCAAGGCTGCTAAAAAAGCATCCGAAATTACAGAAGACGATCTGAAAAATCTGGAAGATAAAATCCAGAAAATCACAGACAAATACATCAAGGAAGTTGATGCAGTTTGTGAAAAGAAAACAAAAGAGGTTATGGAACTGTAATAGTTTACGCCAAATATAGAATACAATAAGAAGGGCGTTGCAAAATGCCCTTCATTTTTTTAGAGGACTTATTATGGACAATATCACAATTCCAAAACATATAGGCATTATAATGGACGGCAATGGAAGATGGGCAAAAAAGCGTATGCTTCTAAGAAACATGGGGCATAAAAAAGGTGCCGAGGTGTTCAAGGACATTACACGCTATTGTAACGAACTTGGGCTGGAGGCAGTTACCTTTTATGCTTTTTCCACCGAAAACTGGACACGTCCCCAGGAAGAGGTGGACGGCCTGATGAAGCTGTTCAAGCAGTATCTGATTGATGCGTTTGATTACGACAAGGAAAACAACAAGGTTATATTCCTTGGGGATAAATCCGCATTCAATCCCGAACTGCGTGACCTTATGCTGGAAATTGAAGGCAAAACAGCGGACAGAACAGGTATGATACTTAACCTTGCCCTCAACTATGGCTCAAGGGACGAGATTGTCCGTGCCTGCAGACAGATTGCCGAAAAGGTAAAGGCAGGGGAAATGTCCGCAGAGGATATAACAGAGGAAAGCTTCTCTGACCATCTTTACACAAAGGGTCAGCCCGACCCGGACTTTATCCTCCGTCCAAGCGGAGAAAAGAGAATTTCAAACTTTCTGCTCTGGCAGTGTGCATATTCCGAATTTATTTATATGGATGTGCTCTGGCCTGACTTTACAAGAAAGGACTTGGATGCCGCAATAGCAGAGTTCAACAAACGCAACAGACGCTTTGGCGGCGTATAAAGGGATTGGCATCTCTAAATTTAAGAGGTTTTTATGAAAACAAGGGTGATATCGGCGATAGTTGCCATTATTATAGGCATTGTTGTAATAATGCAGTACTACACCGTTTTATTTGATATTGCTGCATTTGCGGTTTATGCAATGGCTGTAGGGGAAATTTACAGAACATTCAAAGACGGCAACTCAAAAATTGCGGCAGTATTGCTTGCTGCGGCAGGCGGTCTGGTTTTGTTCAACAGCCTGTTTGCGGTTAATCTGCTTACATTGGCAGTGGTGTTTACAGTTGCAGCAGTGTGCATAGTTGTTTTTGATTTTGAAAAAATCAGCTTTACTTCCATTGCATCAACTGTGGCTTTTTCTGCCTATGTGCTGTTCTGCATCTACAGCGTTTTAAGGCTTAAATACATTATGCCTGTAAACGCATTCGGCTATGATGCGGCATTTCTTGTTGTGCTTTGTGCAGGCATTGCATGGGGCGGCGACAGTATGGCATATTTTGCAGGATACTTTTTCGGCAAGCACAAGATGGCACCAAAGCTCAGCCCCAAAAAGACCATGGAGGGTGCTGTGGGCGGCATAGCAGGCAGTGTTGTAATAGCACTGCTTATGACATACGTTTACGGCCTTACACCGTATTCCGTAAACAGCGTTGTGTCCGATATAGGTAAAAACTGGATTTTCCTTGTGGTGTTTGCGGCAATAGGCTCCTTTGTGGGCATCATTGGCGACCTGTTTGCTTCGGCAGTAAAGAGACAGCAGGGGATAAAGGACTACGGCAACATTATGCCGGGCCATGGCGGCGTGCTGGACCGTTTTGACAGCTTTTTCCTTGTGGCAACCATCATTTCGCTTATGGCAGATTTTATTGTTAGGTCAAATGGAGTGATATAATGTATAAAAATTTGATTTTGCTTGGTTCAACAGGCTCCATCGGCACACAGAGCCTTGATGTTGTACGCAAATACGGCATCAATGTTGTTGCATTGTCCGCACACAGAAACGTTAAACTTCTGGAAGAACAGATAAAAGAGTTTAAGCCTGAATATATTTGTATTACCCACGACGAAAGTGCCAATAATTTTGAAGATAAGGCAAAGGAACTTGGTGTAACACTTTTCAAAGGCAGCGAGGGTGTGCAGAAACTGGCACAGCTTGACGGATATAATGATATTGTGGTGCTCAACTCCATCGTTGGCATTGCAGGCTTAAGGGCTACACTTGCGGCTATAGAAAGCGGCAAGGATGTTGCACTTGCAAATAAAGAAAGCCTTGTAACAGGCGGTAAACTTGTTATGGAGGCGGTTAAAAAGCATAATGTAAAGCTTCTGCCGGTGGACAGCGAACACTCGGCAATTTTCCAGTGTCTGCAGGATAAAAATTCTGCACCGTCACTTAAAAAGATTCTGCTTACGGCTTCGGGCGGCCCGTTCTTTGGCTATACAACCCAGCAGCTGGCACAGGTTACAAAAGAACAGGCACTTAAACACCCAAACTGGTCAATGGGCAGCAAGATTACAATAGACTCTGCCACACTTATGAACAAAGGTCTCGAGCTTATCGAGGCTGTGTGGCTTTTTGATGTTGCACCTGAGGATATTCAGATTGTGGTGCACAGACAGAGCATCATTCACTCTATGGTGGAATATGCCGACAACAGCGTTATTGCACAGCTTGGCACCCCTGATATGAGAATACCTATCCAGTATTCGCTTACATATCCGCAAAGGATGGAAAGCAACGCAGCAGGTCTTGATTTCTTTACTGTAAAGGACTTTACCTTTGCACCTGCTGATGAGGACACCTTCCTCTGTCTTAAGGCTGCAAAAGAGGCCATTGCAAAGGGCGGTTTGTATCCATGTGCGGTAAACGGTGCAAACGAAAGGGCAGTAGAGCTGTTTTTAAACGATAAAATCTCATTCCTTGATATCGGCAAGGCTGTTTACGGCGTGCTGGGTCAGTTTGAGTTTGGCGACGAATACACCTTAAGCGATGTATTTGAAGCAGACAGAAAAGCAAGAGAATATGTAGACAGCATATTTAATATATAATTTCTGAGGTTATTTAATGGGTTTTCTTATTAAAGTTGTGGCTTCGGTATTTGTTTTCAGTCTGGTGATTTTTATTCACGAGCTGGGACATTTTATCGTGGCCAAAAAAAGCGGTATAAAAGTAAATGAATTCAGCATAGGCATGGGTCCAAGGCTGATTTCCAGAACAAAAGGTGATACTGAATATTCATTGCGTGCACTGCCTATAGGCGGTTTTGTTGCAATGGAGGGCGAGGATGAGGAAAGCGACGCCGAAGGCTCTTTCAGCAAGGCACCTGTTGCAAACCGTATTGCAGTTGTGGTTGCAGGTGCGGTTATGAACATTATTCTCGGTTTTGTTATTCTGGTTTTCCTCACATCCCAGCAGGATGCAATCACCAGCAGAACCATAAGCCAGTTCCACGAGGGTGCAACAACACAGCAGACAGGTCTGCAGGTGGACGACGAAATTATTGCGGTAAACGGCAGACGCTGCTATATCGCCAACGATGTTATCTACGAGTTTGCACGCACACAGGACGGCACAGCGGATTTTACAGTACGCAGAGACGGCAAGATTACACACCTTGAGAATGTGGAATTCCAGACATATACAGACGAAAACGGCTATAAGCAGATGGTTATAGACTTCTATGTATATCCAACCGAAAAAACACCTGTAACGGTTATCCGTGAGGCTGTGCACTGGACAATGAGCCTTGCCAGAACCATATTCTTAAGCCTTGTTGACATGGTTACAGGCAGAGTGGCAATGAACCAGATTTCAGGCCCTGTAGGAATCGTATCGGTTATCAGCGAGGCGGCATCGGTTGGTCTTAAACCGCTGCTTAATATCCTTGCACTTATCACCATAAACCTTGGTGTCTTCAACCTTGTGCCATTTCCGGCCCTTGACGGCGGCAGACTGGTATTTCTGCTTATCGAGCTGATCAGAGGCAAGCCAATCAACCCAAAATACGAAATTTGGGTAAATGCAGCAGGTATGATTATCCTGCTGGGCTTTATGGCACTGGTAACTTTCAGTGACGTTACAAAACTGATTTTTTAAAACGGGGATGTTTTTATGAGACATATTAAAAGAGAACTGAAGATAGGCAACACAGCAATAGGCGGCAGCAACCCTGTGCTTGTGCAGAGTATGCTCAACGTAAAATCCGGCGATGTGGCAGGCAATGTACAGCAGGCAGTGGAACTGGAAAAAGCAGGCTGTCAGATTGTAAGGGTAAGTGTGCCTACACTGGAGGATGTACGCCTTGTGGAAGCAATCAAGAACGAAATTTCCATTCCTTTGGTTGCAGATATACACTTTGACTACAAGGTTGCCCTTGCCTGTGCAGATGCAGGCATTGACAAAATCCGCATAAACCCGGGCAACATCGGCGATGACGAAAGGGTAAAGGCGGTTGTAAAAGCCTGCAGTGCAAAGAATATTCCTATCAGAATAGGGGTAAATGCAGGTTCTCTTGAAAAAAACATCCTTGCAAAATACGGCAGACCATCCCCTGAAGCACTGTGCGAAAGTGCAATGTATCATATAAGTCTGCTGGAAAAATACGACTTTAACGATATTGCAGTGTCCATCAAGTCCTCAAATGTAAAGAATATGATTGAGGCATACACATTGCTGGATACAAAATGCAACTATCCGCTGCACCTTGGTGTTACAGAGGCGGGTACATACCGTATGGGCATTATCAAGTCTGCAATGGGTATCGGCAGTCTGCTTATGGACGGCATAGGCGACACAATCCGTGTAAGCCTTACCGATGCACCTGTAAGGGAGATTGACGCAGGCTTTGACATTCTGCGTGCGGCAGGCCACAAGGTAAACGGGCCTGAAATTATCTCCTGTCCAACCTGCGGCAGAACACGCCTTGATGTTGCGGCAATAGCAAATCAGGTGGAAGCAGGCCTTAAAGGTCTTAACAAAAATATCAAGGTTGCGGTTATGGGCTGTGTGGTTAACGGCCCGGGCGAAGCAAAAGAAGCCGACATCGGCATTGCCTGCGGTGCCGATAATGCCGCAATGTTCAAAAAAGGTGTAAAAATCAAAACCTACTCAGGCAATTTTGTAGAAGAATTTATAAAAGATATAAAAATTTGTGCAGAGGAATTATAAGTGGGAAATCTACTTCTGACAGTTTATAAGGAACTGCAGAAAAACAACCCATATGCCCACGAGTATATGGAGGTTGTTTTAAAGCAGATTCAGATTGAAAAAAAATCAGTAAAACTTACAGCCGTGATTCATTCATCACGGCTGCTTAGCTATGCGGCAATTGAATATTTTGCCATGTTCCTGCATCAGAAATATCCAAAGTTTTCCATCGATGTAACCAATACATTCGATAAGGACAACCTTTCCGAAAAGGACTTTGCCACACTGTTCAGGCTGTTTTCCGAAAGTGTAAAGGCCGTTCCGTCCCTTTTCTTTGAGGATGCCGGGGTGGATTTGCAGGACAAGGAAATTGTGGTAAATATCTCGCAGGGCAAAAGTTTTCTTGACGCCATAGATTTCTGCAATATGTTTGCGGAATACATAATGCTGCTTACAGGCAAGGAATACAAGGTAAAGCTTGTGCAGAACAAAGCACCTGCCAAGATAAAAGCACCAGCATACGAACTGGAGAAAAAGGTTGTCAAGATTGTGGAAAAATCCAAATATGACGACTTTGAAATCCCCGGCCTTAAAATCAAAAAGGATTCCGTCAAGGTTATCCACGGCAAATATCAGTCTGTCAAGGCAAAGGATTTTATCAGCATAGACCAGGCACTCACAGACAACGGCAGAGTTACTGTATGGGGCAAGGTTTTTGCTGTGGCAGAGCAGGGTAACTTCCGCAAAATATTTATCTATTCCATCACCGACGGCACAAACTCCATAAACCTTAAAATTCTCCTTGACCCCAACGATAAAAATATCGAAAAGTGGGAGGGCATCAAACCTGGTATGCATTTTGCTGTCAGAGGCGACTGCCAGATGGACAAATACGAGCGTGACTATGTTATTATGCCGTACGATATCATCTCCTTTAATCTGCAGGAAAAAAAGGATACTGCAGAGGAAAAAAGGGTGGAGCTGCACCTGCACACCAAGCTTTCCGCAATGGACGGCCTTGTAGAGCCGGGCGATGCAGTGCGTAAAGCATACAAATACGGCCACAGAGCAGTGGCAATAACCGACCACGGCGTAGTGCAGGGCTTTCCGCAGGCCATGCTGGAATGTGATGCGATAAGAAAAGAAAACCCAGACGCAGACTTTAAGGTTATCTACGGCTGCGAGGGCTATCTTGTGGACAATACCGTAAGCATCTACACAGGCCGCCGCACAGACGATATAAGCGAAACAGAATTTGTTGTTTTTGACATCGAAACAACAGGTCTGTCACCAAATACTGAAAATATAACCGAAATCGGTGCTGTGCTGGTAAAGGGCGAAACCGTGCTGGACGAATTCCACACATTTGTGGACCCGGAAAAGCATATCCCCGAAAAAATTACCGAGCTTACAGGCATTACCGATGATATGGTAAAGGGTGCACCAGGTCAGGCAGAAGCCATAAATGCCTTCAAGCAGTTTATCGGCGACAGAATTATCATTGCCCACAATGCTGCCAGCTTTGACGTAAACTTTATACAGACAGTTGGCGAAAGGCTTGGAATTGATTTTGAATACGAGGTTATCGACACTCTGCCGCTGGCACAGAATCTGCTTACCCAGCTTAAAAAGCACAAACTGGACATTGTGGCAGAACACTATAACCTTGGCAACTTTAACCATCACCGAGCCACCGACGATGCAAAGATGCTCTTTGAGATACTCAAGTGTATGGAAAAGGACCTTGAAAAACAGGGCATCACAAAGCTTAATCAGATAAATGCAGGCCTCAGCAGCACACAGAAGCTGCCGAGAAAGAGCAACCATATTATCCTGCTGTGCAAAAATAAGGCAGGGCTTAAAAACCTGTATAAACTCATATCATTTGGTCATCTCAATTATTTCTTCAAGCAGCCCCGTATGCCCAAAAGCGAGATTATCGCCCACAGAGAGGGGCTTATAATCGGTTCTGCCTGCGAAGCGGGCGAGCTGTATCAGGCAGTTGTGGCAGGCAAGCCTCACAAAGAGCTGCTTAAGATTGCATCCTTCTACGATTTTCTCGAAATTCAGCCTCTTGGCAACAACGAATATATGCTGCGTGAGGGCATAGTTGAGTCCATGGAGCAGATAAAGGACTTTAACCGCAAGATAATACAGCTTGGGGAAGAACTAAATCTGCCTGTTGTTGCAACGGGGGACGTCCACTTTATGACAATGGAGGACTCAAAATACCGTGCCATCCTTATGGCAGGCATGGGCTTTTCCGATGCGGACAATCAGGCACCGCTTTATTTCCGCACCACAGACGAAATGCTGGAGGAATTCAGCTATCTGCCGCCCGAAAAGGCTTACGAGGTTGTTGTTAAAAATCCAAACCTTATTGCCGATATGTGCGACAGGGATTTAAGGGCAATACCAAAGGGTACATATCCTCCAAGCATAGATGGTGCCGAGGAGGAACTGCGTACCGCAACCTATAAAAAGCTTCACGACATCTATGGCGAAAATCCGCCTGCGGTTATAACCGAGCGTGTTGACAAGGAGCTTAACAGTATCATCAAACACGGCTATGCGGTGCTTTACGTTATCGCCAAAAAGCTGGTGCGGAACAGTGAGGAGCACGGATATCTGGTTGGCTCCCGTGGCTCTGTAGGTTCGTCTTCAATTGCGTTTTTCTCAAGCATTTCCGAGGTTAACCCGCTGCCGCCGCACTATGTCTGCCCAAGCTGCAAGTACAGCGAGTTTGATGTGCCCGAACAGTATCTTACAGGCTTTGACCTGCCGGATAAAAACTGCCCTGTATGCGGTGCAAAGCTGCACGGGGACGGCAGCGATATCCCGTTTGAAACCTTCCTTGGCTTTGACGGCGACAAGGAGCCTGATATCGACCTTAACTTTTCGGGCGAGTATCAGTCGTCTGCACACCGCTATACAGAAGACCTTTTCGGTCACGAATATGTGTTCAAGGCAGGCACAATCTCCGCTTTGCAGGATAAAACAGCCTACGGCTATGTAAAAAAATACCTTGACGAAAGAGGCATTGTCTGCAACAAGGCAGAGGAAAACCGCCTTACACTTGGCTGTGCAGGGGTAAAAAAGACCACAGGTCAGCACCCTGGCGGCATGGTTGTTGTGCCAAACACCTACGAGGTGTACGACTTCTGTCCTGTTCAGCACCCTGCAGACGACAAGGAAAAGGGTGTTGTTACCACCCACTTTGAATTTAAATATCTGCACGACACTCTGCTCAAGCTGGATATTCTGGGCCACGATGTGCCTACAATGTACAAGCACCTTGAGGACCTGACGGGTATAAAAATGGCAGATGTGCCTATGAACGACCCGCAGGTTTACAAAATGCTCACCAGCACCGAGCCTATAGGCGTTACTCCCGAGGATATACAAAGCCTTACTGCCACCTTTGGCATACCTGAACTGGGCACAGACTTTGTACGTCAGATGCTTATTGACGCACAGCCGCAAAGCTTTTCCGACCTTATACAGATTTCGGGGCTTAGCCACGGCACAGACGTATGGATTGGCAATGCACAGGACCTTATCAAGAACGGCACCTGCACAATCAGGGACGTTATCGGCACCCGAGACGATATTATGCTTACCCTTATCAAAAAAGGTGTTGAAAAAGCCAAGGCTTTCAAGATTATGGAGATTACCCGTAAGGGCAAGGCAGCCAAAACCTTTGATGACGAGCTGGAAAATATGCTGCGAAGCCACGGGGTAGAGGACTGGTACATCGACAGCTGCAAAAAAATCAAATATATGTTCCCTAAAGCCCACGCTGTTGCTTATCTTATGGCGGCAATACGTCTTATGTGGTTCAAGCTGCACAGACCGCTGGAGTTTTACGCAACAATATTTACTGTACGCGGCGATGCCATTGACTACGAATCCGCAGTTGGCGGCAGGGCAGTTGCCACAAAGAACCTTAAGGAGATTACACAGCGTCTTAAAATTGAAAAGAACGCAAAGGACCTTGAAAGCCAGACAGCACTGCAGCTTGTATGCGAAATGCTGGCACGCGGCTACGAATTTCTGCCTATAGCACTGGGCAAAAGCAAGGCCAAAAAGTATGTTATAGAGGACGGCAAAATCCGTCTGCCATACTCATCCCTCAAGGGTGTGGGCGAGGCAGCGGCAGAGCAGCTGGAGGAAGCCTGCAAAAACGGTGTGGATTTTATCTCGGTGGAGGATTTCCAGAAATCCAGCGGTGTTTCCAGTGCTGTTATCGACAGCCTTTACAACGCAGGTGCCCTAGGCGATATGCCAAAGGAAAATCAGATTTCCCTGCTGGGTATGATGTAAAATAAATCTTGCACAATACAGCACCGATACGTTTTACAGAATTGTATAATATTCAGCTTTGAAAAGAGATGTATTTATCAAAGTTATCCTGATTATCCTGTTTAATCTGCAACAAAAAATTAACGCATAGATTTAGCTTACGGCTCTTTCTATGCGTTTTTGAATTTCTGCGTATTTTGTTTTTATACGTTTTGATTTTATATGTTTTGCTTTCTGTGCATTTTGATTTCCATGTGTTTTCTTTTTGCTCTTTTGTGCGTTCTGAATTTATTGCAATTACAGCTTTTCAAACCAGCTTTGTACAAAACTGGATTCAAGCTTGAATTCCTTGCCGGAAAGATAAGACAGCACATTGTCCGAAGGAACAGCTTTAAAGCAGACCTTGTAAGCACAAAGCAGCTGACTTTTCAGCCCTTTGTGTGCAATGCCGTATTTTTTGTCGCCTATTATTCCTGCACCAAGATAGGCAAGATGTGCCCTTATCTGATGTGTCCTGCCTGTTACAAGGGTACATTCAATAAGACTGTGGCTGTTTTTGGTTTTTAAAGTATGGAATATTGTTGTAATATCCTTGCTTTCGCTGTTTACAGCCCTGGGTGTTACAGCCACCTTTTTTGTGCGTTTGTCACGGGTTAAAAAGGCACTGTAGCTGCCGTTTACCGCCTTTGCGGTTACACACAGGTATTTTTTGGATAAAAGGTCGTCTCTGATAATCTCATTCATATCTGCCAAAGCCCTGTAATTTTTGGCCGCAATAACAATGCCCTCGGTACCCTGGTCAATTCTGTTGCACAGAGCGGGTGTAAAGCTGTTTTCCTTTGCAGATAAATATTCGCCACTGTTTTCCAGATAAGCGATGACAATATCAATCAGATTTTCCTCATTTTTGTTGTCGGAATGGCACAAAAGCCCCTGTGGCTTGTAAACAAGCAGAATATTTTCGTCCTCGTACACAATCTCAAGCTTTGTTTTATATTCCTTTTTTGCAGTTTGGGTTTTTTCACCGCTTTCGGCAAAAAATTCATCGTTAATATATAATTCAATAAGGTCGCCGCAGCTTATGCGATAGTCCGCATCCTGTTTTTTGCCGTTTACCTTTATCCTTTTGTTGCGGAAGCTTTTGTACAGCATACTCTTTGGCATGGCAGGGCACAGCTTTTCGCAAAAGCGGCTCAGGCGTACACCGTCATCATTTTTTGTGGCAGTAAAGCTTTTCATCAATATACCTACTTTTCATTTTGCAAAATATATTATATACTAATATACAGTATACAATAATTTAAGTTTACAGTAAATAATTTTAAGGGAAATAAAGATATAATGAATATACACGAAGGTCATAGACAAAGGCTTAAGGAAAGATTTTTAAAGGACGGACTTTCAGGCTTTGAAGACCACAATATACTTGAACTGCTGCTTTTTTATTCTGTGCCAAGGGCAGACACAAACGAAATCGGCCATCGTCTGCTCAAAAAGTTCGGCAGTCTTTCGCAGGTGTTTGATGCATCTGTAGAGGAGTTGTGTCAGGTGGAGGGAATAGGAATACACAGTGCAACACTTATAAAGCTTATTCCGCAGCTGTGCGGTGCATACAGTACCGACAAAACCAAAAATATAACGATACTCAACAGCACAAAAGATTTGGGCGAATACTTTATCCCAAGGTTTATGGGCAAAATGGACGAGGAGATACATATGGTGCTTCTCGATAACAAAAATAAAATTGTCA
This sequence comes from Oscillospiraceae bacterium, assembly GCA_017435045.1. GTDB lineage: Bacteria > Bacillota > Clostridia > Oscillospirales > Ruminococcaceae > RGIG3102. Next base: position 15,709 of record JAFSFT010000046.1, read on the forward strand.
AAAGCGAAATAATAGCAAAAGGTTCCATTGATACAGTAACCTTTCCTATAAGATATATTATTTCTCAGACAATAAGCTACAACGCTACAGGTGTTGTGCTGGCACACAACCATCCCGCAGGGGTTGCTCTGCCGTCTGTAAGCGATTTAAAGATGACCAGAAGAATATTCGAGGCGTTAAAACTGGCAGAGGTAAGACTTAAGGACCATATAATCGTAGCTGATGACGACTATGTATCTCTGCTGGACAGCGGATGTTTTGCGGATTATGACTATTAAAAATCGTGTAACCACACATATAATAAAGAAACAGCAGAGCTTATTGCTCTGCTGTAATTTTATTCTAATATATATTTGCGGCTTTAACTGATTTAGAAATAGTATTTTGCAATTCACTTTTAGCGGTTGGGTAAGACATTAAGCTTCCGGAAGGGGAAAGACTGAACTCCGCATAAGAACTTACCTCTAAATACAATGGACTTATTTGATTTCAGAGATTAAAACTCAAAGCATAAAGCAAAACTGCGTTTGAAATGGTGGAAAGCTGCGACAGAACGAGATTTGAAACTAAAAAATCAATATTTGCAAATTTTACCCCTTGTCCATATTACGTTATTTGCAAAAGCAACATTTATTAAATCATTATAGATAGTATCAATGGCGTTCTTACCATTAAAAATCAATATCACAGAAAAAAGCAGACTGATTTTTCAGTCTGCTTTTTTCGAGGAAGTTTCATTATCTATGTATGTGTTTTTTATCTGTGTGATTCAGAAACTGTAATGCAGAAAAGATGTTATTTCATTTATAACACCATTTTTTATCTGCTTTTTACTGTTTTCTGCCCTTTATTTTTTCAGAATAATCGTTAAGGCAGTTTATAGCCTGTCCGCTCATAGGAATAAGTGCCAGCATATTGAACACCGTCATAAGTGCAATGCCTATATCGCCCAGATCCCATACAAAGGTGTATGTTGCAAGGCCACCGATAAACAGCATTGCCAGAGCAACAATTTTATAGATTGTCTGGGATTTCCAGCCGTCACCGAAAAGATAGGCAACGTTGGAGCGTGCATAGAAAAGAATGCCGATAAATGTGGAAAAACAGAACAGCCACAGGGTTATTGCTGTAAATACCACACCTGCATAGCCAAAGTGGCATCTCATGGATTCCTGCAGCAGTTCCATGCCTGCAAGACCTGCAACTGCTTCCTGAGGAGCAAGCAGCATGATAAATGCTGTGCAGCTGCAGATAACAATTGTATCAATAATAACGCCGAATGCCTGGAAAAGGCCTGCTTTTGCAGGATGGTCAACATCTGCAGCAGCTGCTGCACAAGGTGCCGAACCGGAGCCTGCCTCATTTGAGAAAAGGCCGCGTTTTACGCCGTTCATAAGTGCTGCACCAAATCCGCCTGCCGCAACCTGACGTATGCCGAAAGCTTCTTCAAAAATTCTTGTAAACACTTCGGGCAGAAGAGCAAAGTTGTTGATGATAACAAAGATGGAGATGCCAAAGTAGAATACTGCCATTACGGGAACAACAACATCAAGCACCTTTACGGTTGTATTTTTACGCAGAACGATAACAGCGGAGATTGCAACAAGGACAACTGTGGAAACAATTGGCGGAATGCTGAATGCATTTTCAAGGGAAGAAGAAACCGAGTTGCTGATAACCTGGCTTACACCGCACCAGCACAAAAGGCCGGAAAGAGCAAACAGCACAGCAATTATATTGTGACGTCTGCCTTTTTTCTCAAAAAAGTTATGTATGTAATATGCAGGGCCGCCTCTGTAGCCGCCGTAAAGAGGGTCTTTCTGTTTGTGCATCTGTGCAAGTGCAGCTTCGGCAAAAGCAGTGGAGGAGCCGATAAGTGCTGTAATCCACATCCAGAAAACTGCACCTGCGCCGCCTGCGGAAACCGCAGCCACAACGCCAACCATATTGCCCATGCCAACCCTTGTGGCTGTGGCAACAATAAGGGACTGCACGCCAGAAACGGAGCTGCTGTTTTTGTCTGCGTTTTTTTCAAGGGAAATACGCAGCATTTCAGGGAACATACGCACAGGGAGAAATTTTGTTCTTATGGTAAAAAATATACCCGCAGGTATAAGTATAAGTACAAGCAGTGATATACCAAGCTGAGAGCCGTTTGGCAGTGGTATGGTGAATAAATCACCCCAGAAAAGATTGTAGATAAAAGAAATAAGATGCATGGTCTGATACCTCTTGATTAAATACAATTTAAGTATATAATAGAAATAAATATTTGTAAAATTTATTGTTTTTATAATAATCATTTAAATTTTTAATCGAAGGTGATTTTATGGATTTGCAGTCCCTTAATATTTTTGTGCAGGTGGCAGAGCTTAACAGTTTTACAAAGGCAGCGGAGGTGCTTGGATACTCTCAGCCCACGGTTTCCTTTCAGATAAAACAATTGGAAAAGGAACTTGGTGTACAGCTTTTTGACAGAATAGGCCACACCATCAGCCTTACCGATGCAGGCAGGGCAGCACTTGGATATGCACAGCAGATGCTGCAGATTTCGCAGGATATGCTGCAGGTGGAAAAGGAGAAAAAAGAGATAAGCGGCATAGTGAGAATTGCAATGGCAGACTCCCTATGTGTACCTCTTATAGCCGAAACCTTTAAAGCTTTTAAGGAAAAATACCCCAAAATTTCTCTGGAAATAAAAACAGCAGGCACAGGAGACTTGTTCAACCTGCTGGACCACAACGGTGTGGATATTGTATGCACGCTGGACAGCCCTATACACAATGCGGTTTACAGAATTGTAAGCGAAGAAAAGATTGGTGTTCATTTTGTTGTCTCAAAGGACAACCCCATTATAAACAAGGAAAAAATTTCCGTGGATGATTTGCTTTGTCAGCCCTTTATGCTTACCGAAAAGGGGATGAGTTACCGCCGTCTGTTTGATGAAAAGATGGCAGAACACGATATTGAAATTGCACCAGTTCTGGAGATAAGCAGCCCCGAGATTATTGCAAAGCTTGTGGAAAATAATATGGGAATATCCTTTCTGCCCGATTATGTAACGGAAAAATCGGTAAAAGAGGGGACAATACAGCGTATTAATGTAGAAGACTTTGATGTGCAGGTGTGGAAGCAGATTCTGCACCATCGTGACAAATGGGTTTCCGATGCCATGAAAGCTGTTATGCAGCATCTTTCGCTGGTGTCAATTGTTTAAAGAATGCTTCAGAATAAAAACACTTTATATGCAGTACAGTGATTTTCAATTTGTCTGATAAAATGTTATGAATATGTAAAAAACAGGTACTCAATTGTAAAAATGGGTACCCGTTTTTAAGTTGGTAAAACTTTTTCTCAACTTAATTATATTGGTTAAAAGCATCCCTTTTTTACTGCAATAAATTGCCAGCTTAAAATGCACACATATATAAATATTATTGCAAAATATACACAGTAAGATGTTTCAATTTTAATATATTTATGATATAATAAATATTTAGAAAATTTGGTACATATTAAATCTTAAATGTGTAAAAGGGAGGGGAACTGATGGCAGAACGCTTTAAGCTTGTAAGCGAATATACACCTATGGGCGACCAGCCAAAAGCAATCCAGGCTATTGCCGAGGGCATAGAAAAGGGTCTTAAGGCACAGACAATACTTGGTGCAACGGGCACAGGCAAAACCTATGTTATGGCAAACATTATCGAAAAGATAAACCGCCCGACCCTTGTCCTTGCACACAACAAAACCCTTGCGGCACAGCTTTGTACCGAGTTCAAGGAACTTTTTCCCGAAAATGCAGTTGAGTATTTTGTGTCATATTACGACTACTATCAGACGGAAGCATATATCCCGTCCACCGACGTTTATATCGAAAAGGACAGTGCCATAAACGAGGAGATTGACCGTCTGCGTCACAGTGCAACTGCAAGCCTTTCCGAAAGACGGGATGTTATCATTGTGGCCAGTGTTTCCTGCATATACTCTCTCGGTGACCCTATCGACTACCGCGAAATGGTAATTTCTCTCCGTCAGGGCATGGAAAAAAGCCGCGAGGAGCTTATGAAGGAGCTTGTAAAGCTGCAGTACGAACGCAACGATATGAACTTTATCCGCAACAAGTTCCGTGTGCGTGGCGACGTGCTGGAGGTTTATCCTGCATACAGCCACGAAACTGCCTACCGCATAGAATTCTTCGGCGATGAGATTGACAGAATAAGGGAAATCAACCACCTTACGGGAGAAGTTAAAAATACAATCAGCCATCTGGCAATTTTTCCTGCCAGCCACTATATCATCTCTGACGAAAAGCTGAAAAAAGCACTTGAACGCATTCAGGACGAGATGGACGCTCAGGTCAGAAAGTTTACCGGGGAAGGCAAGCTTATCGAGGCACAGCGTATTGCACAGCGCACAATGTACGATATGGAGATGCTGCAGGAGGTTGGCACCTGCAAGGGCGTGGAAAACTATTCCTCCGTATTTGCAGGCAGAAAACCGGGAGAAACAGGCACAACCCTGCTGGACTATTTCCCCGATGATTTTGTGCTGTTTATTGACGAATCTCACGTTACAATACCGCAGGTGGGTGCAATGTACGGCGGCGACTATGCAAGAAAGAAAAATCTTGTGGAATACGGCTTCCGTCTGCCAAGTGCCTTTGACAACCGCCCGCTTAAGTTTGAGGAGTTTGAAAGCAAGCTTAACCAGATGGTGTTTGTAAGTGCCACCCCAAGCAAGTACGAAAAAGAGCACAGCGAAAATACAACCGAGCTTATAATCCGTCCAACAGGCCTTGTAGACCCTGAAATTATCGTAAAACCTGTCGAAGGGCAGATTGAGGACCTGCTGGAGGAAATCAAACTGCGTATTGACAAAAACGAAAGAGTCCTTGTTACAACCCTTACCAAAAAGATGGCAGAAGACCTTACGGAATATCTCTCCCATCAGAAAATAAAAGTAAAGTATATGCACCACGAGGTTGACACCTTTGAGCGTATGGAACTTATACGTGATATCCGCACAGGCACAATTGACGTGCTTGTGGGCATCAACCTGCTGCGAGAGGGTCTGGATATGCCGGAAGTAAGCCTTATAGCCATCCTCGATGCGGACAAAGAGGGCTTTCTGCGCAGCGAAACCAGCCTTATACAGACAATCGGCCGTGCGGCACGAAATGCCAACGGACAGGTTATTATGTATGCCGACAGCGTTACAAACAGTATGGAGCGTGCTATAACAGAAACCTACCGCCGCCGTGAAATTCAGATGAAATACAACGAGGAACACGGCATTGTTCCGCAGACTGTTAAAAAGGATATCCGCGGCATTATGGAAATTTCCTCCAGGGATGACGAGGCAAACCAGAAACGCAGCAAGCGTATGTCCAAAGCCGAAAAGGAAAAACTTATTGAAAAGCTTACCAAAGAAATGAAGGAAGCTGCAAAAATACTGGACTTTGAACACGCCGCTTTTGTGCGTGACAGAATTGAAAAGCTTAAAAATTCAAAATAGGTGAATTAAATGGCAAATGACAGAATTATCATAAAAGGTGCAAAGGAAAACAACCTTAAAAACATAGATGTAACCCTGCCAAGGGACAAGATGATTGTTATGACGGGGCTTTCAGGTTCAGGTAAATCCAGTCTTGCTTTTGACACCATCTATGCAGACGGACAGAGAAGATATATGGAAAGTCTGTCTTCCTATGCACGTCAGTTTCTCGGTCAGATGGAAAAACCAAATGTGGAAAGCATCGAGGGGCTTTCTCCTGCAATTTCCATAGACCAGAAAACCACAAGCAAAAACCCACGTTCCACAGTGGGCACAGTTACAGAGATATACGACTATCTCCGTCTTTTATATGCAAGAATAGGCATTCCGCACTGTCCTGTGTGCGGCAAGGAGATAAAGCAGCAGTCGGTTGACCAGATGGTAGACAAGATTATGCTGCTGGAACAGGGCACAAGAATACAGGTGCTTGCACCTGTTGTGCACGGGCAGAAAGGTATGCACATCAAGGAACTTGATGCCGCAAAGCGTCAGGGCTTTGTGCGTGTGCGTGTGGACGGCAATATCTACGACCTTGAGGAAGATATTTCCCTTGATAAAAACAAAAAGCACAATATCGAAATTGTGGTTGACCGCCTTGTAATAAAAGAGGACATTATGTCCCGTCTTGCAGGCAGTATCGAAACTGCGCTTTCCGTTGCCGATGTGGGCGTGGTAATTGATGTTATCGGCGGCGAGGAGATGTTTTTCTCCCAGAGCTTTGCCTGCCCGGAACACGGCATAAGCATAGGCGAGCTGGAGCCGAGAATGTTCTCCTTCAATGCTCCGTTTGGTGCCTGCGAAAAATGTACAGGCCTTGGGGAATACCTCCGTGTTGACCCCGAGATGATTGTTCCAAACAAAAAGCTTTCCATAGAGGAGGGGGCAATAAAGGCAAGCGGCTGGTACTATGCCGAGGGCTCTGTTTCGGAAATGTACTATAAAGGCCTTGCAAAGGAATATGGTTTTACACTGTCAACACCTATAAAGGATATGTCAAAAGAGGCTGTGGATGCACTGCTTTACGGCACAAAGGGCAAAAAGCTGGAGCTTTACCGCCATACAGACCGCGGCATCAGCAGCTATTCAACCGATTTTGAGGGCGTGGTAAACAACCTTGAACGCCGCTTCAGAGAGACAAATTCCAACTGGGTAAAGGACGAAATCTCCCGTGTTATGAGCGGTATTGAATGTCCCGAATGTCACGGCAACAGGCTTAAGCCGATAATCCTTGCCGTTACAGTAGGCGGCATAAATATCAGCGACTTTACAAAGATGAGCGTAAGGGAAGCGGTTGACTTTATAGATAATCTCCAGCTTACCAATCAGGAGCATCTCATTGCCGACGCAATTCTCAAAGAAGTTAAGGAAAGACTTAACTTCCTCAAGAGCGTAGGTCTTGAATATCTCACCCTTGCCCGTGCATCAGGCACACTTTCCGGCGGCGAAAGCCAGCGTATCCGCCTTGCAACACAGATAGGTTCCATGCTTACAGGGGTTTTGTACGTCCTTGACGAGCCAAGCATAGGCCTCCATCAGCGTGACAACGAAAAGCTGATTAACACCCTTAAACACCTGCGTGACCTTGGCAATACACTTATTGTTGTTGAACACGACGAGGACACAATCCGTGCGGCTGACCACATTGTGGATATAGGCCCGGGTGCAGGTGTACACGGCGGCAGAATTATCGCACAGGGTACACTTGAGGATATTGAAAACAGCGAGGAAAGCATTACAGGCCAGTATTTAAGCGGCAGAAAGGTTATAGAAATTCCCGAAAAGACAAGGGAGGGCAACGGCAAATCCATAAAGATTATCGGTGCAAGACAGAATAACCTTAAAAATATAGATGTGGAAATACCTCTTGGCAAAATGGTCTGCGTAACAGGTGTTTCGGGCAGCGGCAAGTCCAGCCTTATCAACGAAATCTTCTACAAAAAGGCCACAAATGTGCTCAATGGCTCCAAAATAAAACCGGGTGCACACGAGGATATACTGGGCTTTGAAAATGTGGACAAGGTAATCGGCATTGACCAGTCTGCAATCGGCAGAACACCACGCTCCAACCCTGCAACCTACACAGGTGTATTCGGCGATATCCGCACACTTTTTGCACAGACACAGGATGCAAAGATGCGTGGCTACCAGCCGGGCCGTTTTTCCTTTAACGTAAAGGGCGGCCGCTGCGAAGCCTGCGAGGGCGACGGTATTATAGAGATTGAAATGCACTTTCTGCCTGATATCTATGTGCCTTGCGATGTATGTAAGGGCAAACGCTACAACCGCGAAACCCTCGAGGTTAAATACAAGGGTAAAAACATAAGCGATGTGCTGGAGATGACGGTGGAGCAGGCAATGGCTTTCTTTGAAAACCAGCCAAAAATCTACCGCAAAATCAAAACACTGTACGACGTGGGCCTTGGCTATATCAAGCTTGGCCAGAGTGCCACAACACTTTCGGGCGGTGAGGCACAGCGTGTAAAGCTGGCACTGGAGCTGTCCAAAATTCAGACAGGCAACACCCTGTACATTCTGGACGAGCCAACAACAGGTCTGCACACAGCCGATGTTCACAAGCTTATCGAGGTGCTGCAGAAGCTGGTTGACGCAGGCAATACAGTTATTGTTATCGAACATAACCTTGACCTTATCAAGGTATGCGACCATATTATCGATATAGGTCCCGAAGGGGGCGACCAGGGCGGCACAATAGTTGCTCAGGGCACACCGCAGGAGGTAAGCCGCAATCCGGGGTCTTACACAGGTATGTTCCTTAAAAAGTATTTTGAAAAGGAGGTATAGGGTGAACTATACAGAAAAACTGCACGAACTTACAGAAGAAAAATTCAGCCATATACCTCTTGTCAATGTACAGACCTTTGGATGTGTGCAGAACGAAAACGACTCGGAAAAAATCCGCGGCATCCTTGCACAGTCCGGCTTTGGCATAAGCGACAGCTTTGAAAACAGCGATGTGGTAATATTCAACACCTGTGCAATCAGAGAAAATGCCGAGCTTAAAATCTTTGGCAATATCGGCAAGCTTAAAGCCCTTAAGGCAGAAAATCCCGATATGATTGTTGCGGTGTGCGGCTGTATGGTTATGCAGCCACATATTGTTGCAAAAATCAAAAAGTCATATCCCTTTGTAGATATAGTTTTCGGGGTTAATTCCATTGAAGAATTACCATATATAGTGTATAATTGGTATGCCAGCAACAAGAGACAGATTTCTGACCCTGTTGTAAAGACCGATATAGTGGAGGATATCCCCGTATACCGCCAAAGCAGATCAAAAGCAACCATCTCCATTATGTATGGCTGCGACAATTTCTGTTCATACTGTATCGTGCCTTATGTACGCGGCAGGGAAAGAAGCAGAAAACCCGAAAATATTCTGCGTGAGTTCAGGCAGCTTGTCAGTGAGGGCTATAAGGACATAACCCTGCTTGGGCAGAATGTGGACAGCTACGGCAAAAACCTTGACCCGCAGATAGATTTTGCAGACCTGCTCAGTATGCTTTGCAAGGTGGAGGGGGACTATGTGCTGCACTTTATGTCCAGCCATCCAAAGGATATAACCCGCAAGGTTATCGACACAATCCGTGACAACCCAAAGGTTTCCCGCCAGATACATCTGCCTGTGCAGTCGGGCAGCAACAGAATTTTATCCCTCATGAACCGCAGATACACTGTGGAACAGTACAAGGATATAATCAGCTATGCAAAAGAGCAGATACCCGATGTGGGCTTTTCCAGTGATATTATTGTAGGCTTTCCGGGAGAGACCTACGAGGAATATCTGGAAACGGAAAAACTTGTAAAGGAGATGAACTTTACACAGCTTTTCACCTTTATATATTCAAAGCGAAACGGCACAAAAGCCGCCTCTTTGGAGGACAATGTGTCCCACAGGGAAAAATCAGAATGGCTTAACCGCCTTATAAAGATACAGCAGGATATTTTCTTTAAATATCTTGAAAGCTTTGAGGGCAAAACAGTCCGTGCCCTGGTGGAAGAAACAAAACCACAAGGTTATTCCGCACGCATGGCAAATACACTGGTTGTCCATTTTAAAACAGACAAAAAAGATCTTATGGACAGCTTTGTAAATTTAAAAATTACAGGTAAAAAAGGTACTGTCTTAACGGCAGAACTTTTACAATAAATAAAAATCAGGAAAACGAGGAATATAAAAATGGCATTCGATTTTATTACAGAATTCAAAAAACTTTGCGTACAGCTTCAGAAAGAAGATGTGCTTGTATACCTTGCTCAGGCAAAAGCAATGGTTGACAAAGACCAGGAACTTCAGGAAATGATCGGCAAGTTCAACCTTACAAAATACAATCTCAACGCAGAAATGATGAACCCTGAATCTGACGGCGATAAGCTCAACCAGCTTGACCTTGAACTCAACACACTTTACGAAGAAATTATGGCAAGTGAAAACATGGTTGCTTACAACGAAGCTGCAGCAGATGTTGACAAGCTTACAAAGCACATTCAGGCTATTATTACAACAACAGTAAACGGCGGCGACCCAATGACTGTTGAACTTCCTGCAGAAGGCTGCACAGGCAGCTGTTCTTCCTGCTCCGGCTGTCACTAATCTGTGACAGCTCTGCGGTTTTCCGCAGAGAAAAATATATCTTAAACACCATTTATTCTATAAAAGGACGGTTAATATTGTGGCAAAATTATCTCCGATGATGCAGCAATACTTTGAAATTAAAAACAGACATAAGGACCATATTGTTTTTTTCCGTCTGGGCGACTTTTACGAAATGTTCTTTGACGATGCTATCCTTGCATCAAAAGAGCTGGAGCTCACCCTGACAGGCCGTGACTGCGGTCAGGAGGAAAGGGCACCTATGTGCGGCATTCCTTACCACAGCTGCGAGGCGTATATCCAGCGTCTGCTTGAAAAAGGCTATAAGGTTGCAATATGCGAACAGACAGAGCAGCCGCAAAAGGGCAAAACCCTTGTTAACCGTGATGTAATCAGGGTTGTTACTCCGGGCACCATAATGGAAAACAGTATGCTGTCCGAGGATAAAAACAACTATATCGCAAGTGTTTATATCGATGCAGAAAGCAGATTCAGCGTCTGCTTCTGCGATATTTCCACAGGCAATATGCACACCACCGCAGTTGCAGGCGAAAATCTGCACAACGACGTGCAGGCAGAGCTGTTCAAATACAGACCAAGCGAAATTGTCATCAATTCAAAGCTGCTGGATTGTCCATGGCTTACACAGTACATAAAAAACATAATCAAATGTCCTGTAGAGCTTATAAGCGAGGATGACTATAATGAAGAAACCGCAAGGGAAAAGGTAAAGGTTTATTTTGCGGACAGCAGCTTTGACAGCGGCATGACCTTCTGCATCTGGCAGCTGGTGGATTATCTGGAAAAAACACAGAAGGTTGGCATTGAAAACATCTCGCAGATAGAAAGCTACGAGCAGACCAGCTTTATGAAGCTTTCCCACACAACAATACAGAATCTGGAACTGTTTGAAACTATACGCAGCAAGGAGAAAAAAGGCAGTCTGCTCTGGGTGCTGGACAACACAAAAACCTCCTTTGGCAAGCGTATGCTGCGTCAGGTGGTTTCTTCTCCGCTTATGGACAAAAAGGCAATAGATGCCCGTCTTGACTGTGTGGTATACTTCAACAAAAACCTTGTTACAAGGATGGAAGTGCAGAACCTGCTGCGTAATATACAGGATATGGAGCGTCTTTGCTCCCGTGCATCCTTTGGCAATGCAAGTCCAAGAGATGTGTTCAGCCTTTCTGTTTCTCTCAAAAATCTGCTGCCGCTCAAGAAAATCCTTTCCAAGTGCGACAACAGCCTTATCCGCTCCCTTGACAGCGACATCAACCCTCTCAGCGAGCTCTGCGATGTGCTGGACAGGGCAATAGTGGAAAATCCGCCTGCCACAACAAAGGACGGCAATATGATAAAGGACGGCTACAGCGAAGAAGCTGACCGCCTGCGTAACCTTGTAAACAACAGCATGGGCATCCTTGCAGGCATCGAAACCCGTCTTAAAGAGGAGACAGGTA
>JAFSFT010000047.1 GCA_017435045.1 Oscillospiraceae bacterium
AAAATACGAAGGCCTTACAGCTACAGAGCTTGCAATCAGCGAAAGCCAGGAACGTATGGCTTGTGTTGTAGCAGCAAAAGATGCCAAAAAATTTATCAAAGCGGCAGAAAAGGAAAACCTTTCCGCAGTTATCGTTGCAGAGGTTACAGATACAAACCGTCTCCAGATGCTGTCTGAAGGCGAAATGATTGTTGACCTTGACCGCAACTTTTTGAACAGTGCAGGTGCAACAAAATATGCACAGGCAACAGTTACAAAGCAGGGCCTCAGCGAAGAACCAATCACAGAAGATGTTTACACAAAATGGGAAAAGATGGTTTCTGACCTTAATGTTTGTTCCCAGCGCGGTCTTGTAGAACGCTTTGACTCAACAGTTGGCGGCGGCACAGTGCTTATGCCATTTGGCGGTGCAAGACAGCTTACACCTGCACAGGGTATGGCTGCCCTTATCAACAGCCCTAAAGGCGAAGTTAACACAGCTTCCATCCTTACACACGGCTTTGACCCATACCTTGCAGTACAGAGCCCATACTACTCCGCATACTATGCAGTTATCCACTCTGCAGCTAAACTTGTTGCAGCAGGCGGCGACATCGGCAAAGCATGGATGAGCTTCCAGGAATACTTTGAAAGACTCCGCAAAGAACCAACACGCTGGGGCAAACCTCTTGCAGCACTTCTCGGCGGTCTCGAAGCACAGCTTGCTCTGGGCATCGGCGCAATCGGCGGTAAAGACAGTATGTCCGGTTCCTTCGAAAACATTGATGTTCCGCCATCACTTATCAGCTTTGCCTGCGGCGTGGCAGATGCAGATAACATTATCAGCCCGGAATTCAAGGCAGTTGGCACATCCCTCTACCTTGTTGAACCACAGAAGGATGAAAATGGCCTTTACAACCCTGAAAGTCTTGTAAAAACATACAAAGCACTGCAGAAAGCAATTAAAGAAAAACGCGTTATCTCTGCTTGGGCAATCGGTTTTGGCGGTATCGCAGAAGCAGTTACAAAGATGGCATTCGGTAATGCAATCGGCGTAAAACTCGACTCCAAACTTACAGCTGAAGAACTGTTCAGCAAAAAATATGGTGCATTTGTTGTTGAAACAGACGGTCTTCTCCGCTTTGGCAAGAAAATTGGTACTACAATCGACAAATATGCAATCATCTACAACCGCAGAAACATCAAGCTGGATAAACTTGAAAAAGCATGGGAAGCAAAACTCAGTGGCGTTTACCCAAGCAACACAGCTCTCCAGCCTGCAAAAGCAGTGGAAAATATCTGCTACGACTTCAAGGGAACAAGACCATCTCCACTTATCAAAACCGCTTCTCCAAAGGTTATCATCCCTGTATTCCCAGGTACAAACTGTGAATATGACGTAGCACGTGCATTTGACCGTGCAGGTGCAGACACAGAAATCTTTGTTGTAAGAAACCGCAAACCTGAAGAAGTTATGCAGTCCGCAAAAGACCTTGCAAAACTTATCAAAACAGCAAACATTCTTGCAATCCCTGGCGGCTTCTCCGGTGGTGACGAACCGGACGGTTCTGCTAAATTTATTATCTCCCTTATGAGAAACCCACTGGTTGCAGAACAGATTCACGAACTTCTCAACAACCGTGACGGTCTTATGACAGGTATCTGCAACGGATTCCAGGCATTGGTAAAACTTGGCCTTGTACCATACGGCAAAATCGTTGAACCAAGTGCTGATATCCCAACACTTACATTCAACTCCATTGCACGTCACCAGTCCCGCCTTACACATACACGTGTTGCATCTAACAAGTCTCCATGGCTTATGTACCACGAAGTTGGCGATATGGTTACAGCAGCAACAAGCCACGGTGAAGGCAGATTTATCGCACCAAAAGAAGTTGTTGACCAGCTTATCGCAAACGGTCAGGTTGCTACACAGTATGTTGACCTCAGCGGCAACGCAACAAGCGACATTATGTTCAACCCTAACAACTCTGTAATGGCAATCGAGGGTATCACAAGCCCTGACGGACGCGTGTTCGGTAAAATGCTCCACGACGAAAGATGGTGCAGCCGCAACTACAAGAATGTTCCTAATTCCAGAGGTCTTGAAATGTTCCGTGGTGCTGTGGACTATTTTAAAAAGTAACTGTTTAATATACCCACTTTAAAGAAAATCTCTCTCTGCTTGCAGGGGGAGATTTTTTGTAAGGGCAAAACAGTGTGATGTGTGAAAAGTGTGGTTAAAAGCTGTCCTTGTTGATTTTTAAATATCGATATGGTAAAATAAATTGAATAATTATGTACGTAAATCTGCCCGCAGGACAGATTTGTAAAAGGTGAAGCTATGAGCGAAAACAACAACGTACAACTTAATAAAAATGAGCCGATAAGAATTCTGCACTGTGTTGCGGGTATAGGCCGTGGCGGATACGAGACATATATTATGAATCTGTACCGCAACATCGACAGGACAAAGGTGCAGTTTGATTTTCTGTACAGCTTTGGCGGCGTGTACAGAAAGGAAATAGAAGCCCTTGGCGGCAGACTTTACAGAATTCCTTTTATAACGGAAAAAGGTCCTTTCGTGTACACAGCATCGGTGAGAAAATTCTTTAAAGAACATCCTGAATACAAAATTGTCCACTCGCATATGGACAAGTTTTCCGGCCTTATTATGCGCGAAGCAAAAAGGGCAGGCGTTCCTGTAAGAATATCTCACAGCCACAGTGTTGCAAATGCAGGGCTTATGATTTACCGCCTTGTAAAGAATTTTTACGGCATTATGATAGAACCAAACTGCACACACCGCTTTGCCTGCAGCAGGGAAGCAGGGCAGTGGCTGTTTGGTAAGGACAGAAGCGATGTTACGGTAGTAAAAAACGGCATTAACCTTGCCAATTTTACGCCTGAAGACACCCGTGACAGGGATAAGTTTACAATCAGCTGTGTGGGACGTCTTGCTCCCGAAAAAAACCATACTTTCCTGCTGGATGTGTTCAGCAAGGTTTACGAAAAAAGGCCCTGTGCACAGCTTGTGCTGGCTGGTGCAGGTGAAGAGCAGCATAACCTTGAACAGAAGGCAAAAGCACTTGGTATCAGCGGTGCTGTAGAGTTTATGGGCGACTGTGACAATGTATACGATGTGCTGCACAAAAGCGATGTTATGTGCCTGCCAAGCCTGTTTGAAGGGCTGGGTATTGTATTTATCGAGGCACAGGCCTGCGGCGTAAAATGCGTGGCCAGCGACAGGGTTCCGCAGGAGGCAAGGGTAAGTGATGATATCCTGTTCCTTCCTATTGAAAAGGGTGCGGAGTACTGGGCAGAGCAGATTCTCGCACTGGATGTAACAGAGAAAAAAGACAACCATCAGTCCATACGTGACCGTGGCTACGATATAAAAGAGGTGGCCGAAAGGGTACAGGAGTTTTATATCGAAAAATATTCAGCCTGCGGAGAAAAATGATGATTACTGTTTGTACACCAACATATAACAGGGCACACCTGCTGCCGGATTTATACAACAGCCTGCAGAAACAGACCTGCAAGGATTTTGAGTGGATTGTTGTGGATGACGGCAGTACTGATAATACTGAAAATTTAGTTGATGGATGGCTGCATAATGAAAGTTTTGCGGTGCGCTACTGCAAAAAGCCCAATGGCGGAAAGCCAAGTGCAATAAACTGCGGGCTGGATATGGCCCGCGGCGAGTATTTCTGGATTGTGGACAGCGACGATACCGTTACACCGCAAGCTGTGGAAAGCTGCATAAGGTGGATAGACACCCTGCCTCAGAACAAAAAATTTGCAGGTGTGGGCGGACTGCGCGGAGATAAAAACGGCGGTATAATCGGCACAACTTTTAATGGGGAATTTGTGGATGCAACCACTTTGGAAAGGGCAAAGCATAATATATGCGGCGATAAGTCCGAGGTGTTTTTGACAAGTTTATTGCGCCAGTTTCCTTTTCCGTCCTTTGACGGGGAAAAATTTGTGCCCGAGGCACTTATCTGGAACAGAATTGCACAGGCGGGCTATAAAATCCGCTGGTTCAACGAAATTATACACATAACGGAATATCTGGAGGACGGCCTTACAAAAAATACCGACAGACTGCTTATAAACAACTGGAAAGGGTATTCGCTGTATGTAAGGGAGCTTTTAAAAAGCAGTGCTCCTCTTAAGGATAAAATTCTTATTGGCGGTGCATACTGCCTGCGAGGAGTTAAAAAGATATGCAGAAGATAGCTACACCACTTCTGAGTGTTATTGTAACCGTTTATAATACCGAAAATTATATCACCGACTGCTTGCAGTCGGTGATTAGTCAATCACTGGAAAATTATGAGATAATAATTGTAGACGGCGGATATCCCGACAGTAGTATGGATATCTGCAGAAAGTTTGCAGATAAATGCGAAAATATCACCATTGTAAAGGCAAACGGAAAAGGCCCCGGTGACAGCCGTAACTGCGGTATGGCAGCGGCCAAAGGAAAGTACATTACCTTTGTGGACGGTGACGATATTATTGATGCAGATATGTACAGACAGCTTATGGAAGAAATTGTACAGCATAATCTGGATGCCGTGTACTGTACCTGCTACCGCTTTTTTGATGATGATACAAACAACAGAAGCATCAGAAACATAAAGGAAAATTTCTGCACCACAAAGGATGAAATTGCTCATAATATGATTCTGCCGCTTATCGCAAGCACTGAAAAGGGCGTGGAGATTGCGGGCAGTATGTGTATGGCTGTTTACCGCCATGATGTTATAAAGAAAAACAATCTGTCGGTTAAACCGATGGAGGAGGTTTTCAGCGAGGACAACTTTTTCAATATTCAGTTTTTATCCTGTGCCCAAAGAGCAAAAGCTGTAAATAAACCTCTGTATTTTTACCGCAGGCATATGCAGTCAGTTTCCAACAGAGTTCACGACTATACGGTGCCTGCCCTCAGACGCTTTGCAGGCCATACAGAACAGATATGCTGCAGACTGGGGCTGGATATGGACGAGGTGCAAAAACGTAACCGCATAAGATTTATTGTTACATTTTCTGCGGTGGTTAAAAAGAAGATTGACAGCCTGTCATTCAGGGATGTGAAAGGGTATCTTAAGGATACAATAAAGGATAACAATATCGACCTGTCTTATACAAGGGACGAGCTGTCCTGTGTGGAATTACAGGTAAAACTGTTCTGGATTATGATGAGATACAGGCTGTATATGCCGCTGTATCTTTTGGTCAAGGCGTATTCTGCTTTTGTATCAAGATAATTCAGGCTTAAATTAAAATTAATTTGTGCATAATTGTGCTTAAGTTTTCAGAAAGGGGTGTGTTATGAAGATACTGTTTTCAATGGGAGAAATGGAAAAAGATATCAATGCCAACACAAAGATAGTGCTTCAGCTTGCCGAAAAGCTGGTTTCCATGGGGCACAGCTGTGTTGTAGCAGGCGTTTGCAATGCTTTTCCCCGCGATGAAGTAAAAAACGGCGTGCAGATAAAACGTATGGCGGCAATACCCCCTGTTGTAAAGGCAAGCGAAGCCTTTGAGCAGTTTGCGGCACAGCACGGCAGCAGAAACAGCTCCCGTGCAGAATTTGTAAAAAAACACCCTTTGCACAGTGTTGTGATGTTTCTGCGTTATCGCACAGAGTACAGCAGAATGGTAGAACAGCCGCGGTATCTTAAACAGTTAAAGACACTTGCGGCAGAGTTTTGTCCCGACGTACTGGTGTGTGTGTGCAAGCCTGTAAATTACACCGAGACAGTAGCTGCCAGCGATATTGGCTGTCCGATGTATCTGTATCAGCTGGACCCGTGGGGGCTGCACCGCATAGACAATCCCAATAACAGCGAGGATATAATAAACAGGGAACTTGCTGTGCTTGAAAGAGCAAAGGGAGTTTTTACCACCCCTGTGCTTAAAAGGCAGTATCTGCAGCACAGCGGCTACAGAAAATATGCCGATAAAATTGAGTCGGTGGAATTCCCAAATATAAAGAAATATCAGTCAAAGGCAAAAATCAGTTCTGCCATAGAGTTTGACAGCCAGTATGTAAATATACTTTTCTGCGGCATTGTTGCCGACCAGTTCCGAAGCCCGGAATATGTACTTCGTGCCCTTGAAACAGCTTTTGAAAGCGGCGAAAAAATCAGAGTATATTTTCTTGGGGTAAATAACAGCCGGGTTCTGGACAGATATATTGAAAAATATCCGCAGAATGTATTTTTCTTCGATAAAGTACCTGCAGATAAAGCGTTTGCCACAATGGAAAAGGCAGATGTGCTGCTTAATATTTCCAATACGCTGGACAATCAGGTTCCAAGCAAGATTTTTGATTATTTTTCTATGGGCAAGCCTGTCCTCAATCTGCAGAAGATTGAAAACTGTCCTGCAGAGGAATATTTTGAAAAATATCCCATCTGCTTTAATATGAAGGAGTTTGAAAAGGCAGACAGCGGAATGCTGTATGAATTTTTGAAATCTACAAAGGGCAGAAAGCTGGACTTTGACGAGGTTGAAAAAATCTACAGCAAAGCTACAGTGGAATATGTGGCAGGTGTGATGGCAAAAGTATTTGAAGATAATGCATAACAGGGTGTGTATATTTAGCCCACAAATACGGAACAGATAAAAACAGCATAATACGGACAAAATCCCCCGCAGGGCTATACCTGCGGGGGATTTGCTGTTTGTAAGAAGTTATAAAATATTCTATTCTTCGGCTTTGTTTTCCTTGTCGTCAGCTTCCTTTGCGGTTATTGCAAGTGCCTGCACCAGCTCTTTCTGCTTGATTGTCAGGCGGCTGATTTTAAGGGTCATAAGGAACTGGTTTACAATCAGAACAAAGATAATTACCAGATATACAAGGTTTATCGGAGACTGGAAACCCAGAGCATATGCAATATTATACAGCGATTTTGGGAATACGCTCAGGAGAATAAGGATTAAACAGAAGATAATCCAGAAAAGTGTATCCTCAATACGCACTGTGGATTTGCGGATAAGCTTCATTGCAAAAAGAAAGGTGAAGATACTGCCGATAATAAGCAGAGTGGTAAGTATTGAGCCCATATTAATTCTCCTTTCTCTTTCTGAACCATTGTATCAGTACTATGGAAACACCCATCTTGAACATATACTTTATGGCGTTTACAGGGTTTAAATAGCTTTCGCCTGCTGTGCGTTCTGCCATATCAACCTGCACCTCACTTATGGTTGCACCGTTTTTAAGCAGAAAACTTATTGTGTCAGGTTCAGGGGCAAAGTTTGCGTCCATAGCAAATTCTTTTATCATTTTGCGGTTAAACAGGCGCATACCGCTGGTAGGGTCGCAGATCTTTTTGCCGGTGGTAAGTCTCATTGCCCAGCTTATAAGGTAGCTGCCGAACATACGCAGGCTTTTTGGCTTTTTAACCGTTACAAAGCGGCTGCCGATAACAATATCGCTGTTTGTGCGTTCCATACAGTCAATCATAGGCTGTATGTATTCAGGCAGGTGCTGGCCGTCTGCGTCAAACTGCAGCACAGCATCGTAGCCCATCTTTTTGGCATAGCGCAGGCCTGTCTGGAAGCCGCCTGCAAGACCAAGGTTTACAGGCAGGTCAATAAGGTTGTAGCCTCTCTGGCGGCAGATATCAGCAGTTTCGTCACGGCTGCCGTCATTTACCACCACATAGTCAAACTGAGGATAGTTTGCTACAAGGTTGTCCACAACCCTTTCTATATTGTCCTTTTCGTTATATGCAGGGATAACTATTAAAACTTTCATACAATGTCCTTTATTTGTGTCTGTTGTAAATGTCCAGAAAATCTTCTGCAACCCGTTCCCAGGTGAAGTGGGATATAAGGCTTTCGTAGGCGTTTTCTGCACATTTTCTTGTATACTCCTTGTCGCTTAAGGCTTTACGCAGTGCCTTTACGATATCGGCAGATTCCATGGAATCTATAAGTATGCCGTAATTTTCGTCCTTTATAAGCTGGGGCGAGCCGCCTGTTTTGGTGGTTATAATCATAGCTTTCAGTGCTGCTGCTTCAAGCACCGAGGTGGAAAAGCCCTCGGAAAAGGTTGGCAGACAGAAAATGTCGCTGTTTTTAAGCAGTGCAAGGCTGTGAGGATAGCTGAGATTGCCGGGCAGGATAAGGTTTTCTACACCCATATCCTTTACCTGCTGCCAGAGTTCGCCGTCTCCTGCCATTACCAGCTGAACGTTGGAAAACTCTTTGTTTATCTCTTTAAAGGCGTTTGCAAGGTTTACAACACCCTTTTCCTTTATAAATCTGCCTGCAAAGGCAATGGTGGTCTTGTTTTCAAAAGCTATCTTTTCACACAGGGTTTCGCTGCCTTTTTCAGCAGTATCTGCTACAACAGCAGGGTCAACGGCGTTGTACAGACAGCCTTTTCCCTTAAGCCCAAAGTGTTCCAGCCAGCCGCAGCAGGCCATGGAAACACCGTAAAAATTTTTGCAGTTGTGGTGGATATATCTTGCGGCGATATGCTCGTAGGTTTTGCCGATAAAGCCCACCAGCCCATCGCGGATAAGGTGTGCAGTGCCGTGTTCTACCACAATGGCCGATATACCGTTCTTTTTGCAGAAACGGGATGCCCACACGCTGTTAAGATAAAATTTTGTCTGTATAATTGCAAAGTCAAAGTTTTTTGATGAAAGCTGTTTTTCAATCTGTCGGAATTTGCCGCCTGGTATAGGAATGGAAAAACGCCTGTTCATTATCCATTTTACAGGTATGCGGTAAACTTCGATGCCGTCTTCGTGGATTTCGTGGTCCGGCAGATTTGGCAGCGATGAGGTCACCACTGTTATTCTGTGACCTTTTTCTATAAGTTTTCTGGACAGTGAGTTTGTGTAACGCTCAATACCGCCAACTGTTGGCAGATACTGGGCAGAAAATATTACCAGATTCATAGAAACTCACTCCCTTTACGCAAATTTTATGCCGAAAGGCATACTTAATCAATTTATTTTACCATATAGAAATTTAAAAATCAATTAATGCGGCATAGGTGAACAAAAGTATAATAAATTTGAGTGATGTGCGGCAGCAAGACTTTCAGTTGCAGTAATATAAAAATCTGTGGTAATTGTTTTTGCAATACGTTATCTTCAGAGGGATTTTTTTAAGTTAAAATATATATTAAAAATATCATTTGTAATGTGGTTGGCTGAATAAACAAAAAGAAAGGAGGAATAATATAAGCGAAAAAACAGATAAGGAGTGTAAAATATGGAAATTAACCGAGGCGAAGTTTTTTATGCGGATTTAAGTCCTGTGGTAGGCTGTGAGCAGGGCGGCACAAGACCTGTGGTTATTGTGCAGAATAATGTAGGTAACCGACATTCTCCCACGGTTATCGCAGCAGCCATCACATCAAAGCAGGACAAGACAAGCCTGCCTACACATATAAGTGTAAAAGCAGAAAGCTGTGGCCTTGCCAGAGACAGTGTAGTGCTGCTGGAGCAGATAAGAACTATTGATAAACAGCGTCTGAGGGAAAAAACAGGCAGGCTTTCGGCAGAGGATATAAAACGGATGAATGATGCACTGAATATCAGCTTTGGTTTGAACGAATAGGTTTACTTAACATATAACATAAAATGTGGGATATTAAAATAAAACAGCAGGAACACCGCTTATATTAGCTGTTCCTGCTGTTTTTGTCTTGTTTTGCATAATGAATTTTTGGGCCTGTTGCAGATATGGAATGTTACAGCAACTGAGAAATTACATATTGTGCCACCATTAGTCCTGCCACATTTGGTGCAAAAGGGCAGCTGCCGGGGGCGTTGCGGCCGTTGGCACTGTTAACTGCTTTGCTTTCGGGAGGGCGGGTGTTGAACAGTGAGGTGTGGCCTGTTATGCCGCGTTTTTTCAGTTCCTGCCGCATAACTTTGGATAAGCCGCAGCCGTTGCCGGCTGCTTTTTCCACCTTGTCAATGACAAAGCCTGTACAGTTTAGTCGGTTGCCTGTACCCATGCTGGAAATTACGGGGATATTCTCCTTGTGGCAGAATTCTATAAGGTCAAGTTTGGCTTTTACGCTGTCGATAGCATCGATAACGTAGTCGGGCTTTTCGTTCTTTATAAGCTGCAGGTTGTCCTTTTCGATAAACACATCAAATGTTTTTATGTTTATGTCGGGATTGATGCTTTTGGCGCGGAGTGCGGCAACCTGTGTTTTTTTCTGCCCCAAAACATCACGGGTGGAGATAATCTGTCGGTTCAGATTGGTTATGTCCACCGTATCAAAGTCAAATATGGTTATGTTTTTTATGCCGAAACGCACAAGTCCCTCCAGGGCGGCACCGCCTACGCCACCCACGCCTACAACGCATATTTTTTTGTTGGTCACCTTTTCAAAAGGGTCTTCGCCTATAACCATTTTTGTTCTCTGGGAAAAATCCATAGATACCTCGCAAAATAATATATGCGGTACATTGACGATACTGTTATCTGATAACAGTTCTTCTGGCGTATCGCAAAATTTGTGATTATATAAAAATAAATTTTATTATGGTTTATATAACTGGTGCAAAAAAAATAAAATTCTCCCGCCAAGCCGTATGTGGTCATATTAGAACCCGCTTTTCAGCAAGGTTGGATACGTTCTGCCGACGCTTCACGCTCCCTTCTTCCCCAGTGGGGGAGGTCTGCAATTCCCGTCAGGACAAGAACTTCCGATTAATATAAGTGTAGGATTAAAAACAACCACATTTTATCGCACAAGGCAGGAGATTTTTAAATTTTCGCTTTGTTATTATATGCGGAAAAACAGGGGTTATTCCAGTTCTTCCATCATTTTGTTGTATCTTTCTTCAAAGATACCGCTGATTGCATAATATTCTTCGTCGTCTTCCACGATGTCAAAAGTTTCAAGACCTTCTTCATCTTCGGGACCAACACGGAAGAAAACAACTGTAGGGTCTTCTTTAAAAGCTTCCTCAGGGTCTTCAAAGTATGGTACAAGTGCAACATATGCGTTGTCTTTGTATTCAAAATGGTCCATTATTTCAAAAGAATGTTCTACGTTATCTTCGTCAACAAGAGTGATGATATCAGCCATCATATCTTCGCTGATGTTTTTGTTTTCTGGCATAATAGTCTCCTGATAATAAATCTTTATTTATTTTTTCACAATATTATATTACAACATAAGTGAATTTCAGTCAATAAAGGTACTTTATTTTTTACGAAATGACCATAATTTTACACTGCAATATATGAAAAATAATGATTTGGAAAAATAACATATATTTTTAACATCTTTTGTGGTATACTTAAAAAGTATTCAATAATACTTATACATAGAAGTGTTGTTGAGAAATATACACAGAGGTTAAAGATGAAAAAAGGATTTATTTCGGTTCTGGCTTTGATTATGGCGGCCTGTATGGTTTTTTCGGGCTGTGGTCAGAAAACAGTTAATCTTTCCAAGGTGGAAAGTGACGAAATGCAGTTTGTACAGCCGCAAAGCGGGGATACAGTTGCACAAATAAAGACAAGCAAAGGGGATATAAAGGTTATCCTCTATCCCAAATATGCTCCGCTTGCTGTGGAAAATTTTGTTACCCACGCCAATGAGGGCTATTATGACGGTGTAAGCTTCCACCGTGTTGTGGAGGATTTTATAATCCAGTCGGGCGACCCTACAGGTACAGGCAATGGCGGAGACAGCATATGGCAGCTGCCTTTCAGCGATGAATTCAGCGACAGACTGCACCATTACACAGGTGCACTTGCAATGGCAAACAGCGGTGAGGACACCAACCGCAGCCAGTTTTTTATCGTTACAAGTATGCCTGAAAACATAACTGATGAGATTGTCTCTCTTATGGAGGAGGCAGGCTGGCGTGAGGGTATAATTGATACTTACAAACAGGCAGGCGGTGCCCCTAATCTTGACTATCGCTATACAGTATTTGGTCAGGTGTATGAGGGCCTGGAGGTTGCATTTGCCATAAATGGTGTAAAAACTGACGAGGATGAAAAACCAAAGGATGACATTGTAATCGAGTCAATCGAAGTAACAGTTATTGAATAAACTACAGTTAATGCGACAGGAAACTGTCGCATTTTCCAATACATAACACTACGCAACATAGCAAAAACACGAAAGGCATTTATATGCGAAAATTACTGAAATTTGTATTTTCAAAAAAATTTATGGCAGTTATACTGGCTTTGTTCCAGATGGCACTGTTTATTGTGCTTGTAACAAGGCTGTATACTCTGGGTTCTACCATCTATCTGCTGATGACGGTGTTCAGTATCGCCGTAATGCTGTATCTTTTTGAAAAAGACAATCTCAATCCGTCCTACAAGCTGCTGTGGGTTGTGGTTATGGTGTTTCTGCCTGTTACAGGCGCACTGTTCTATTTTTTATGGGGCGATACCAAGCTGACCAAAAAGCAGCAGATGGAACTTAACAAAATACGAGACAATGCGTGGAAATACCACGATGAAAACCCTGATGTTATCGAGGAACTTGCGTCAGTTGATGAAAGGCTGGCAAAGCAGGCGAGGTTTCTGGATGAATATGCCAAAGCTACACCATACCGCAACACATCTGCAAAATATTATCCTATGGGCGAGGACTTCTTTGTGGATTACATGGAAGACCTTAAAAAAGCAGAGAAAAGTATCTTTATGCACTACTTTATTGTAGATGAGGGTTATATGTGGAGCACTATTCTTGATGTGCTTAAAGAAAAGGCCAAAAGAGGTGTTGATGTAAGGATAATCTATGACGGCTTTGGCACACTTATAACCCTGCCGTCCGGATATGAGAAAAAGCTGCGCAGCTGGGGGATAAAGGTGGGGGTATTCAACCCTGTAAAATTCAGTCTGCACATTGGCGATTACCTGATGCTTAACCATCGTGACCACCGCAAAATAACAGTTATTGACGGCAATGTCGGTTACGGCGGCGGGCTTAATATAGCCGATGAATATATCAATGCCATTACACGCTTCGGCGTGTGGAAGGACACTGCATTCCGCATAGAAGGGCAGGCAGTTTACGGGCTGACAAGTACGTTTATCCGTGCGTGGCATCTGGTTACGGGCGAGGCACTTAACTATGCAAACTATAAGCCAACAGTCAAAAGAGAAACCGACGGCATTATCCAGCCTTATTTTGACACACCGCTGGATAAGCTGAATATCTGCGAAAGTGCGTATCTTGGCGTTATCAACAATGCAAAGGATTATGTATACATTACAACACCTTATCTTGTTATCGACAACGAGATGATAACAAGTCTCTGCCTTGCGGCCCAGAGCGGAATAGACATAAAGATTATGGTGCCCGGCGTGCCTGACAAATGGTATGTGTACTATATTACCCAGAGTTATTACAGGGTGCTGCTGGAGGCAGGGGTGGAGATTTATGAATATACACCGGGTTTTCTCCACGCAAAGATGTATGTTTCTGACGATGTGCAGGCAATTGTGGGCAGTGCCAATATGGATTTTCGCAGTATGTATCTCCACTTTGAAAACTGCTGCAGCTTCTATGGCGGCAGTATGGTGCAGTCAGTTAAAAAGGATTTTACCGACACATTGGTGCTCTGCCATAAGGTAACGTTGGAGCAGGTTAAGAAGACACCGCTTTGGAAAAGGATATTCCAGATTATATTCCGCATATGGAGCCCTATGATGTAATAAACAATGACGGCAAAACCTGAAAAAATAAAGCAAATTGAACATATTTTTAATTGAATTATGTACTATTTGTAAAACTGGGCTGTCAAATATTGAATTGTTAAAAAAATAATGTTATTATATATATAACGTTAAAGTTGTTATCTCTTATAACAACAAATGCGACTATAATTTACGAAAGAGGTATACACCAATGAACAAAGTTATTCACACAGACAAAGCTCCAGCAGCAGTAGGTCCATACAGCCAGGCAATTCTCGCAGGCAACACACTCTACGTTTCCGGCCAGATTCCAATCAACCCAGCTACAGGTGCTATTGAAGCTACAGATATCGCAGGTCAGGCACACCAGTCTTTGACAAACATCAAAAACATCCTTGAAGAAGCTGGCTTCTCCCTTAACGATGTTGTTAAAACAACATGCCTCCTTGCTGACGTAAATGACTTCGCAGCATTCAACGCTGTATATGCTGAATACTTCTCCGAAAACAAACCAGCACGTGCTTGCTTCGGCGGCAACGACATCCCAAAAGGTGCTCTTGTAGAAGTAGAAGTTATTGCTGTTAAATAATTATAGCTTTAGTTAAAAACAAAAGGCTGTCCGACAGGACAGCCTTTTTATTTTGTTTATATCATATTACATATTGTTGAAAAAATAAATATTTATACGAAAAGTTTTGAAAATCTCATTTAAAGTTGTTCAAAAACTTCACAGCTGACAGCCTTGCCGTTTTCAAAGGAAACCTTTACGATAAAAGGCATAACCTTTTTTATACGCTGAAAATCGTCAAAGTTCCAGTTTCCGCCTGTGTAGTAATGGATAATGGTGGACAGTGCTGTGCCGTGGCTGCCTATGGCGATGTTGCGGTCGGGATATTTTGCCACAATCTCGTTTATGGCGGCAATATTCCTTGCCTGCACTTCACCCAGACATTCGCCGCCCTCCATCTTATATGTAAAGTCACTCCACTGGTTATGGGCGTATTCGTCAAAGCAGTACAGCCATTCATCGCATACAGTGCGTTCACGCAGGTCGTAATAGGTTTCAATTTCCTGCTGCCCTATTTCATCTGCAATAGGGCGTACAGTGTCAACACTGCGTTTGTACGGGCTGGACAGAACAAGGTTAATGCCTTTGTCTGCAAGGAAATCCCTTGCTTTCATACGGTCACGCAGGCCGTTTTCGGTCAGTTCCCTGCTCATATCATCGTGATTGTTGTAGTTTGGTTCGGCGTGGCGAACAAAATAAAGATTTGTCATAATAAAATACCTTTGTATAGATAAAGCCGCTGTAATTTACAGCGGCTTTTCTGACTTGATGTGGCGGCTGCGGAGTCTGACATGCGACGTAACCCACAGCCATAAGATGTTCTGCTGTATGTTGCAGGATTAATCCAGTTTAAGCACGGCTGTAAATGCTTCGCTTGGTACCTCAACAGTACCCAGCTGGCGCATCTTCTTCTTGCCCTCTTTCTGCTTTTCAAGCAGTTTCTTTTTACGGGTAATGTCACCGCCGTAACATTTTGCAAGAACGTCCTTGCGCATTGCTTTAACTGTTTCTCTTGCGATAACCTTGCCGCCGATTGCTGCCTGAATTGGAATTTCAAACAGCTGACGAGGAATGTTTTCCTTGAGCTTTTCAGCAATCTTTCTGCCGCGTTCGTATGCCTTGTCAGCGTGAACAATAAGGCTTAAAGCGTCAACAACCTCACCGTTAAGCATAATATCAAGACGGACAAGCTTGCTTGGTGCAAATGATTTGAATTCGTATTCGTAGCTTGCGTAGCCTTTGCTGCGGCTCTTGATAGAGTCAAAAAAGTCATAAACAATTTCACCCAGAGGCAGCTCGTAGTGCAGGTCAACACGGTTTGCATCCATATATTTCATATCGATAAATACACCGCGGCGTTCCTGACAAAGTTCCATAAGGCTGCCCACAAAATCCTTCGGAGAGTATATGTGTGCATTTACCACAGGTTCTTCGCTGCTTGCAATTTTAACAGGGTCAGGATAGTTTGTAGGGTTGTCAATCATCATCTCTGTGCCGTCTGTCATTGTCAGCTTGTACTCAACGCTTGGTGCAGTGGTTACAAGGTCAAGGGCGAATTCCCGCTCAAGACGTTCAATGATAATTTCAAGGTGCAGAAGGCCGAGGAAACCGCAGCGGAAGCCAAAGCCAAGTGCAACGGAAGTTTCGGGTTCAAATACAAGAGAAGCGTCGTTGAGCTGCAGCTTGTCAAGAGCGTCTCTCAGGTCTCCGTATTTTGCACCGTCTGCAGGATAGATACCGCAGTAAACCATTGGTGTAACCTTTTTATAGCCGGGCAGTGCTTCGGGTGCAGGTTCTGCCACCTTTGTAACGGTGTCGCCCACACGGGTGTCACGTACAGATTTGATGGAAGCGGTGATATAGCCAACCTCGCCTGCACGGAGACTTTCTGTCGGCACAAGGCTTGTTGCACCCATCTTGCCCACTTCAACAACATCAAATTCAGCACCTGTCTGCATCATTCTTATGCGTTCCCCTGCTTTAAGTGCGCCTTCCATAACACGTACATATACGATAACACCCTTGTAGCTGTCGTAATAGCTGTCGAAGATAAGAGCCTTCAGCGGTGCGTTGTAGTCGCCCTTTGGCGCAGGAATGTCTGTAACAACACGTTCCAGAACTTCTTCAATGTTAATGCCCATCTTTGCACTTATCTGCGGTGCATCAAGACAAGGAATGCCGATAACATCCTCAACCTCGTGTGCAACACGCATAGGGTCAGCACTTGGCAGGTCTATTTTGTTCAGCACAGGCAGCAGCTCAAGGCCGTGTTCAACCGCCATATATGTGTTTGCAAGTGTCTGTGCCTCGATGCCCTGAGAAGCATCCACAACCAGAATTGCGCCTTCGCAGGCAGCAAGGCTGCGGCTTACCTCGTAGCCAAAGTCAACGTGGCCGGGGGTATCAATAAGGTTGTATTCATAGGTTTCGCCATCGCTTGCCTTGTAGTTAAGTGTAACTGCACGGGCTTTGATGGTGATACCTCTTTCTCTTTCAATATCCATATTGTCCAGCAGCTGTTCTTCCATCAGACGCTTTTCAACAGTGCCTGTTTTTTCCAGCAGACGGTCAGCCAATGTGGATTTGCCGTGGTCGATATGAGCAATTATAGAAAAATTGCGGATATTTTCCTGTTTCAAAGGATTTCCTCCTTATATATAAAGTATATATTTTTAAATATTTTACTAACTATATATGTTATCATAAAATGCGTAAAAAATAAAGATATTTTAAACGGCTTTCGGACTTTTTTGAGGAACAGCTTTCTGTTTGTGCGTTTACAGACAATTAAAAGGTTAGCAATCTGTGTATAAAATTGATGGGAGAGTGCTAATAATATATGTATCTGTCAAGTTAAAAGGACAAGGAAGCAGAAGATGAAAGTGGATTGCCAAGGCTGCAAAATAAAGCGTTTGAGTACAAAATGTGTAAAAAATGATTACAAAAGCCCTGAAAATAAGGGATTTTGTGTAAAAATATTAACATTTTGTGAAAGTTGGCGAAAAGTATTGACTTTCAGACAAAGTGGTGTAAAATATAATTAGCAATCAGATAGCGAGACTGCTAATTTACAGAAAAGAGGTGACACAATGGATATCTCCAAAAGACACGAAGCCATAATCAAAGCAATCGTTTCAATGTACATCAATGACAGAGAGCCTGTTGCGTCATCGGCTTTGCAGGACTATCTGGATATGGCACTGTCCAGTGCCACACTCCGCAACGAGATGGCATACCTTACAAAACAGGGGTTTCTCAACCAGCCTCACGTTTCGGCAGGCAGGGTGCCAACCAACAAGGCTTACAGATATTACATCGAAAATCTGGACCACAGTGCTGCTCTTACTGACAAGGACAGAAGAATCATCAAAGAACGCTTTGATATGCTGGACCATGACAGTCAGCGTTTTCTGCAGGGCGCAGCCGAACTGTTCAGCGAGATGTTCGGCGTAACAACCATTATCGCACCTCCGCTGGATAAAGAGCTTAAGTTTGTAAACTTCAACATCCTTAAGACAGGCAAATATGACGTGGTACTCATCGGCGTTACAAGTCTTGGTCAGGTACACACCCGTGTTATCCGTCTTACAGCAGAAGCTACAAATGAGGATATAAACCAGCTTATGCTGCTGCTCAACACAAAGCTGTGCTTTGTATCCTGGCAGGATGTGGATAAAAGATATTTTGAATATCTTACCAAGGAGCTCAGCCGTGAAAAAGCGGTTTACGGACAGATAATCAAAGGTGCACTGGCACTTATAAAGCTGGCAAGCACACAGCAGATACACGTAAGAGGCGAGCAGTACCTGCTGAAAACAAACGACTTTGACCAGAATATTGCAGATGTGCTTAAGGTTCTGGCAAATAAAGAAATTTTAAAGAAAATCGTTACCCCTAAACTTGACGGTATCAGCGTGGTTTTCGGTGACGAACTTCCTATAAAGAACATCGACAATGTATGCTTTATCTCTAAAAAGTACTACGTTGGCAGTGCGGTAAGCGGCACCTTGTGTGTGGTTTGTCCGCAGACGGTGGACTATTCAAAGCTGTTTGCAAGCATGCAGTACTTCACACAGCTTTTATCCCAGACAATAACAGGAGCTGAAAGGAAAAAATAGCAATGAACGATATGGAAAATATGCCACTGGAAGAGATGGAAATCGACACTCCTGGCACAGAGGAAACTGCAGAGGCAGCAGCTGAAGAAAAGGCTGATAAAAAGAAAAAGGATAAAAAGGTTGACATAAAGAAAACTCTGGAAAATCTTCTTGCAACAGAGAAGAAACTGGAGGAAGCACACAACGAACTGGCTTCTACAAAGGATGCATTCCAGAGAACCCTTGCAGAATATGACAACTACCGCAAGAGAACAGCAAAGGAAAAGACAGAAAACTTTGCACTGGGCAAAATCCAGGCGGTTACAGACCTTCTTCCCGTACTTGATACACTGGAGTTTGCACTTAATGCTCCTTGTCAGGACGAAAGCTACAAAAAGGGCATCGAGATGGTAATGACCCAGGCGATGGACGCTTTTGGCAAGATGGGGGTTGAACCAATCGAAGCAGTTGGCAAGGAATTTGACCCTAACTTCCACGCAGCAGTAATGCAGGAAGCAAGCGAGGAATTTGAAAGCGGTTTTGTTACAAAGGAACTGCAGAAGGGCTATAAACTGGGCGATAAGATTATCCGTCCATCCACAGTAGTGGTTGCACAGTGATACGGTCCCAAATCAACAGGCAATAGACATCACACAGATGTTTATTTATAAATCAGTTTAAAATATAACTTATATACACACTTTTAAAGGAGATTACTATTATGAGTAAAATTATCGGTATTGACCTTGGTACAACAAACTCTTGCGTTGCTGTTATGGAAGGCGGCGAAGCAGTTGTTATCGCTAACGCAGAAGGTATGAGAACAACACCATCCGTTGTTGGCTTCTCCAAAACAGGCGAAAGACTTGTGGGCCAGGTTGCAAAACGTCAGGCTATCACAAATCCGGAAGGCACAGTTTCCTCCATCAAGAGAGAAATGGGCACAAACTACAAAGCAAACATCAACGGCAAAGCATACACACCACAGGAAATCTCTGCAATGATCCTTGCAAAACTCAAAGCAGACGCAGAAGCATACCTTGGTGAAAAGGTAACAGAAGCTGTTATCACAGTTCCAGCTTACTTCAACGACAGCCAGCGTCAGGCAACAAAAGACGCAGGTGCAATTGCTGGTCTCAACGTAAGACGTATCATCAACGAACCAACAGCAGCTGCTCTTGCTTACGGTGTTGACAAGGAACAGGACCAGAAAATTATGGTTTACGACCTTGGCGGCGGTACATTCGACGTTTCCATCATCGAAATGGGCGACGGCGTTCAGGAAGTTCTTGCAACAGCAGGTAACAACCGTCTTGGCGGCGACGACTTTGACGACAGAATCATCAAATATCTTGCAGCAGAATTCAAAAAAGACAATGGCATCGACCTTCTTCAGGACAAAATGGCTGCACAGCGTCTTAAAGAAGCTGCAGAAAAAGCAAAAATCGAACTTTCCGGTGTTATGCAGACAGCTATCAACCTGCCATTTATCACAGTTGATGCAACAGGTCCAAAACACCTTGATATGACACTTACACGTGCTAAATTTGACGAACTTACAGCTGACCTTGTTGAAGCAACAATGGGTCCTGTACGTCAGGCTCTCGCAGACAGCGGTCTCTCCACAGGCGAACTCAACAAAGTTCTCATGGTTGGCGGTTCTTCCCGTATCCCGGCTGTTCAGGACGCTGTTAAAAAACTCATCGGCAAAGAACCATTCAAAGGTATCAACCCAGACGAATGTGTTGCTCTCGGTGCTGCAATCCAGGGCGGCGTTCTCGGCGGCGATGTAAAAGGCATCCTCCTTCTCGACGTAACACCACTCTCTCTCGGTATCGAAACATACGGCGGTGTTTCCACAAAAATTATCGAAAGAAACACAACAATCCCAACAAAGAAAAGCCAGATTTTCTCCACAGCTGCTGACAACCAGCCATCTGTAGAAGTTAACGTTCTTCAGGGCGAAAGAGAAATGGCCCGCGACAACAAATCCCTTGGTATCTTCCACCTTGACGGTATTGCTCCGGCTCCAAGAGGTATCCCACAGATCGAAGTAACATTCGACATCGACGCAAACGGCATCGTTTCCGTTTCCGCAAAAGACCTCGGCACAGGCAAACAGCAGTCCATCACAATCACTTCTTCCACAAACATGTCCAAAGAAGACATCGAAAAAGCTGTTAAAGAAGCAGAACAGTTTGCAGAAGAAGACAAAAAACGCCGTGAAGAAATCGAAACAAGAAACCAGGCAGACAGCATGGTTTACCAGACAGAAAAAATGATTAAAGATCTGGACGGCAAAATCGGCGAAAGCGAAAAAGCTGAAGCAGAAGCTAAAAAAGAAGACCTCAAAAAAGCTATCGAAGGCGGCAACCTTGAAGATATCAAAGCTAAAATGAGTGCTCTTGAATCTGCTCTCCACGCTATGAGCGAAAAACTCTATCAGCAGGCTGCACAGGCTCAGCAGCAGGCACAGGGCGCACAGGGCGGTGCACAGCAGCAGGGCCCTGCAGATGACGGCGTTGTAGATGCTGAATTCAAAGACGTTGAATAACAACACCACCAAATGTGCTTTGCACATTTAAAACATACGCTTTTCTGCGGCTTATACCACAGCGGCGTGAACGTTGAAACGCAAGGGCAGTTAACGGAAAGACGGAAGCTTAACTATTGCGTTATAATAAAAAGGTTGAAATAAAATAGAGTTTAGTGTAAAATAATAAAACTTTGGCACAGGGCGGAATATCATTCCGCCCGATTGCCGATTTTATAAGGTGCATAAAAAGCACACAAAGGCAGATAAAACAATATATCTGCTTTAAAACAGATTTAAAACACTTGATATAATTGCGAGGGCAAAACAGTGGCAGAAAAAAGAGATTACTACGAGGTGCTGGGGGTTGAAAAAACAGCCAGCGATGCCGAAATCAAATCTGCATACAGAAAAAAAGCAAAAAAATATCACCCGGACTTAAATCCGGGCGATGCAGAAGCAGAAAAGAACTTTAAAGAGGTTAACGAGGCCTACGAGGTTCTTTCTGATGCTGACAAAAAACAGAAATACGATACTTATGGTCACGCAGGGGTAGACCCTAACTTCGGCGCAGGCGGCTACGGACAGTATACAGGCGGCTTTGGCGGTGCAGGTATAGACCTTGATGATATATTCGGCAGCTTTTTCGGCGGTGGCTTTGGCGGCTTCGGCGGTCAGCAGCGCAGAAATCCAAACGCTCCAAGACGTGGCGGCGATGTGCACATCGGCCTTTCTGTTTCCTTTATGGAGGCAGTGCACGGCTGCACAAAAACCGTTACAGTTAACCGTCAGGAAAATTGTCCTGACTGCGGCGGCAGCGGTGCAAAAAAGGGCACACAGGCAGAAACCTGTTCCGAATGTCATGGCACAGGTCAGGTTATGCAGCAGCAGAGAACACCATTTGGTGTTATCCAGAATGCCCGTCCATGTCATAAATGCGGCGGCAAGGGTAAAATTATCAAGGAGCCTTGTCACAAATGCCGTGGCAACGGCAGAGTCAATGTTACCGTTAAAAAAGAGGTTAACATTCCTGCAGGTATTGATGACGAACAGAGCCTTGCACTGCGTGGCGAGGGCGATATGGGCACAAACGGCGGTGCACAGGGTGATGTAATCATCGTTATCAATGTTAAACCGGATGCTGTGTTCAAGCGTGAAAAGTACAATGTATTTGTAGAGGTGCCTATTACCTACAGTCAGGCAGTTCTCGGCGACGAAATTGTTGTGCCTACCATCGACGGCAAAGTGCAGTACAAAGTGCCGGAGGGTACACAGAGCGGCACAGTGTTCCGCCTGAGACAGAAGGGTATACAGTATCTCAACGGCAGAGGCAGAGGTGACCAGTATGTAACTGTTAAGGTGGAAATTCCTAAAAAGGTAACCCGTGAACAGCGAAAAGCACTGGAGGCATTTGAGGCAACCCTCAAGGACGACAACTATGAAGAACGCAAAGGCTTCTTCAAAAAAATCAAGGATATGTTTGATTGATATAAAAGCAAAAAGGGCGCATTGGATATTCCAATGTGCCTTTTGTTTTGGAGCTTTAGCGAAAAACAACCCCCAGTTATACTGGGGGAATAAAAACTCTTTAGATAAAAGAAACCTCCTTTTGGTAAGATGTATGTAGGTTCGCCAACCGCATACAATCAAAAGGAGGTTTTCAAATGAAAGACATA
>JAFSFT010000048.1 GCA_017435045.1 Oscillospiraceae bacterium
CAGGCAGCCTCTGCGAGCCTGAAAAACAATCGTCGCATACTTCGACGGGCTGAAGCCCCTCTTGTCTGCTCGTTGTTTTCCCTTCCTCCGCCTCGCTGCATCCGCCACTGGCGGCGCTTCGGCTCCGTCGCCCCTTTCCTTATCACAGCCGCAAGGTCTTTGAACAAATAACTCGGATACACCAAAGCTTACGCTTTGCTCATCCTCAGACACATTTGTTCATTTTGCTTTGCAAAAACAGACTTGCTTTTAAATGCAATGATACATTATCTGCTCACTTTCAGTTGGCTGCAGATGTGTGGCGTATGGCTGCAGATGTGCGGCTGGTGGCTGTGTGCGGCTTATGGCTTATGTGGCGGTGGCTGGGTGGACAACACTGTACGGACTTGTCTTTTTGATATAAAACCTTATTTAAAGAAAGGTATAATAATGATTTTTTCACAGAATGTAATAAAATCAACAGAAGAAAAATTTAATGCCCTGATGGTTAAAGCAGGTGCAAAGCAGCAGGAAATTGCTGCAAAGCTTGCCGAAACCGAAAAGGAATGCGGTGAGGACGTGGCTTTTGCTGCAAAATGGATTTATGCAAACAGCCCGCTCAGCGATATTGCAAACTACGATTTTGAGCTGTTTAAAAATACAGCGGAACACGGCGTATATCTGCGTGTAAACTCTCCTTTTGCAAAGGACCTGCCCGAAGATATATTCCTCAACTATGTTCTCCACATCCGTGTAAACGAAGAAGACCTGTGCGACTGCCGCCAGCTTTTCTACGGCATCCTTAAGGACCGTGTGGAACATCTGTCCATGCACGATGCAATCATCGAAACAAACTACTGGAATGCTGAAAACGTTATGTATCAGCTTACCGACATCCGCACAATTTCCGCCCTCGGTGCTTACTACTCCGCTTATGGCCGCTGTGGTGAAGAAAGTAACTTTGGCGTAAACGTATACCGTGCAATCGGTGTGCCTTGCCGCCAGATTTACACTCCACGCTGGGCACACTGCGACGATAACCACGCATGGGTAGAGGTTTACTGTGACGGAAAATGGTACTTCCTCGGTGCCTGCGAGCCTGAAGAAGTGCTTAACAAGGGCTGGTTTACCAACGCTTCCAGCCGTGCAATGCTCATCCACAGCCGCTGCTTTGGCGATATCACCAACGAGGAGGTTATCTCCAAGGTGGGTATGGCCACATTCCTCAACAACCTTAAACTTTACGCTGTTACAAAACGTGTTACAGTTAAGGTTGTGGACGAAAACGGTGCACCTGTGGAGGACGCACAGGTAAGCTTTGGCATACTCAACTACTCCAACATCTTCTCCAGCGCAGTGCTCAAAACCGATGCAAAGGGCGAAGCAGGCCTTACCTGCGGCTTTGGCAGCCTTAACATCCACGTTAAAAAGGGCGATGTGTTCTGCGAAAAGATGGTGTTTACACCTGATGTGGACACAGTTGAAATCGTGCTGAAAAAGGACGAAATCGAATACGATAAATGGATTGACTTTGTGGCTGTTGCACCTAAAGACCAGATTGTAAACGGTGTAAAACCAACTGAAGAACAGAAAATTCTCTGTCAGAAAAAGACAGATGCGGCAAACGCAAAACGCGAACAGCGTGTGGCCGATATGTTCTGCGAAGCTGCAGCAAGAGCAGTTGTGGAAAAATACGGCTACGGCGAAGAAATTTACAACATTCTCTTTGAAAGCCGCAGCAATGTGAACAACCTTATGGAGTTCCTCAGCGACGAGGCATTTACCCCTGCCGAAAAGGAAAAGCTGCTGCTTACACTTTCACGCAAGGACCGCCGTGACGTTGACACAGATATCCTCCGTGAAGCACTTACCCTTACAAAAGATTACAAGTGCGAAGACGAGGATATGTTCTACAAATACATTGTATGCCCACGCGCTCACTTTGAGCCGCTTACAAAATACAGACAGTTTATCCTTGACTTCTTTACAGAGGAAGAAAAAGCTGCATTCCGTGCAGACGCAAATGCTGTATGGGGCTACATCAACGACAACATCGGCTTTGACCCTGACATCGAGTATGGCCAGATTATGACACTGCCAATGGGTGCGCTTACAGTTAAAAACGCATCCCTGCTGTCAAAACGTATTCTCTTTGTGGCAATCTGCAGAACATTGGGTATCGTATCCCGTATGAACCCTCTGTCCCAGCTTGCAGAATACTGGGCAGACGGCAGCTTTGTAACGGTTGAAAAGGTGGAAAAGGGCAACTGCACCATCGTGTTTGAAAAAGAAGAGGACGAAACCTGGATTTACTACCCTGACTTCTCCATCGGTCAGCTTGTGGACGGCGTTTACCAGACACTTGAACTGAGCGAGGAAAAATGGGACGGCAACACACTTACAATCACCGTTACAAGCGGCGATTACCGTGTAATCACCGACAACCGCCTGCCAAACGGCAACCTCTTTGCAAGCAAGTACCACTTTGCAATCAGAGACGGCGAGACAAAGCACCTTAAACTGCGTAAATATCAGGCAAACCTTGCGGAAATGCTGGATAACTTTGACCTTGACGAGTTCAAGGTTTATGACGCAGAGGGCAACACAGTGCTGGGCAGCGAAATTACAAAGAACAAGGCTGTGCTTATGTGGATGGAAGAAGGCCGCGAGCCTACAGAACATCTGATGAACGAAATGCTGGACCAGACAGAAGACTTCCAGCAGCTTTCCGCAGATATTGTGGTTATCATCCGCGATAAGTCCGCACTGGAAAACGCAAAACTGCAGCTTGTTCTCAAAACATTCCCACGCATCAAGGTTTACTACGACAGCTTTGTGCCAAACGTGGAAACAGTTGCAAGAAGAATGTATGTTGACCCTGACAAGCTTCCGCTTGTTGTGGTTTGCACAAAAGAGCTTAATGCGGTTTATGCCTGCAGCGGCTACAACGTTGGCAGCGGCGACATGATTGTAAAAATCTGCAATAACTTTTAACTGAATATTCCTTATGTATAAAGCTCCGTACTGAATGTGCGGAGCTTTTTTTGCAGGAGGGGGGGATTGCCCGTAAAGGACTGTTGTTTGCGGAGTGGCAGTTGTTTGCGGAGGGACTGTTGTTTGCGGAGGGCAGTTGTTTGTGTGGGGCGGTTGTTTGTGTGAGGCGGTTGCTTGTGGTGGGCGGTTTAAAATTTTTGCAGGGGAGAAAACGGTTTTGTTGTGTTATGGGCGGTTATTTGCGGTGGGCGGTTGTTTGCGGTGGGCAGTTGCTTGCGGTGGGCGGCTTGAAATTTTTGCAGGAGAGAAAACGGTTTTGTTGTGTTATGGGCTGTTGTATGATATTATAAATTTATATTCAGAAAAGGTGGTGGAGATATGGCACTGCAGATAATACTGTTCCTTGCGGTTTTTGCGGTTATGCCTCTGTGGAAAAAGCTTAAAATCAATTTTGGATTTTCCCTTATGATAAGTGCGGTTATAATCAGCTTTATATTCGGTATTGCACCGCAGAAAACGGTGCAGAACTTTTTATGCGTTTTTACCACCTATGCACAGATTAAAAACGTTGTTATCGTAACCCTTATCGGCTCTTTTGGGCTGCTGCTTAAAAAGTACGACTTTCTCACAAAGGTCAACGACGCATTGCAGAATATGCTGTCGGGGCAGAAAACTGTTATGATGGTTCTGCCTGCTGTGGTGGGCCTGCTGTCTGTCCCCGGCGGGGCACAGCTTTCCGCACCGTTTGTGGACGAACTGGGGGAAAACCTGGGTGTAAAAAAGGACATCCGCTGTGTTTTAAACCTCACCTGCCGCCACATCGCCACATTTCTTGTGCCAACCAGCAACTCTCTTATTGTGCTTATCGCCGCCGCACCGCAGGTGGATATGTATTTTCTCATTCTGCTTAACCTTGGCTTTGTGGTGCTTATGCAGCTTTTTTCCTACCTTTTCTACGCAAGGGACATCAGAGAGGTGCGTGTGCCTGTGGACAGGGCAATGCTGCCGCACTACATAAAGCAGCTTTTTATCTACCTTTCGCCAATTTATATGATTATCGTGTTCAACGGCCTGCTGAAAATTGAGCTTATCACCAGCGTGCTGCTTGGCTTTGTGATAATCTTTCTTATCAGCGGCAGAGGAGATGCCAAAGGCTATTTTGAAACCTTTAAAAACGGCCTTAAAGCCAAAACCTTTATAATGATGGTGGGTTTGTTCTTTATACAGAACACCATAAAATCTGCCGATACCCTTATAAACGGCTTTTCCCACATTTTTGTGAACAGTCAGGGCATTGTGCTTGCCCTTGCAATATACGCATTTGCTCTGCTTATCGCGGTTACAACAGGTTTAAGCTACCCTGCAATCGGCGTTATTATGCCTATGATTGCTTCCCTCGGTCTTGGCACAACACAGCTTACAGTTTATGCATTCTTTGTGTTCTGCTGCACCTTTATCGGCTATTTCTTTTCTCCTTTGCACCTCTGCCAGCTGCTTACAATGCAGGCAATGGGCTGCCAGCCCAAAAATGTGTACAGGGAGTACGCAAAGCTTATACCCGCTGTGTCGGTGTGTGCTTTTGTGCTGTTCTTTGCATATCAGTGGATTTTGCTGTAAAAAATATACTCCCGATAAAAGGGGCGATACCCATAAGACAGTTACAGGTGCGGCGGTATGGTCTGCTGTGCCTGCTGTTAAAATAAGGACAAGCAGTCAGATAAATTTGAATAGGGCGAACAGATAAAGCTATTGTGATTTTGTTATTTGTTTTGACATTTTTTAATATTTATGATATTTTGGAGATAGAAGCTGAATCTGCTTT
Source organism: Oscillospiraceae bacterium (assembly GCA_017435045.1). Classification (GTDB taxonomy): domain Bacteria; phylum Bacillota; class Clostridia; order Oscillospirales; family Ruminococcaceae; genus RGIG3102. Next base: position 4,796 of record JAFSFT010000048.1, read on the forward strand.
ACTTCCCGAAGATTTGATTGAATCTTGCCGCAGTATTGTAAAAAGTTCAGCTTCATTTTTATTTGGTATGTGGAAATTTACACATCTGTTTGGTATAATACCATTAGGAAAATTTGAATTTGCAGGAGGTAATATTGTATGTGGTTTGTACTTGCGTTATTATCTGCAATATTTGCGGCACTTACCTCTATACTGGCTAAAGTTGGCATA
>JAFSFT010000049.1 GCA_017435045.1 Oscillospiraceae bacterium
ATCTCCTTTAGCTCAGTCGGTAGAGCGGCGGACTGTTAATCCGTAGGTCGTTGGTTCAAGTCCAACAAGGAGAGCCAAAAAAATAGCAGCAGACCAAAAGGTCTGCTGTTATTTTTTAGTTTTATTTGCTGATTTGAACCACCAACCTACGTCTGTACATCCGCCTTTGGCGGACTTTAATCTGCATCGTAGCCGACCGCCGCCGGTGGCGGATGCAGGGAGGCGGAGATGGAGCAAAGTAAGGAGCAAGAGGAAGGGCGTTCCAAGCCCGACCGGTTTGCGACTATACTTTGATTCGTATGGTCGTTGGCCTGAGTCCAACAAGGAGAGCCAAAAACAGCATACAATAAATGAGAAAGTTCACTATACTGTTATTGCACAATTTGTTTATGGGTGGTAGTATGATAAATAATCAGACCGATAAATTTGAATAGGTCGAACAGAGTAAGCGGGAGGTTTATATCATGATTTTTAAAAATGGTTCCGGCTGGAAAGCCTGTTTTGATGAAAATAGCGGAAGATATTTCGGTGAATATGGCGGATTCCAGGAATATCATCTTTTTGAGATAACAAAAGAAATATTTGACCGACTTGACAAAAAAATGTTTGAGAGCGATGCAGGCAGCATTATACATGAAGGAAGACATATGTATATGGCTGTTGATGACCGCTGCGGACCTCCTTATACCATTATTTTCGATGATGACTATGAAAAACTCTGCCCCTGGGCAAACGTTGTAAAAAGTGGAAAGGTTTGGCCGGATAAGCTTACTGATGCAGTTGTTGAAATATTTGAATCTGAAAAGGACAACCGCGAACAGTGAAGAAAGAAACGCGAACTGAAAAACAAATAACAGTTCTTTCAAATTCCAATTTACCTGACAGTAAGGGCACACATATATATTGCATTATTCCATATAATACAGACAACGATAAAGCCGGGCTGCTTTACGGATATTGCATAAAATACATGTTTTTCCTGTTTGCCTTTTCCTCCATTGCCGACACAGACAGATGTTTTATACCTTTACACTTATTGTGTAATTTTTTTGCAGTTTACAGTAATTTTTTTACATTTAATATATTACATTTTATTGACAAATACCCTCTGTATTGATGGCTACACCTTGAAAAAATGATAAGTTTTATTTATAATGTAAAATAGTATTACTATTTTTTGAAATGATATCGTTTTTTAACAGAAAAGGAGAAGCGTTATGAATCCTGTATACGAAAAGCTTATGAAATGCTATGAAAGCGTAAGGGAAAAGATTGATTTTGTTCCTGAAATTGCACTTGTTCTCGGTTCAGGCCTTGGTGACTACGGCGAAAGCATCGACGTTGTTGCAACACTGGATTATCACGACATTGAAGGTTTTCCTGTTTCTACAGTAGAAGGCCACAAGGGACGCTTTATCTTCGGTTATGTTGACGGTGTTCCTGTTGTATGTATGCAGGGTCGTGTACATTACTACGAAGGCTATAATATGACAGATGTTGTACTTCCTACACGTCTTATGAAACTTATGGGGGCAAAGGTGCTGTTTCTTACAAATGCTGCAGGCGGTCTTAACTGGGATTTTGCAGCAGGCGACCTTATGCTGATTACAGACCATATTATGAACTTTGTGCCATCCCCTCTGATTGGCCAGAATATCAATGAGCTTGGACAGCGATTCCCTGATATGAGCGATATCTACAAACCTGACCTGCAGGAAATTATCCGTTCAACAGCTAAAGAACTTAACCTCAAACTGCAGGAAGGCGTTTACATCCAGCTTTCCGGCCCTAACTTTGAAACACCGATGGAAGTTAAGATGTGCCGTCTGCTTGGTGCTGATGCTGCAGGTATGTCCACCGCTGCAGAAGCTGTTGCTGCAAACCATATGGGTATGCGTGTGTGCGGCATCTCCTGCATCTCCAACCTTGGCTGCGGCATGACAAGCAGCCCGCTTTCCCACATTGAAGTTCAGGAAACAGCAGACCGTGTTGCTGTACAGTTTAAGCAGCTTGTAACAGCATCCATCGTAAACATCCACAAACATATAAACGCTTAAGTGCTTAAGGTGGTTTTATGAAAGTTTTGTATTTTGACGGCACAAAACCGATATATATGGAGGACTATCCAAAGCCGGCAGCTTCGGCAGGGCACAGCCTTATCAGAGTGCTGATGAGTGCTGTCTGCAACACTGACCGCGAGGTTATAAAGGGCTACCGCCCTGATTTCCGCGGGGTGCTCGGCCACGAGTTTGTAGGCGTTGTGGAATCTTCTGACGACGAAAGCTTAATCGGAAAAAGGGTGGTAGGCGAGCTTAACGAAGGCTGCGGAGACTGCATCTACTGCAATACAAACCGCGAAAAACACTGCCTTACCCGCAAGGTTATAGGCATGGAGGGGCTGGACGGCACCTTTGGCGAATACTTTGTGCTGGCAAACCATCTTATCCACCCAATCCCCGACAGCCTGCCAACCGAAAAGGCAATCTATACCGAGCCTCTGGCTGCGGCACTGGAAATTCCCGATATGCTGCACATACGCCCAAGCACATCTGTTGCCGTTATCGGTGACGGACGTCTGGCACTTATGATTGCACAGGTGGTTGCACTTACAGGTGCGGACCTTACCATTATCGGCAGAAGTGCGGACAAGCTTAAAAACTTTGAAGGCTTTGCAAAGACAAACCACAAGGACGGCGATACATACGAAATTGTAATAGACGCCTGCGGACACCCAAGCGGCCTTGAAACCGCAAAGAATGTGGTGCGTAAACGGGGCACAATTGTTATGAAAAGCACCTATGCAGGCACTGTAAATGTGGATATGAGCTACTTTGTGGTGAACGAAATTACCATTATGGGCAGCCGCTGCGGCCCGTTTGAGCCTGCCCTCAAGCTTTTGAACATGGGGCTTGTAAATCTGCCGCCTATCGAACTGTGGGAGCTTAAGGACTACGAAAAGGCACTGAGCTCCGACGCATTTAAAGTTGGTTTTAAATTTTAATATATAAGGTGATAAAAATGAGCATTGAATTTAAAAAACTTGCAGATAACGTTTACCTTACAGAAGACGGCAAAAGCGTTGTTATTATCGACCAGAGACAGCTTCCTAACGAGCTTGCCGAACTTACACTTTCCACAGCACAGGAAATGTATGATGCAATCAAATCCCTTGCAGTGCGCGGAGCACCTGCAATAGGTATCTGTGCAGGCTACTCAATCTACTGCCTTGCACAGCAGATTGAAGCAGAAACATTTGAAGAATTCTATCCGCTGTTTAAAAAAGCAAGCGATTATCTCAATTCTTCCCGTCCTACAGCTGTTAACTTAAGCTGGGCACTCAACCGCATCGATGCAATGGTTAATGCAAACAGGGAAAAATCCGTTGCAGAAATCGTTGACCTTATCGGCGAAGAAGCAGTTAAAATTCAGGAAGAAGACATTGCAATGTGCAAGGCCATCTCCGAATACGGCCTCTCCCTGCTTAAAGAGGGTGACGGCGTGCTGACACACTGCAACGCAGGCCCATTGGCAACAAGCCGCTACGGCACAGCAATCGGCCCAATGCTTATGGCAAAGGAACAGGGCATGAACGTTAAGGTTTTTGCTGACGAAACAAGACCTTTGCTGCAGGGTGCAAGACTTACAAGCTACGAGCTGCAGAAGGCAGGCGTTGACGTAACACTTATCTGCGACAATATGGCAAGTATGGTTATGAAAAACGGCTGGGTTCAGGCCTGCTTTGTAGGCTGCGACCGCATTGCTGCAAACGGCGACTTTGCAAACAAAATCGGCACAAGCGGCGTTGCAATCCTTGCAAAACACTACGGCATCCCAGTTTACACACTTGGTCCGTCTTCCACAATTGACCTTGACTGCCCAAATGGCGATGCAATTGAAATTGAACTTCGCGACCCAAGCGAAATCCGTTCCAAATTCTACGAAAAACCAATGGCTCTGGAAGAAGTTAAATGCTTTAACCCTGCATTTGACGTTACAGACCACACACTGCTTAGCGGTATCGTAACAGAAAAGGGCATTATCTACCCACCGTTCAGCGAAAATCTTGCCAGATTCTTTGGCAAATAAACCGGCAGCTGTTACAAGGGTATAATCTGCCCGCCGTTCAGCAAAGATCCTGCCGGATTTTTGGGTAAACAATCCGGCAGCTATTACATAGGTATAAACATTTAGAGATAAATGTTTGTATATAAAAAATATTTTTTATCAATTTTATTTTCAGGAGGATTACTACCATGAAAAAGTTAATGGCACTGTTGCTTGCAGGCGCAATGGCACTGAGCATGGTTGCTTGTGGCGGTTCCGCACCAGCACCAGAATCTGAAGGCGGCGAAGCAGCAGCAGAAGGTCTCAAAATCGCAATCGTTAGCTCCCCATCCGGCGTTGATGACGGCAGCTTCAACGAAAACAACTACAACGGCATCCTTGCATTTATCGATGCACACGAAGGTGCAACAGTTACACCTGTTCGCGAAGAAACAGGCGACGTTGCAGCAGCAGTTCAGGCTGTAGCAGACATTGTTGCAGACTACGACGCAATCGTATGCTGCGGCTTCCAGTTTGCAGGCATTGCAACAATTGCACAGGAAAACCCAGAAGTAAGCTTTATCCTTGTTGACTCCTATCCATCCGATGAAACAGGCGCAGAAGTTGCAGTTGACAACATCTATGCTATGACATTTAAAGAACAGGAATCCGGCTTCTGCGCAGGTATCGCAGCAGCTCTCGAAACAAAAACAGGTAAAGTTGCAGTTGTAAACGGTATCGCATTCCCATCCAACGTTAACTACCAGTACGGTTTTGAATGTGGTGTTAACTACGCAAACAAACACCTTGGTGCTTCTGCAGAAGTTGTTGAACTTGCTTCCTATGCAGGTACAGACGTAACAGGCGCAAACGTAGGCGGCAACTATGTTGGTAACTTCAGCGATGAAGCAACAGGTAAAGTTGTTGGCGAAGCTCTTATCGGCGAAGGCGTTGACATTATGTTCGTAGCAGCTGGTGCTTCCGGCAACGGCGTATTTACAGCAGCTAAAGAAGCAGGCGTATACTGCATCGGTTGTGACGTTGACCAGTTTGACGACGGCGTAAACGGTGATACAAACATCATCCTTACATCCGGTCTTAAAATCATGGACAAAAACGTAACAGCACAGCTTAACGCAATCAACGACGGCACATTTGTAGGCGGCAACTACCTCCTCGGTGCTGACACAGATTCCACAGGCTTTGTTTTTGCAGACGGCAGACACCAGCTTTCCGCAGAAACAGTTGCAGCTATCGAAGCAGCATTTGCACTTGTTAAATCCGGCGAAATCGTTCCAGCAGCAAACTTCAACGGTTTGACACCAGAGGCTTTCACAGGTCTTTAATCTTTAAATTTATCCCGTAAGGGGTGCAATAAGCTATGGAAGGGGCATTTTGTCCCTTCCAGGCTTAATTATTTATATAAAAGGAGTTCGGGAGGTAAAGATGTCAGAGTATATTGTTGAAATGAAAAATATAACAAAACGCTTTCCCGGTATTGTTGCCAACGACAACGTGACAATACAAATTAAAAAAGGTGAAATTTATGCATTGCTCGGTGAAAACGGTGCGGGTAAATCCACACTTATGAGCATGCTTTTTGGTATGTACGAGCCTGACGAGGGCGAAATTTATGTAAGGGGCAAAAAAGAGGTTATCTCCTCCCCAAGCTATGCTACAGAGTTAAACATCGGTATGGTGCACCAGCACTTTAAACTGGTTTCCAATTATACTATAGCTGAGAATATTATTATGGGTGTAGAGCCGATAAAGAAATTTATGGGCGTTCTTCCATATGTAGATATAAAAACTTCAAACGAAAAAATTGCCGCACTCTCCAAAGAATACGGCCTTGAAGTTGACCCTACAAAGAAGATTGAGGATATTACAGTTTCCACACAGCAGCGTGTAGAAATTCTCAAGATGCTGTACCGTGAAGCAGAAATCCTTATCTTTGACGAACCGACTGCGGTTCTGACTCCGCAGGAAATCGAATTCCTTTTAGAGATTATCAAAGGTCTTAAAGCTGCAGGCAAAACAATTATTCTCATTACACACAAGCTGGAAGAAATCAAAAAGGTTGCAGACCGCTGTGCAATACTCAACCGCGGCAGGCTTATTGACGTGCTGGATGTTGCCACAACCTCTACAAAGGAAATGGCAAACAAGATGGTTGGCCGCGAGGTTTCCTTTGAGCGTGAAAAAGCAGAGGCAAAATACGGCGATGTTGTGCTGAGTGTAAGAGACCTTACAGTTAAGGACGATAACGGCTTTGAGGTGGTTAAAAAAGCTTCCTTTGACGTGCGTGGCGGCGAAATTGTTGCCATTGCGGGCGTTTCGGGCAACGGTCAGGTGGAAATTGCGGACGCAATTGTTGGCCTTATCCCTGCAGCGGGCGGTAAAATTGTGCTTAACGGCCATGAAATTACCGACTGGACCATAAAAAAGCGTCTGGAAGCAGGCATTTCCTATATACCTGAGGACAGACAGACCTATGGTCTGGTGCTGGACTTTGTGCTCAGCGACAACCTTGCACTTAAAAAATATGACAAACAGCCATTCTCCCTTAAAGGCATACTCAACCGCAAAAAGTTTGATGAACATGGCGAGGAGCTTATCAGAAAATACGATATCCGCAGCGGTCAGGGCGTAAAGACTGTTGTGCGTTCCATGTCCGGCGGCAACCAGCAGAAAGCTATTATTGCCCGTGAGGTTGAGCAGGACGCACACCTTACAATCTTTGTTCAGCCAACACGCGGTCTGGATATCGGTGCTATTGAAAATATCCACAATCAGATTATCGCAGAACGTGACAAGGGCAAGGCAATCCTGCTTATCTCCCTTGAGCTTGACGAGGTTATGGGCCTTGCAGACACAATTGCGGTTATCTACAACGGTCAGATTCTTAAAGTGGCAGATGCAAAGGCACTTACAGTTGAAGAAGTTGGCCAGTTTATGATGGGGGTGACAGAGTAAATGAAAAAACGTAAAGTTAATCCCGTTGCAAAGCTTTTTGTAAAACTGCTTGGCAACGAAAAATATCAGGTGTTTACAATACCTATGTTTGCAATACTCTTAAGCCTTATCGTGGGTGCTGCTGTTATTGCAGCACTTGGCAAGGACCCTGTTTCCGCATATCTTAACCTTCTGCAGGGCTGCGGCATCTGGCCAAAGGCTAAATATGCAGGCGGCAAAAGCATGATGACAGACTTTTTCAGCTTTATGAACTACTGGACACCGATGATTTTTGCATCCCTTGCTGTTGCAGTTGCACTTAAGGCAGGTCTGTTCAACATCGGCGTATCGGGTCAGATGCTGGCAGCAGGCTTTGTGTCCACAGTCCTCATAGGCTACAGCAGCCTTGCAGCACCAATTGCAAAACCGCTTGTTGTTATTGTGGCAATCATCGTTGGCGGTATGGTTGGCGCACTTATCGGCTGGCTTAAATACAAATTCAACATAAACGAGGTTGTATCCTCAATTATGATAAACTACATCATCCAGTATGTTGTGGCTTTCCTCATCAACACAAAATACGTTGACCCTGTTTCACGTCAGTCCGCAAATGTATCTGATGCTTCCCGTCTTACACTTATGAGTACACAGATTGGCGGCTTTAAATACGACATTCCGCTGGGTATTGTGCTTGCTGTGATTGTTGCACTTATTATCCAGTTTGTGTTTGACAAGACAACCTTTGGTTACGAAATAAAGGCTGTTGGTCTCAACCGCAAGGCTGCACACTACGCAGGTATCAACGTTGGCAGAAAAATGGTTGTTGCAATGCTTATTTCGGGCGCACTTTCCGGCCTTGCAGGTGCAACATACTACCTTGGCTATTTCTGCTCCATCCAGCCAAAGGTGCTTGCTGCAACAGGCTTTGACTCCATCGCAGTTGCACTTCTCGGCAACAGCAACCCATTGGGCATTCTCCTGTCCTCGTTCCTTATCTCCATTATGGGCAAGGGCAAAACATATATGAGCTCCTCTGCAGGGCTCGACGCTGAAATTGCATCTGTAATCACAGGTCTTATCCTGCTGTTCAGCGCCTGCGGTGCGTTTATCCAGTATCTTGTAAAACGCTCCAAGGAAAATATTGCAGATATTGAAAGAGCAAATAAGGCGGAGGTGGATAAATAATGTTAGATAAGATTATTATAGACGGTTTATCCTTCGGGCTTCCTCTTTTTGTAATGGCTATCGGCGGCATCTACTCTGAACGCAGCGGCATCACCAACCTTGCACTGGAAGGTCTGCAGGGTGCAGGTGCCTTTGTGGGCGCACTGGTTGCATTCTTTATGATGCAGTCTCTGGGTGCAAACAGCCAGCTTCCATACTACGCAGCAATGCTTTTTGCAATGCTGGGCGGTATGCTTTACGCAATGCTTCACGGTCTGCTGTGTGTTAAGTTCAAGGCAGACCAGGTTATCAGCGGTGTTGTTATCAACATCCTTGCAATGGCACTTACCGAATTTCTGACAAAGGTTGTAAACCGTGTGGCATTCGGCAAGCCATCCAACAAATTTGAACTTGGCGTTTCCCAGAGATGGACAGTGCCGGGTTTAAGCGAAATTCCTGTTATCGGTGCTTTCTTCAAGGATATCTATCCCTTTGAAGTTATCATTATTGTGGTTGCGGTTATCGCATGGTATGTGCTTTACCGTACAAAATTCGGTCTGCATCTGCGTGCCTGCGGTGACAACCCGCACGCTGTTGACGCAGCAGGTATCGACGTTGCAAAAATCCGCTTTATCGCTGTTATGGTTTCCGGTGCACTTTCCGGTCTTGCAGGTATGAGCTTTGCATACTCCATCAGTGCAAACTACTCCAGCGGTATCTATGTTGGCTACGGTTACCTTTCCATCGCCGCCCTTATCTTCGGCAACTGGAAAATCGTGCCTACACTTGGCGCCTGCATGCTGTTTGGCTTTGCAAACAGTGCAGGTCATCAGGTTGTAAAGGCAGCAGGTCTGCCAAGCAGCTACTCCGACCTTATTATGATTCTTCCTTATGTGCTTACAATGCTTCTGCTTGTGTTCTTCTCCAAGCATAACGACGCACCAAAAGCACTGGGCGAAATTTACGACAAGGGCAAACGATAATTTCTGTGAGGTGTTATTATGAATATCCGTATATATAACGCACGGGTGCTTACAATGGAACAGGACATGGATATTTTCTTTGGCGAAGTTCATGTAAAAGCAAACCGCATCTCCTATGTGGGCGGTGCGGAAAATGCACCAAAAGGCCAGTGGGACAGAGAAATTGATGCAAAGGGCAACGTTGTAATGCCGGGCTTCAAGAATGCCCACACCCATTCCGCAATGACATTCCTGCGTTCCTTTGCAGACGATTTGCCGCTGCATGAGTGGCTTAACAACCAGATTTTCCCAATGGAAGCAAAGCTGACACCGGAGGATATCTATCATCTGTCCAAGCTTGCAATTATGGAATATCTCACCAGCGGCATAACAGCAAACTTTGATATGTATCTTACACCTGATACAATCGCACAGGCCTCCACAGACTGCGGTTTCAGAACCGTAATGGTGGGCGGCCTCAACAACTTCTCCCAGTCCTTTGTAGGTCTGGAAGAATGGCTCAACAGATACAACAATCCTGAAGAACTGGTTACATTCCAGCTTGGCTTCCACGCAGAATACACCAACAGCCGCGAAAACCTTGAAAAACTGGCAGCTATTGTACATAAATACAAAGCACCAATCAGCACCCACAGCAGCGAAACCGCAAGCGAGGTTGCAGGCTGCATTGAACGCCACGGCGTTACACCGAC
>JAFSFT010000050.1 GCA_017435045.1 Oscillospiraceae bacterium
ATCGAAGTTCGTGGTTCCGCTTGTGAAAAAATTAAAGAAAACGTTGAGAAAAACGCAAGCCGTCCAGTACCAATGTGGATGTCATTTGATAAAGATGCACTTAAAGTTGTTGTAAACCGTCTTCCAGAAAGAAGCGAAATAGAACTTGACGTTGAAGAACAGCTTATCGTTGAACTTTACTCCAAATAACCCACTCCGGCATCGGGAATGCAAATTAAGAAGCAGCCTTAGTTGTATCATAGGAGGGTTTATAAATGATAGAAATCGAAAAACCAAGAATAGAAACAGCCGTTCTCTCCGAAGACGGCCAGTATGGAAAGTTTGTTGTTGAACCTCTCGAAAGAGGTTTTGGTACAACACTCGGCAACTCTCTGAGAAGAATTCTCCTCTCATCTTTGCCGGGCGTAGCTGTAACAAACATCAAAATTGATGGCGTTGTGCACGAATTCACATTTGTAAACGGCGTTAAAGAAGACGTTACAGAAATTGTTCTTAACGTTAAAGGCATTACAGCTAAACTTTTCTGCGACGAAGCTAAAACTGTTCGCATTCACGCAGTAGGTCCTTGCGAGGTTACTGCCGGCTCTATTGAAACAGATGCTGATATCCAGATTCTTAATCCGGATTGGCATATTGCTACATTGAGCGAAGGTGCTAAACTTGTTATGGAGCTTACTTTTGACAGAGGCCGCGGTTATGTGCCAGTTGACAGAAGTAAGAAAACACAGGAATTTGTTACACTGGGCGTTCTCCCTGTAGACAGCATCTATACACCTGTCCTCAAGGTTAACTACTCAGTTGAAAATACTCGTGTTGGCCAGATAACAGACTATGACAAACTCACAATCGAAGTTTGGACAAATGGCGTTATCAATGCTAACGAAGCTATGAGCATCGGTGCAAGAATCCTTACAGAGCATCTCAATCTGTTTGTAGGCTTGTCTGATGATGTAGCTTTGCCTAAGATGGTTGAAAAAGACGAAATGTCCAACGAAAGCAAACTGGAAATGACAATCGAAGACCTCGATTTGTCCGTTCGTTCCTTCAACTGCTTAAAGAGAGCAGGTATTCATACAGTTGAAGACCTCGTAAACAAAACCGAAGGTGAAATGATGAAAGTTAGAAACCTCGGTAGAAAGAGCTTTGAAGAAGTTATGCAGAAATTGGCTTCTTTGGGCTACAAGTTTCCAAAAGACGAAGACTAATTCTTATTAGTCGTTACAACATAGAAAAGGAGTGACTCAAATGCCAGGTACAAGAAAATTAGGCAGATCAACAGATCACCGCAGAGCTATGATGCGTGCTATGGTAACATATTTGCTCGAAAACGGCAAAATTGAAACTACAGTAACAAGAGCTAAAGAAGTTCGTGCGATGGCTGAAAAAATGATTACACTCGGTAAAGTTGACACTTTGCACGCAAAAAGACAGGTATACAGCTACGTAACAAAAGAAGCTGTTGCTAAAAAAGTTTTTGACGAAATCGCACCAAGCTACGAAGGCCGCAACGGTGGTTACACAAGAATCATCAAAATTGGCCCACGTCGTGGTGACGCAGCAGAAATGGCTATTATCGAACTCGTTTAATTAGTGTAATAATTAAAAGTTACAGTCCTGTAAATCCTATGGTTTGCAGGACTTTTTATTTTGTGCGTTATTTACAAGGGCAGTTACAGCCTGTAAATGGCAGCAGAATGCCTTTTAAGGCTGTTTTTTCTGATTTAAACAGAATTTGTTATCAAATTGAGATAATTTTTACAAGATTATCGTAGCTTTTTATAACAAAATGTAGTACAATATATGCTGGAATTGTGTGAACACATAGCATATATTTTATTTGCTGTTTAATTTTAAGTAAAGCGAGGAAAAAATATTGCATAACGAAAAGAAAACGAAAGTTTACAGTAAAAACAATCATAAAAAAACCAAGAAGAATCCTTTTGAAAATATTGTAAAAGCATTCCGATTTGTACTGGCACAGGCAAAGGCTGGCAGCAAGCAGCACATTGCAATTCTCATTGCAGGTGCGGTTGTGGTAATTGCCGTGCTTGCAGGGGTAATCTTTGGCGTATCCGCAGCCTTTGGCGGCAACGATGCACCACAGACCGAGTTCAACGAAATTGAAATTGACCCTGAAGCAGACAACAACTACAACAAGGACGAGGCTGTTATCGACACAAGCAAGTTTGCAGGCACAATCCTGCCGGAAACTGCAGATGCAGGCCAGACATACATTGACGAAACACTCTTTATCGGCGACTCCAACACAGTACGCTCCATGTTCTACGAAGTAACAGGTACAAAATGGGCAAACATTGTTGGCGCCGTATCCATGGGTATCCAGCACGTTGTAAGCGATCCTATCGCTATCAGCGAGTTCGGTTCCGGTGTTGGCAAGGTGGACGTATGCACATCTGTGGGCATCATCAAGCCAAAGAGAATTATCATGACCTACGGCACAAACAATGCCAACTGGACAACAGACAGCTTTATCACAGAATACAAAAAAGCTGCAGCAGCAGTCAGTGCTGCTTATCCATACGCCGATATCATCATCAATGCAATTCCACCTGTAGACAGAATCAGAGACTATCCTAACATCACAATGCAGCAGATTGACGCATTCAACGCAGCATTGGCAGAGATGTGTGCTGCAGAGGGCTACAAGTTCCTCAACAGCGCAGAAGCTATGAAGGACGAAATTACAGGTTTTGCAAAGAAAGACTTTACAATCAGCGACGGTATCCACCTGAGCAAAAACGGTTTTGATGCACTGTTTACATACATCAGAACACACGCTTATGAAGCAGAGGACAGACGTCCGGAGGCTGACAGAACAGCTTATGTTCCGCCAAGACTTGAAACAGAACCTGTTATCATCGGCGAAGACCCTATTGCAGTACGCGGCAGAGTGACAGTTACATTTGTATCCAACGACAAGGAACTTGGCTACATTGACGGCGAAGTTGAACAGATTATCAGACCAACATACACAACAGACGAGGTAACAGCAGTTGCTGACGAAGAAAACGGCGGTTACTTTGTTGGCTGGGAAGCTGAACAGGGCACAATCTCTGACCCTGACGAAGAAACAATCACATTTACAGCACCTGCATCCGAAGAAATTTCTGCAGTTAAGGTTACTGCAATATTCAAGCAGGTAGAGCTGGAAATCTCCAAGCCTAACGTTACAATTGAAAAAGGCGGCGTATACACACTCACAGCAGGCCTCAGCACAAACAAGTTCAAGGGCGATGATGAAATCATCTGGACCAGCTCCAACACAGACGTTGCAAAGGTTGAAGACGGCAAGGTAACTGCTATAGCAGACGGCACAGCAACAATTACAGCTTCCATTCTTGAGGGCAAAATCACTGCAACCTGCAAGGTTACAGTAAGCTCCATCCTGCAGAAAATCTCCATCACAGCAGAAAAAGAAGCAACAACAGTTGCAGTGGGCGAAACACTCAAGCTTACAGCAGTTGCAGAGCCTGCAGGCAGCACACTGGGCACAGTTACATGGAAATCCTCTGACGAAAAGATTGCTACAGTAACAGAAACAGGCACAACAGCAACCGTTACAGCAAAGGCAGCAGGCGAGGTTACAATCACTGCTACTGTGGACGGCAACAAGAGTGCGGAATACAAGCTTACCTGCACAGCAGACAAGGTTACAGATATCGATATCGAGCTGTCCAAGGTTGAAATTGCTGTGGGCGAAACCACAGAAATCAAGGTGACAACAAAGCCTGAAGAAACAACAGCGGTTATTGAATATGAATACGACAAGGACATCATATCCATCGACAGCAAGGGCAAAATTACAGGTAAGGCAGCAGGCAAGACAAAGATTGTTGCAAAATGCGGCGAGGTAAAATCCAACTCCGTAACAATCACAGTTAAACCTGGTGCAACACCATCACCAACACCTACAATCCAGCCATCTGCAACCCCAACACCAACACCATCTGCAACCCCAACACCATCACCAACACCTACAGTGGCACCTACAGAGGCACCTACAGAGGCACCAAAATGTGCTGACTGCGGTCAGACAAAAACAGATGCCTGCAGTGCAGCATACTGCAAAACCTGTGCAAGCCATGCAGGCCACACAGCAGCAGACCACTGTTCCTCCTGCGGCGAGGTTGGACACAAGGATGCAACATCTTCTTCCTGCAAGAACTATGTAGCACCGGAACCTGAACCAACAGCACCTGCTGACGAAGGCGGCGAAGGCGAAGCAAGCGTAAAAGAAGAAGGCGAAGAATAAAATCTGCCTTGCAGCGGCAATGCTTAAAGCTATGCGGTTACGCTGAATATAATTTATAAAATATCCCCGTACATTTTATTATGTGCGGGGATGTGTTTTTACAGCCATATAAGCTTTGATGGGGGAATGCTTTTAAAGGCAGACAGGCTTTGGTATAGGACTGTTATTCGGGCTTGGGTATAGGACTGTTATTCAGGCTTGGGAGGTGGAATGCTCTTAAAAGGAGAGAGATTGTGCAGGAAGATACAGCATAGGCCGCAGCGATGCGTATGCGGCACAGGACGCTGCAATGTGTATGCGGCACAGGACGCTGCAATGCGTATGCGGCATAGGCCGCAGCAATGGCGTATACAGCAGCATTTTGTGATTTTTCTGCGAAAACACAGCCTTTTTGCCCCCTTATATTTGACATAAGCGGTGATATATATTAAAATATAATATTGGATAAATATAGGGTTTCTTATATTTTGACAGGCTGACAGGCGATGTTGGTCTGTGGTGTAAATTGTAACCAAAATCGCAAAATACGCTTGCAGCAGCATAAAGCTGCGGGATAAGGAGATATAATGGCTTTTATTGAAAAACTTTTTGGCAGCTATCAATCTAAAGAGCTTAAAAAAATTGAGCCAATCAAAAATCAGGTTCTTGCACTGGAAAGCAAATACAAGGCTATGTCCGAGGCAGAACTTAAAAATCAGACAAAGGTCCTCAAGGAGAGACTTGCAAACGGCGAAACACTGGACGATATTCTTCCGGACGCATTTGCGGTTTGCCGCGAGGGTGCAACACGCGTGCTGGGTATGACACATTACCCTGTGCAGATTATCGGCGGCATTGCACTGCACCGTTCCAACATTGCAGAGATGAAAACAGGCGAAGGTAAAACACTTGTTGCAACACTGCCTGTATACCTTAACGCCCTCACAGGCAAGGGTGTACACGTTATCACAGTAAACGACTATCTTGCACGCCGAGACAGCCAGTGGATGGGCAAGCTGTACACATACCTTGGTCTTACAGTAGGTCTTTGTGTACACGGCATGAAAACCGAGGAAAAACGTGCAGCCTACAACTGTGACATCACATACGGTACAAACAACGAATTCGGCTTTGACTACCTCCGTGACAACATGGTTATTTACAAGGAAAACATGGTACAGCGCGGCTTTAACTTTGCTATCGTGGACGAAGTGGACTCCATCCTCATAGACGAAGCAAGAACACCGCTTATCATCTCCGGTCAGGGCGACAAATCCACCGATATGTACAAGGTTGCCTGCAGCTTTGCACGCACCCTTAAATACTTTAAAATTGCCGAACACGACTCCAAGGAGGAGATGGACAACATCACAGAGGATGTTATCATCGACGAAAAGGCAAAATCCACAACCCTTACCAAAAACGGTATCGAAAAGGCTGAAAGATACTTTAACGTAGAAAACTACTCCGACCCTGAAAATATGTCCCTGCAGCACTACATCAATCAGGCTATCAAGGCACAGGGCAATATGAAGCGTGACGTTGACTACGTTGTTAAGGACGGTCAGGTTGTTATCGTTGACGAATTTACAGGCCGTCTTATGGAAGGCCGCCGCTACTCTGACGGTCTCCACCAGGCTATCGAAGCAAAGGAAGGCGTAAAGGTAGAAAGAGAAAGCAAAACTCTGGCTACAATCACATTCCAGAACTACTTCCGTATGTACAAAAAGCTGGCAGGTATGACAGGTACAGCTTTAAGTGAAGCCAACGAATTTCTGGAAATTTATGGCCTCTCCGTGCTGGAAATCCCTACAAACAGACCAATTGCCCGTAACGATATGAACGACGTTGTGTACAAGACAGAACGTGCAAAGTTCAACGCAGTTGCTGATGACGTTGTGGAAGCACACAAAAACGGTCAGCCTGTTCTGGTTGGTACAATCTCCATCGAAAAATCCGAGGAACTGTCCCGTCTGCTCAAAAACCGCGGTGTAAAACACGAGGTTCTCAACGCAAAATATCACGACAAGGAAGCAGAAATTGTTGCACAGGCAGGCAAAAAAGGTGCTGTTACAATCGCAACAAACATGGCAGGCCGTGGTACCGACATTATCCTTGGCGGTAACGCAGAGTTTATGGCCAAAAACGATATGCGCAAACAGCAGTACACCGAAGAAATGATTGAAAACGCAAACAGCTTCTTCGATACAGAGGACGAAGAAATTCTTGCTGCAAGAAAAGTTTACGCAGAGCTTGTTGCAAAGCACAAGGCAGCCCTTGCTCCTGAAGCAGAAGCTGTAAGAAAAGCAGGCGGTCTGTTTATCATCGGTACAGAACGTCACGAATCCCGCCGTATCGACAACCAGCTCCGTGGCCGTGCAGGCCGTCAGGGCGACCCCGGTAAAACACGCTTCTATGTAAGTATGGAAGACGACCTTATGCGTCTGTTTGGCGGCGAAAGAACAACTGCCGTTATGGAAAAGCTTGGCTACGATGAAACAATGCCAATCGAAAACAAGGTTATCACAAACTCCATCGAATCTGCACAGAAGAAGATTGAGGGCAGAAACTTTGATATCCGTAAACGCGTTCTCAACTACGACGATGTAATGAATAAACAGCGTGAAATTATCTACAGCCAGCGTCAGAGTGTTCTGGCAGGCGAAGATATTTCCGAAAGCCTGCGTGATATGGTTACAGGCTCCATCGAGGTTAACGTGGATACATTCTGCAGCGGCAACGAGGCAGAACACTGGAACCTTGCATCCCTGCGCAGCATCTATCTTGGCTGGCTGCTTACAGAGGAAGAACTGCGTTATACAGACGCACAGCTTGCAACACTCAAGAGCGACGATATCAAGGAATATATCACAAACAAGGCTCTGGCTATCCTCCACGAAAAAGAACAGATTATCGGCAGCGAAACAATGCGCGAGCTTGAACGCGTGGTGCTGCTGAGAACTGTAGACTCCAAGTGGATGGAACATATTGACGCTATGGATGAGCTTAAAAAGGGTATTGGTCTGCGCAGCTACGGCCAGCACGACCCTGTAAGCGAATACCGCTTTGAAGGCTTTAATATGTTTGACGAAATGATTGAAAATATCCGTCAGGACGTTACAAAGCTGCTTATCACAGCTAACCTTGCAAAACCTGTACAGCGTCAGGCTGTGGCAAAAATCACAGGTACAAGCGGCGGCGGTGACAACACAGTTAAAAAACAGCCAATCAGACGTTCTGCAGACAAGGTTGGCAGAAACGACCCATGTCCATGCGGCAGCGGCAAAAAGTATAAAAAATGCTGCGGCAGAACAGGCGCTGACAAAGGCGAAGATTAATTGAAAATCACCTTAAAGAGATATAATAAAAAGTTAAAACAGGCACGGCAGATTATACTGCTGTGCCTGTTGTTGTATATTGAATTTAGGTGTGATATATTATAAACAGTTGGATAAACTTGAATTTGACGGAGGATACCTGATGATTGGCAGCATTGTTAAAATAATCGTTGATAGACCGCTTGGAACTTTCCATCCCAAGCATAAAGACATTTATTATTCTGTCAACTATGGGTATATTCCTGGAGTGATAGCACCAGATGGAGAAGAACAATATGCATACATACTCGGTGTAAATCAGCCTGTTAAAGAGTTTATAGGAAAAGTAATTGCAATTATTCATAGAAATGATGATGTTGAGGAAAAATGGGTCGTTGCACCAGAAGATACTTCTTTTACAAAAGATGAAATTATGCGGCAGATTGATTTTCAAGAACAATACTTTCGTACAGAAATCAGAATGTAAAATTCCAATTTGACAAAGGAGAGTGATTGTATGAAGAAAATCAACGGTGTAAGAGTGTGTTATACTTTGAGTGTCATGTTGTTCCTGGGCTTCATTATCAATACCATTATTGATTACAGCCGATACAACAGTACTTTGAATTCTGCCCCCTTCTATCTTTGGGTTCTTGTAAACATGCTCTGTTTTATCGTTCCTGCAATAATTGTTTTTATTGTTGGTCTTGTTATCAAGAAAAAGCAGAAAGCAAAGTGACAAATTTCAATTTTCCTTACAGCATATCAGCGGATATTTTTATACAATATATACTTATGCACAAAAAATGCAGCATCTTTATCCTTGTAAGATGCTGCATAATTTTTTGCCTGCTGTTATTTCTGGTGCAGCCACACCATCATGTCGCTGTCGCCGCGGTTTGCCCATGCGTAGTAGGGCAGCATACGCAGGTTGTGGTTTTTGTATACGGCTTCGGCATCAAAGCTGTATAAGTCTGTGCTGTTTATATGCTCTGTTTTTGCCTTTATATCTATAAACGGAATTTTTCCGAGTACGCAGTTTTCAAGGGATACTGATGCGGTGTTTATATCTTCGGCACTTATGCGGTACCGGGACAGCGGCTGTGGGTTGTCAAGCTGTTCGGCACAGTATACAAAAGGCCCTCTCTGCACGGCAATGCGGTTTGCATCGGCAATAACGCTGCTGCTTGCCTTTACCGCCATAACAGGAGTTTCAAAGGTGATATCCATAACAGTGTTATTCCACTTGCCGCACAATACGGCATAGCCGTTTTCGGCTTTGTAAGGGATGGATTTTCCGTATGCGGAAATTTTAAAATTTCTGCTCCAGTACGGAATGCGGATTTTTATTGTGCATTCGCCTGCACTGTCTGCCACAAGCTTTATTCTGTTGCTGTACGGAAAACTGGTGTGCTGTACAAGCTTTATACCGTCGCAGTCCACGCTGCTGTCTGCAAACAGGTTTATATAAACTGCCTTGTTTTCGCTGTCTGCGGTATAGATATACCGCTGTACCGAGCCTATTGCCCTTGCAAAATTTGGCGGACAGCAGGCACAGCTGTACCACTGGGGACGTATGCGTTTTACATGGCCGTGGTCGGGATTTTCGTCATTTATCCTGCCGTTTACCTCCAGCGGATTTACATAGAAAAAGTGTATGCCGTCAAGGGATGCCCCCGACAGTATGCCGTTATAGAGTGCACGCTCGATAACATCCATATATTCTGCCTTGGGTTCAATCATAAACATATCGTATGCGAAGAATGCAAGGGCTATGGAGGCACAGGTTTCGCAGTACATAATGTCGTTTGGAAGGTCGTAATCTCCCGTAAAGGCCTCGCCGTCTGTGGTGGAACCCACACCGCCTGTTATATACAGCTTTTTGTTTGCCACATTGTCCCATATTGCCCTGCAGGCATCAAGCATTTCCCTGTCGCTGTTGTGGTGCACAATCCTTGCCATTGCGGCGGCAAGATAAAGCATACGCACAGCGTGCCCCACAGCCTCGGTCATATTTTTCGGCTGGGTGTGTGCCACAAGATAGCTTTTTAAATCAGGCACCTTTATCATCTTTATGGGCAGGCCGTCCTTTTCGTTTTTTGCCATTTCTTCGGCATAAAACTCTGTGTTTTTGCCGCGGATATCAAGAAAGAATTCTGCAAGCCTAAGTGCCTTTGGATTTTTGGTTGTTTCGTATATCTTAAGCAGGCCAAGCTCAATTTCGGGATGTCCGTCAGAGCCCTGAATTTTGTCATCATCACAGCCGAAAACGCTGTCGATATGGTCAATTACTTTCTCTGCAATCTGCAAAGCAGCGGTGTTTGCCGTTGCCTCGTAGTATGCGGCGGCGGCCTCAAGCAGATGCCCCATACAGTACAGCTCGTGGCCGGAATAGAGCATACGGTATTTAAGCCGCGGTTCCTTTACCTGAAAATAGGTGTCGATATATCCGTCGCCGGTCTGTGCGGCGGCAATAAGCTGCACCACGCTGTCGGCAACTGACTGCAGCTCCTTATCGGGGTTTATGTGCAGGCTGTAAGCCACTGCCTCCAGCCATTTGTACACGTCGCTGTCCTGAAAAATCATGCCGTAGTGCCCGCCTGACGATATGCCTGCGGCAACACGGAAATTTTCCAGTGCATTGCTTTTCTGATTTTCAAAAAAATCCTTTTTGTTTTCGTTTTCTATGGTTACATGGGGCGAATTGTTGAGAACACCGTACTGATAGGGAATGGTGTTCTGTTTTATTGTCTTGATGTAGAAGGACCAGAATTCGTCGGTCAGCTTTGTTTTTTCAAGGGGAATCTGATGCAGCATATAAACCTCCATATCTGTATGACGGAATATGTTATAACCTAATAATAGCACAACTGCATAAAAGTATAAACAAAAAAGTATGGCTGTAAAAAATAAATGCCGCCGCAGACAGTTTTGTGTCTGCGGCGGTGTGGTCTTTTTAAAATTACAGTGCTGCAATATCCTTGAGCAGTTCGTCAACATTTTCCTGTTTTGTTGCCCAGCTTGTGCAGAAGCGTACTGCTGTGTGGTCAGGGCCCACATCTTCCCAGTAGCTGTATGCATATTTTTCGCCCAGTTTTGCAAGCATATCGTTTGGAATAATAGGGAACTGCTGGTTTGTTGGGGAATCGTAAAGGAACTTGATGCCCTTTGCTGCAAATGCATCTCTTATCTGCATTGCCTTGTCGATAGCACCTTTGGAAATTTCGTAATAGAGGCCGTCTTCAAACAGTGTTTCAAACTGAATGCCAAGCAGTCTGCCTTTTGCAAGCATAGCACCGCGCTGCTTGATGTGGTAACGGAATTCAAAGTCGCCGCCGCCGTTTGTAAATACAACAGCTTCGCCAAACAGTGCACCAACCTTTGTGCCGCCGATGTAGAATACGTCGCAGTATTCTGCAAGGTCTTTCATTGTAATTGTGCTGTCGTATGCTGCCATGCCGTAGCCAAGGCGTGCACCGTCAAGGAACAGAGGCAGGTTGTATTTACGGCAGGTTGCACTGATTTCTGCCAGTTCGTCCTTTGTATAAGTTGTGCCGTTTTCTGTTGGGTGGCTGATGTATACTGCACCCGGCTGTGTGATGTGTTCACGGTTGCCCTGTGCATAGTGCCAGTCAACAGCTTTTGCAATCTGTTCTGCTTTGATTTTGCCGTCAGGGCTTGGAAGTGTCATAACCTTGTGGCCTGTTGCTTCAATAGCGCCTGTTTCGTGGCCTTCAACGTGACCTGTGTTTGCACAGAGAACACCCTGATATGGTTTAAGCAGGGAAGCCAGCACGATAAGGTTTGTCTGTGTGCCGCCAACGATAAAGTGCACGTTAACATCCTTGCCGCATTCCTTTTTGATAATTTCTCTTGCTCTGTCGCAGTGTGGGTCAAGGCCGTAGCCCGGTGTCTGCTCCATGTTTGTTTCCATCATTCTTTCAAGAATTCTTGGATGTGCGCCTTCAGCGTAGTCGCATTCAAATCTGATCATAACTTTTCTCCTGTATATATAAATTTATTTTTGGTACATTTCGCACAAATACATTGTATCACATTTAATGGCTCAGTTATATATTAAAAAGTAATAAATTTTCATAGTGATAATTTATATAAATAACAAAATGCACCAATATTAAATTCCAAAACAACACCCATTTATGGTACAATGTTAAATATTAAAGTATATTGAAAGGGGCACAGAGGATGAAGCTGATACTTGCGGAAAAGCCGGAGCTTGGCAAGGCCATAGCAGCGGCAATATGCGACAGGCCTGTCTTTAACAGGGACGGCAGCATAAACTGCGGCGAATACACCGTTATCTCCGCATTCGGCCACCTTTTCAAGCTTAAACAGCCCGAAGAATACGATATAAAATACAAAAAGTGGTCAAAGGAAACTTTGCCCATATTCTTTGAAAACTGGCAGACGGTGCCCGACCACAGCAAAATAGGCAGGGTAAATGTAATAGGCAGCCTGCTTAAGCAGGCAGAGGTTGTGGTGCACGCAGGAGACCCTGACGACGAAGGGCAGCTGCTGATAGACGAGATACTGGAATACTTTGACTATAAAGGGCAGGTGCTGCGTCTTTCCACCAACGACAACAACCCCGAATATATCCGCAAGCAGTTCGGCAAAATGGAAAGTAACGAAAAACATCTGCCAAACGGCTACTCTGCCCGTGCAAGAAGTGTGGCGGATTTTATCGTGGGCATAAACTATTCCCGCTTTTTCACCCTTTCCAACCGCACAAGGGACCTTATGAACGTGGGCCGTGTGCAGACACCTACACTGGGGCTTGTGGTGGCAAGGGATATGCTTATAGAAAACCACACAAAGGTGTGCTATTACGAGCTTTTTGTGGACCTGGACGGAGATTTGCAGGGTGTGCGTGCAAAGTTTTACCCCAATCCCGACAGCCCCATACTTGACGAAAACGGCAAGGTGCTGGACCGCACAATGCTGGAAAGAACCTTTAACTATCTTAAAAAAACACCGCTGGAAGTAAAGGTGGAAAAATCCAAGGCAAAGGAAAAACCGCCGCTGCCTTTCAATCAGGTGGAACTGCAGACCTACTGCGGCAATAAATTTGGCTATTCCCTTGAAGAAACATCCAAAGCAGCACAGGACCTGCGAGAAATTTACAAGGCAATAACCTACAACCGCTCCAGCAGCCGATATCTCAACGAGGAGCATTACGAGGACGCACCACGCGTTGTAAGTGCGGTGCTGGGCATAACGGGCTTTGACCTGCCCGAGCTGGATTTGGGCATAAAATCCGCCTGCTTCCGCAAGGTTAAGGAGCCGCACCACGCCATTATCCCAACGGGCACAAAGGTGGACCTGAACAAGCTGACCGAGGTGCAGAAAAACGTGTACCTTGCCATCTGTCAGTACTATCTGGCACAGTTTCTGCCCGAGGCGGTGGATTTAAAGACCACGCTGACCGCACAGCTTAAAAACAACAACAGCGTAAAGGCACAGAGCCTTTTGTGCGAAAGTCAGGGCTTCCGCAGATATTTCAAGGAAAAAAATACCGAGGAAACCGCCCTTGATAAAGTGCCTGCAGGAGAATATACTGTTAATGTGGCAGACGGCGAGATAAAGGAAATTGAGACCAAGCCGCCAAAAAGATACACCGAAATTACCCTCAACAAGGATATGACCTCGGTGGCAAAGTATGTAAAAGACCCCGAAATCCGCGAACTGCTGCTGCGTAAAGACAAGGACAGCGACAAGGACAAGGGCTCAATAGGTACCGAAAGTACCCGTACAGCCATTATCACCAACCTTATAGCCCGCGGCTATATCGAGAAAAAGGGCAAAAACCTTATATCCACCCAAAAGGGCAGGGAACTGTACGGCTGTCTGCCTGACGAAATAAAAAAGCCTGATATGACCGCAAAATGGTGGGCAATACAGGAAAAGATAAAGGAAAACGAGGCCACACCGCAGGATTTGTACAACGATGTGCTGGAAACGGTTAACAAGATTATCAGCCAGCGGTATTCCTTTGCAATAGGCAAGGGCAGGTTTGACAGCCCGCTGCCTTATGCCGATGCAATTGTGGGCATCTGCCCCCGCTGCGGCGGCGAGGTTATCGAAAAGGACAAAAGCTTTGGCTGTGTAAACTGGCCCCAGCCCCACAACTGCAAGTTCACCATATGGAAAGAGCCCATTCAGCTTAAAAACTATGGTGTTGCAATAGATACCCGGACAGCAAAAACATTGCTTGGCGGAAAAATTGCACAGGTGACAGCACAGGACAAAGCACTGTATATAAAACTGGACGACAGTGCAAAAAGCGAGTACGGCCCGCGTTTTGTGTTTGAAACTGCGGAAAGCTTTGCGGCACAGAATGAAAACGGTGCAAAGTTATCCGCAAAGAAAAAGAGCACAAAGAAAAAAGAAATAAGGGAAGAAATTCCTGAAGATAACGGACAGATATGTCTGTAAAACAAATCTGCAGGACAGCGGATAGGGCTGTATACAAAACAAATTTATAAGACAGCGGATAAGGCTGTCTGTAAGATAAATTCCGCAGACAGAGGGCAAAGCTGTCTGTAAAATAAACCTTAAGGAGATTTACTATGGTTTTTGAAAAGAGAAAAGCAGGCGTTCTGCTGCCTGTATTCAGTCTGCCGTCCAAATACGGCATCGGTACATTCGGCAAGGAGGCCTATAACTTTATTGATAAATTAAAGGCAGGCAGGCACAGCTACTGGCAGGTGCTGCCACACGGCCCTACAGGCTTTGGCGACAGCCCTTATATGGCATACTCCACCTTTGCAGGCAATGCATATTTTATCGACCTTGATATGCTGGTGGAGGACGGCTACCTCACAGAGGAAGACTGCACATCCGTTTTCTGGGGCAGCGACCCTGCACACGTTGACTACGATGCAGTGTCCAAAGGCAGAAAAAAACTGCTTAAGCTTGCATACACAAACGGCAAGGCTGTGTTTAAAACAAAGGCATACGAAACCTTTGAGGAAAACAATGCACACTGGCTGGGCGACTATGCACTTTATATGGCACTTAGAGATGAAAACAACGCCCCGTGGACACAGTGGAAATCCGGCGAAAAACTCCGCGAGGAAGCTGCAATGGAAGCCGCAAGAGAACGCCTTGCCGAAGAAATCGGCTACTACTGCTTTGTACAGTTTATCTTCTTTAAGCAGTGGGCGGCACTTAAAAAGTACGCAAACAAAAACGGTGTTCAGCTCATAGGCGACATTCCAATCTATCTTGGTCTTGACAGTGCAGACGTATGGGCAAACAAGCACCTGTTTGACCTTAAAAAGGATGGTCAGCCAAAAGAGGTTGCAGGCTGTCCGCCTGATGCATTCTCCAAAACAGGTCAGCTCTGGGGCAACCCTCTCTATCTGTGGAAAGCACACAAGGAGGAAGGCTTTAAATGGTGGATAAGCCGTGTAAAAGCACTGTTCCAGATGTACGACGTTGTGCGTATCGACCATTTCCGCGGCTTTGAAAAGTTTTACTCCATTCCTGCAAAGGACAAAACTGCCGAAAACGGCAAGTGGAAAAAAGGCCCGGGCATCGACCTGTTCAATGCCATCAAGGCAGAGCTTGGGGATGTTAAAATTATTGCAGAGGACCTTGGCCACATTACAGCAGGCGTACGCAAGCTGCTTGACGAAACAGGCTACCCTGGCATGAAGATTATGCAGTTTGCCTTTACAAAGGGTGTGGAAAGCGAATATCTGCTGCACAACCACATCAAAAACTGCGTGGTTTACACAGGCACCCACGACAACCAGACTGCAAAGGGCTGGTACGACTCCCTTACTTGGGAAGAACAGAACTACTCCGGACAGTATATGATGTTCTACACAGAAAAATGGGAGAAAAACCGTTTTATCCGTCACACACTTTCTTCCCCTGCAAACCTTGTTATGGTTTCTCTGCAGGACTATCTTGAACTGGGCGACGAAGCAAGAATCAATACCCCGGGCACAGCAGCGGGCAACTGGCAGTGGAGACTTAAACCCGAACAGTTTGACGACGAAACCTGCCGTTACATGGCTTATGTTGCACAGCTTTACTACAGAGTTTAACATTGCATAGATAAAAGAGATAATCTGTTTTTTGCGGATTATCTCTTTTTCTTTGCAGTATACGGGAATATATAGTATAATATTGTCAAAGAATATTCTCTTGTATATAAAGGAGAAAAAGTATGATAGAAATTTTATTCAGCGAAAGTGCGGCAGGCAGCCTTAAATCTGCACAGCACTATGGCAGCGGCAGCTTTAAAGGTATGGGTATAAGCGTAATCCTTTCGCAAAAAAGCGGCAGTGAAACTTCAGCGGAAGAAATAGAAACAATAAAAAGAAATGCCGAAGAAAAGAAACGCACAGAATGGGAAAAAGCGGTGCCTCTGGGCGGCAACCCCGACGATGTTTACTGCTTTGACCTTGCGTGGGATATGGGCGATATAACCGAAAACGGCATAGGACAAAAACGCCTTGATGTGCTTAAAGCACTGTACAGCATCTACGATGATGACACACAGAAAGCTGCGAAAATGCAGTACGACCAGGCTGTGGCGGATTTTGCACAGGTTACAGAGCGTGCACAGTGCGGCGAGGATGTGCGTATATGGTACAGCGACTCTCCGTCCGAACGCTGCGGTCTTCTGTGGTTTATGGCACAGCTTAGGAATATTGCAGACTACAAGGGCAGGGTGTACACCGTAAAGCTGCCCAAGTATATGTTTGACGAGGAGAAAAACGTTATAACGGAGTATCTTGGCTGGGGCGAGGTTGCCCCCTCAGAATGGCACAGGTTTTTAGGCTTTGCACAGGACAAGACAAAGGAATACTGGGGCTACGCACAGCAGTGGTGGAATTTAAAGGTGGAAAATTCTCCTCTGCGCGCGGTGCTTAACGGCAGGGTACGCAGTGTGTCGGAGGATATATACGACAAATATATATGGGACGAAATTGACCTTGCCGACGAGGAGTTTATTCAGGCAATGGTAATAGGCAATGTGCTGGGCAGACATCA
This sequence comes from Oscillospiraceae bacterium, assembly GCA_017435045.1. Classification (GTDB taxonomy): domain Bacteria; phylum Bacillota; class Clostridia; order Oscillospirales; family Ruminococcaceae; genus RGIG3102. Next base: position 16,600 of record JAFSFT010000050.1, read on the forward strand.
GCTTGGTATAGGCGATGCCTTTGTTGCACTGCGTATGGAAAAGATTATCGAAAGCGAAATTCTGCAGGTTGTGCCGAAAACCAGCCGCGGCCCTGCAATGTACCACCGCAAGCTTAAAAAGAACTATTGATTTTGAGGATGTATAAAAAGGAGGAAATGCTGTGGAATACAATATGATTACTGTTTTTAACGGAATAATTGTGGCGGCTTTGCTTATACCGTCCATCGTTATGGCCATTAAGTTCAAAAAGTTTAAGAACAGATGCACCAATACAGCTATGAACATCTGCGAGTGGCTGGGCAGGCTTGGCACAATGCTGTTTATGATACTGCCCTTTGGTGTGGGAGAATTCGGCTTCGGCCATGTAAACGAATTTCTTATCTACCTGTTTGCCAACATAACCCTGCTGCTTGTGTATATACTGGTATGGCTTTCCTTTATGAAAAAGCAGACCTATATCAAGGCAATGATTATGGCGGTTGTGCCTGCGGCAATATTCCTTGTGTGCGGCATAACATTAAGACATTTTATCCTTATCTTCTGTGCGGTATTTTTCTTTATCGGCCACATTTATGTGACCACCTCCAACTACAGAACAGACAGAAAGGAAAAGAAAGCGGCAGAACAGCTTGCGGCAGAGCAGGCGGCAGCACAGGAAAAAGCTGCAGAAGAAGCTGCAGAATAATAACAGAATACACAGATATAAAAACAGCGGTTATCAAAACGATAACCGCTGTTTTTGTGCTTCTGTACAGTGTATATTCTGCAGATTGTTCTGCAATATGTTCTGTAAAGTGTTCTGCAGGTTGCTGAAAAATATTTTGCAGTGGCAAAACACTGCGGAAAATGTTTTTTGAAAATGGGGCTGGCAGGGTGTTATGGATTCGTTTATCCCTTTTCCTCCAGCACAAACCGCCAAAGTCTGTCCTGGTCGGCCTGCGTGGCATAGCCTATGCCTATGCGTTTATGTTCGGTAAAGGTGTACTCTTTTCCGTCGTCTTCCACCCAGATTTTATCCTTTGTCAGCAGGCTTTCGCCATAAAGGGATTTGTCAATCTGCATTGCCTTCGAGGCCCTGCCGGGGCCCTCGGCACCTTTTACACCGCGGATAAGCACACCCTCGGCTTCGCCCTCGCTGCCCGTTATAAAGTTGAGCATATAGTGTATGCCGTAGCAAAGGTATACATAGCACACGCCGCCCTCGTGCCACATAATCTGTGTGCGTGGGGTTTTTCCCCTGTGTGCGTGGCAGGCAGTGTCGCAGCTGCCGATATAGCACTCCGTCTCGGTAATCTGAAATCTGTGTATTTTTCCGTCAATGCGGCGGCATATCCATTTGCCTGCAAGCTGCTGTGCGGCGGTGTATGCACCCTGACGGAAAAAATTCTGTTTTAAATGCTTCATTCCCAAATCCCCACCAAAAGTCTGTTATGCATATATTTTATCACAAAATACGGCAATAAAAAGCAAAAATAAAATTTTTTCTGCCAAAAAAATGATAACTTTCCCCACCTGTTCCCACCAGGGGAAAATCTGTGTAAAAAACTGGAAAAAAACCTTTATTTTAAAGGCTTTTTGCGGAATGGACAGGCTGAAAAATATTTATGAAATTTTGCATTATATATTGCATTTGACAAGCTTTTGTGTTATTATTTTTTTATAAAAGTGGGTAAAAGTGGGAGAAAGTGGGTAAATGTACAGAAAATGAACAAAAATGCCGCTTTCACCGCCCGCACAGAGAAGGAGGGGTAAATATGCTGTTTGGCAGATACGAATATACGCTGGACGCAAAAAGCAGAACAAATTTCCCTCCAAAGCTGCGTGCAGAAATGGGCGAAACCTTTTACATCACCAAATGGCTGGACGGCTGTATCATCGGCTATGCCGAAAAGGAATGGCTCAGAATTGCCGAAATTCTCAAGGAAAAATCCATGGTTAAAACCCGTGATATCCAGCGTATGCTGTATGCCAACGCCATGGACGTTACACCGGACAAGCAGGGCAGAATTCTCCTTCCGCAGTACCTTAAAAGCCACGCAAACATCACAAAGGATATTATCATAATCGGCGCAGGCAACCATATTGAAATATGGGACAAAGCCAGCTACGAAGCAAAAGAAGCAAGTATGGACTTTGCTGATATAGAAGCAGCAATGGAAGAACTGGAGTTTTAGTATGAGCGAATTCAGCCACAAATCAATAATGCTGCAGCAGTGCATCGACGGCCTTGCAATAAAGCCCGACGGCATTTATGTGGACGGCACCTGTGGCGGCGCAGGCCACTCCAGAGAGATTGCAAAGCATCTTACAGAGGGCGGTATGCTCTATGGCCTTGACCAGGACCCGGACGCAGTTGCGGTTGCAACACAGCGTCTTGCAGGCTTGCCTGCAAAGGTTATACAGACCAACTTCCGCGATGCAAAATATGCACTGAGAAAAGAAAATGTGGAAAAGATAGACGGCGTACTGCTGGACCTTGGCGTGTCAAGCTATCAGCTGGACACAGCGGAAAGAGGCTTCAGCTACAATGCCGAAGCATACCTTGATATGCGTATGAGCAAGGAGGGCCCTTCTGCGGCTGACCTTGTAAACAATCTGTCACTGCAGGAGATAACCGACATTCTCCGCGAATACGGGGAAGAAAAGTTTGCCTACGGCATTGCAAAGAAGATTGTTGCATACCGCGAGACACAGCCAATAACCACCACAACACAGTTAAGCGAAATTGTAAACAGTGCTTATCCTGCGGCAGAACGCAGAAAAAGCAAAAACCCAAGCCGCAAAACCTTTCAGGCACTGCGTATTGCAGTAAATGACGAACTGGGGGCACTTAAGGATGCCCTTGACGATATGTTCGAGATGTTAAACCCGGGCGGCAGAATGTGCATAATCACCTTCCACTCTCTTGAAGACCGCATTGTAAAGCAGTATTTCAAGGAACTTACAATCAGCTGCACCTGCCCTAAAGAGCTGCCAATCTGCATCTGCGGCGGCAAGGCAAGGGGAAAACTTATAACCAAAAAACCTATCGAGGCCGATGCACAGGAACAGGAGGAAAACCGCCGTTCACGCAGTGCAAAGCTTAGAATTATCGAAAAAATTTAGTACTTAAAGATAGAAAAATCAGTAAAGGAGAAAGCTATGGACAGACAGAATGCTGCATACGATTTGTCTATGTACGAGACTCTGCTTGAGCCAAGAGAAAAAAAGACCGAAGCGCCAAAGCAGGCTAAAGTTGTAAAACTTAAAACTAAATATGCTTTTAAAAATGTAGTGAACATCCTGTCCATTGCAGTTATTGTCAGCCTTATTGTAGGCGTTATCTGGACAAATGCCGAAATTACCAAAACCACAAACAGCATTGCTGCGGCACAGAATGCAATTACAGAAGCCGAAAGCGAAAAGGCTTATCTTGAATTTACCCTTGAAAGCCGTATGAGCCTTGACGAAATTGAGGACTACGCAGTGGGTGTGCTGGGCATGGTAAAGATGGATTCCTCCCAGATTGAATACGTTGAAATCGAAAACGAAAACAAGGTTGAATGGGGCGAGGGAAAGCTGACAGATAAAATAGAGGATGCTGTGCAGCCTATACTGTCATATTTCCAGCCGTAAAAAAATATAAATTAGCTAAAAGGGTTTACCAAAGGGGGTTGTGTGAGGAAAATCTGCCCCCTGCTGCAGTAAACCCTTATTGTTCTATATAAGGAACAGAATTCTGTACAAAAAAGAGGACACCAAATTGGATAACAGGCCAAGAAAAAACAATAACAGGGTTACAAAGAGCATGAGAGGCAGGGCACTTTTTGTGGCGTGCTGCTTTTTTGCTTTTGTCGCACTTATTGTGGGAAATATGGTTAATATACAGATAATCAACTACGAGGACTACAAGGCAAAGGCCTCCTCCATACAGCTGCGTGACACCAAGATATCCCCTAAAAGGGGCACAATATACGACGCAAACATGAAGGTGCTTGCCCAGAGTGCAACTGTGTGGACCGTGTTTGTTTCTCCTGCGGAAAGCGAGGAGGAACAGCACCCGCGCATTGCCGAAAAGCTGGAGGAAATTCTGGGTGCAGACAGGGAGAGAACACTGACCAAGCTGCAGAACCACAACAGCTATTACGAGGTTATCGAATACAAAATCGACAAGCCCGAGGCAGATGCTATAAGGCAGTGGTGCGAGGAGGAGGAAATCCTTGGTGTAAACCTTGTGGAGGACTTTAAACGCTACTATCCTTACGGCAGCTTTGCAGCCACAATCCTTGGCTTCTGCGGCACAGACAATCAGGGCCTTGCAGGACTGGAAAGCTATTACGACGAGGAGCTGACAGGTGTTCAGGGACGTGTAATCTCGGCAAAGAACGGCTGGGGACTGGATATGGGCTATGAATACGAGGAGCTCAATGCCGCACAGGACGGCTACAGCCTTGTTACCACCATTGACGAAACTGTCCAGCATTTTCTGGAAAAACACCTTTCTCAGAAGGTTGAAGAATACAACGTACAGTGCCGTGGAGTCGGCATTGTTATGAACGTTAAAACGGGGGCAATACTTGCAATGTCCAACAAACCGGACTTTGACCCTAACGACCCCTTTACCATCTACGACGAGGACGTTGCTGCGGCAATTGACCTTATAACAAATGACGAGGAATACAATGCGGCGGTAAGCCAGGCAAGGCAGACACAGTGGAGAAACAAAGCAGTTTCCGATTTGTACGAACCGGGCTCCGTATTCAAAATAATCACCGCCTCTGCAGCACTGGACAGCGGTGCGGCAACTGTAAACAGCGGCTTTTACTGCAAGGGTCACGTTTCGGTTGGCGGCTGGACCATCGGCTGCAACAACCGTGCAGGCCACGGTCCGCTTACCTTTACACAGGCACTTATCGAGTCCTGCAACCCGTCCTTTATCGATATGGGCCAGCGAATGGGCATCGAAACCTTTGTGGATTACTTTGAATCCTTTGGCATGAGCGAAAAAACAGGCATCGACCTGCCTGGCGAACAGAAAAGTATTACCTACAATGCCGATACAATGACCGAGACAAGTCTGGCAAGTAACTCCTTTGGCCAGACCTTCAAGGTTACACCTGTACAGATGATTACAGCCGTTGCCACAGCGGTAAACGGCGGCAACCTTGTTACACCTCACCTTGTTTCAAAGCTGGTGGACGAGGACGGAAATACTGTCAAAGACCTTACGCCTGAAATCAGACGTCAGGTTATAAGCGAGGAAGTAAGCAGCCAGATATGCAAAATGCTGCTGGAAAACGGCACAAGCGGCAATGCACAGCACTCCAAAGTGCCGGGCTACCGTGTAGGCGGCAAATCGGGTACATCACAGAAGCTGGACACAGCCATGGACGATGACTACATTGCATCCTATGTGGGTGTTGCCCCCTGTGACGACCCCGAAATTGCAGTGCTTATATTCTTTGACGAGCCAAGAACAACCTCCTACTACGGCGGTATCCTTGCAGGACCTGTTGTGGGTGCACTTATGGGCGAAATTCTGCCTTACCTTGGCGTGGAGCCTGTGTATACAGAGGCAGAAAAGGCAAATGTAAGCGTTTATGTGCCAAATGTGGCAGGCAGCTCGGTAACAGACGCAACCAGCAAGCTGCAGCGTGCAGGCTTCCTTGTAAAAACAGTGGGCAACGGCGCAAATGTAACAAGCCAGTTCCCTACAAGCAATATGAAGATTAAAAAGGGCGGCATTGTGGTGCTGCACACCGATGCCGAATCCAAAAATACAACAGTTACAGTGCCTGACTTAAGCGGACATTCGCCGTCAGCGGCAGAAAGCACCCTTAACGGTCTGGGGCTTAATATATCCATGTCGGGCGTGTCGGCAAGCAACAAAAATGCCGTTATCTCCTCCCAGAGCATAGCGGCAGGGGAAAAGGTGCAGCTTGGCACCACCATAGAGGTTACTGTGTCCGACACAGGCACATTTGAATAAGGCAGCAAAGCTGCAGCAGCGGATAAACAGGGTTTAACTGTTAAAACGCAGACATATGCGGCAGCAGAATTGCTTAAAACTGCGGAACAGGCGGTATCAGCACATACATAGCTGTCTGCAGAAGCTGCGGGTGCTGCGGTGTATCTGCGGCATACAGCCTGCGGTTTTAATAAGGCAGCGGCACACAGCACACATTTTTGTACGGCTGTGCAGATATTCCAGACAAATTATCTTGAGCATAGGAGACATTATGAACGCATTGACTTTGTTAAAAGGAATTGAATATACGGGAAATGTAAAGGACTGCGAAATAACCTTTGTCACAGACGATTCCCGCAAGGTGGCAGAGGGCTGTGCGTTTGTCTGCTGCAGGGGTGCAAGCTTTGACGGCCACACCTTTGCACAGAAAGCGGTGGAGCTGGGTGCAAGGCTGATAATCTGCCAGCAGGATACAGGTGTGGAAAATCAGGCCATTGTTGCCGACAGCAAAAAGGCTTATGCTCTGCTGTGTGCAAACTTCTTTGACAATCCGTCAAAAAAGATGAAGATGATTGGCATTACAGGTACAAACGGCAAGACCACCTCCACCTATCTCATCAAGGATATCCTTCAGCAGCAGGGCAAAAAGGTGGGGCTTATCGGCACCATACAGAATATGATTGACCAGCAGGATATACCTGCAAAATACACAACTCCGCAGGCATACGAGCTTAACGTGCTGTTAAGCCAGATGTACAAAAGCGGCTGCGAATATGTGGTTATGGAGGTTTCCAGCATGGCACTGGTGCAGCAGAGGCTGTACGGCATAGAGTTTGACGTGGCGGTGTTCACAAACCTCACTCAGGACCATCTGGACTACCACAAGACAATGGAAGAATACTTTAAGGCCAAATGTATTCTTTTTGAAAACAGCAAAAACATTATCGTAAACACAGATGACGCATACGGCAGAAAGGTTGCCGATATGTATAAAAACAGCGGCAGAAATGTTGTTACCTTCTCTGTAAGGGATGATGCGGCATTCTGCACAGCAAAAAATATTCAGCTTACAGGCACAGGCTCAAAGTTCCTTATGGTAAGCGAGGGCAGCATAATCCGTGTGGAATTTGCAATGCCCGGGGAATATTCCGTGCACAACGCAATGGGCTCGGCCCTTGCCTGCACAGCACTTGGCTTTGACATGGCCTCTGTGGCACAGAGCCTTAAAAACATAAGCGGCGTAAAGGGCAGATGCGAGGTGCTTGTAAAAGAACCTTTCACAGTTATCTGCGACTATGCCCACACACCTGACGGGCTGGAAAATGTGCTGAGCGGTCTTAAGCCTTTTGCGAAAAACCGCTTTATAGTGCTGTACGGCTGTGCAGGGGAACGTGACCCGTCCAAGCGTAAATATATGAGCGAAACGGTGGCAAAATATGCGGACTTTGCGGTGCTTACCAGCGACAATCCGCGAGGTGAGGACCCGCAGAAGATTATCGACGAGGCACTGCCGCCCCTTGTGGAGCACAAAATCCCTTATATTGCTCAGGTTGACAGAAGAAAAGCTATTAAAATGGCACTGGATATGTTACAATATAATGACATACTTATTCTGTGCGGCAAGGGACACGAGGACTATCAGGTTATCGACAAAATAACCCTTTACCTTGACGAGCATCAGATAGTTGAACAATATATGAAAAAAAGGAATGAAAAATAGGTGGAAAAGGTTTATCTTTCACAGCTTTTAAAAGATGTAGCAATACCTATGGAGGACGTTGTGGTTTCCTCCGTTGTGGTGGACAGCAGACAGGTACAGGAAAACAGTGTTTTTCTTGCCATAAGAGGCGAGCGTGTAAACGGCGAGGACTATGCGGCAAAGGCAATTGAAAACGGTGCCTGCTATGTGCTTACAGAAAATATGATTGACGATATCCCTGCACACAAGCAGGCAATTGTACCAAATATTCTGGACGCAAGCATTCAGCTTGGTGCAAACTTCAGGGAGCTTTTTGACCTTGAGGTTATAGGTGTAACGGGCAGCGTGGGCAAAACCAGCACAAAGGATTTTGTGTATACAGCACTTTCTCCTTTTGCAAAAACTGTACGCAGCCTTGGCAACCACAACAACGAAATAGGTATGCCGCAGACAATCTTTGGCTTTGCAAAGGATGACAGGTTTGCAATTCTGGAGATGGGCATGGACGACCTTGGAGACGTGCACAAACTGTCCTGTGCCGCAAAACCGAAATATGCGGTTATCTCCTGCATAGGCGTAAGCCATCTGGAAAAGCTGGGCAGTCAGGAAAATATCCTCAAAGCAAAGCTGGAAATCTGTGACGGTATGGACAAAGACGGCACACTGGTGCTTAACGGAGACGATAAATTCTTAAGCAAAGCGGTTATAGCAAATCCGCTGAATGTAAAATATTTTGCCATAGAAAATAAGGACGCAGATGTTACAGCAAAGGACATTGTGCAGAATGGCCTTTCCACATCCTTTACAATCTGCGACAAAATCCGCGGCGAGTTTAGCTGTACAATACCTGTTGTGGGCAGCCACAATGTTATGAACGCACTTTCTGCCTACACTGTTGTTACCGCCATGGGCTTTGACCCGCAGAAGACAGCGGAAAACCTGCGTGACTATGTGCCAAGCGGTATGCGCGGCAAGGTTGTGGCAAAGGATGACGTTACCTACATTGAGGACTGCTACAACGCCAGCCCCGACAGTATGCGTGCGGCGGTAAACACAGTGTGCAGCATTGCAAAGGGCAGAAAAATCTGCGTGTTCGGCGATATGCTGGAACTTGGTGCAGACAGTGCCCATATGCACACAGCGGTGGGCCGCTACGCAAAGGAAAAGGGCGTTGACATAATGCTCTGCTTTGGCAGCGAGGCACAGTATATTGCCACAGGCTTTGAAAACGGCCTGCTGTTCGGCAGCAAGGAGGAACTGGCAGAATATCTTAAATCCATTCTGCAGAAGGACGATGCGGTTATCTTTAAGGCAAGCCGCGGTATGAAATTTGAGGAAATAATAAACTTGGTTTATTAAAATACAGGAGTTTTTATGGTTAGAATATCTTTTTTGGTTGCTACTTTTTCAGCATTTCTGATTACAGCAATAAGCGGATATGTGATTATCCCATGGCTCAGAAAGCTGAAATACGGCCAGACTATCAATGAAATAGGCCCTACATGGCATCAGACAAAGCAGGGCACACCTACAATGGGCGGCATTATGTTTGTAATAGGCATTCTTGTGGGGGTAATTGCAGGCTACTCTCTGCTGCTTAACAGCGAAAAAACCCTTATGGACGAAATGTACCGCACACAGAACATAAGCCTGCTTATCAGCATGCTTACATCCCTTGCCTTTGGTGCAATCGGCTTTGTGGACGACTACATCAAGGTTGTAAAAAAACGCAATCTGGGTCTTACCGAAAAACAGAAGCTGGTGCTGCAGTTCTTTGTAACAGCGGCATTTCTGGCAGCACAGTATCTTATCGGCCACATCAGCACAAATGTAAATATCCCCATAATCGGCCATATCGAGCTGGGCATCGTTTATTATCCGATTGTGTTTGCAGGCATAATCTTTATGGTTAATGCCGTTAACCTTACAGACGGCATCGACGGCTTGTGCTCCAGCGTAACATTTATCGTTGCACTGTCCTTCTTTATCATCTCCATGTCCTACGGCTACTACTCCAACAGCATCTTTGCCTGTTCACTGGCAGGTGCGGTGGGCGGCTTCCTTGTGTGGAACTTCTACCCTGCAAAGGTGTTTATGGGCGACACAGGCAGTATGTTCCTTGGCGGCAGCGTTGTGGCTATGGCATGGGCAATCAACCGTCCCGAAATTCTGGTGCTTATCGGCATCATCTACACCTGCGAGGCACTCAGTGTTGTAATTCAGGTTACCTACTTTAAACTCACACACGGCAAACGCATCTTTAAAATGAGCCCTATCCACCATCACTACGAGATGAGCGGCTGGAGCGAAATAAAGATTGTATGCGTGTTCTCTGCAGTTGCGGCAGTATTTGGCGCACTGTCCTATCTCTATATGTACTTAGGTTAAAAATAAATTTTTGAAAAGGGGAATATCAGCTTGGAAAAGGAAAAAGGTACAGGTAAAAAATTCAATATAAAAAGCTTTTTCCGTTTTGCCGACAAGGGCACAAGCGTGGATATGCCCCTGCTTGTCATCACACTTACGCTGTTGGTGTTCGGGCTTATAATGCTTTACTCCGCAAGCTATGTTGTGGGCATCTACCGTATGGGCGACAGTATGCACTACATCAAAAACCAGCTGGTTTTTGCGGTTGTGGGCGTGGTGGCCATGCTGATTGTCTCCAAAATTGACTACCGTATTTTCAGACGGTACAGCTGGCTGGTGCTGGGCCTTACCTACATTCTGCTTGTGGTGGTGCTCTTTATGCCCGAAATCAAGGGTGTAAAAAGATGGATTATCATTCCGGGAGTGCTGTCCTTCCAGCCGTCTGAAATTGCAAAGTTTGCAGTTATACTGCTGTTTGCCGACATGATACAGAAAAAGGGAGACAGAATGAAAACCCTGCAGCACGGGGTTATACCCTTTGGTACAATCCTTGCCTCGGTGGCACTGCTTATGCTGCTGGAGCCCCATCTTTCGGGCACGGTTATCATCTTTGCCATCGGCGTTATAATGATGTTTGTAGGCGGCACGGATATAAAATGGTTTTTAATCGGCATAAGCATACTGGTTGTGGGCGTTGTGGCGGCAGTTATAATGTTCCCTGACCTTGTGCCTTACGCACAGACCCGTATTGTTGCATGGCGCAATCCCGAAGCCGACCTTACAGGCTCGGGCTATCAGAGCTATCAGAGCCTGCTTGCCATCGGCTCCGGCGGCCTGTTCGGCCTTGGCCTTGGCAACAGCAGACAGAAGCATCTGCACCTGCCAGAACCGCAGAACGACTTTATCTTTTCCGTTATCTGCGAGGAGCTTGGCTTTTTTGGCGGCATGATGGTTATAGGCCTTTTCTTTGCACTGCTTGTACGCGGCATATATGTTGCCGCAAAAGCAAAGGACAAATTCGGCGCAATGCTGGTGGTGGGCATCATCAGCCAGATTTCCGTTCAGGCATTTCTCAACATTGCAGTTGCCACCAACACAATACCAAACACAGGCATCAGCCTGCCGTTCTTTTCCGAGGGCGGCACAAGTCTGCTGATGCTGCTGGGCGAAATGGGCATTGCACTTTCCGTTTCCCGATATGCAAACCTTGAAAGAGGAGAATAGTTTATGAATGTTATAATTGCAGCAGGCGGCACAGCAGGCCACATAAATCCGGGTCTTGCCATTGCAGAAAAAATAAAAAAGGAACAGCCCGATGCCCACATTATGTTTGTGGGCAGAAAACAGGGCATGGAGTACAAGCTGGTAACACAGGCAGGCTATAAGTTCAGCCATATGGAGGTTACAGGCTTTCAGCGCAGCTTTTCTCCCGAAAATATAAAGCGAAATCTTATAACAGTTAAAAATCTGCTCACAGCAAACCGTGCGGCAGACAAAATTATCAACGAATTCAAACCCGACCTTGTAATAGGTGCAGGCGGCTATGTGTCAGGACCTATAGTTCTGCGTGCGGCAAAACGCGGCATAAAAACCGCCCTCCACGAACAGAACGCTTTTGCAGGTGTTACAAACAAGCTGCTCAGCAAAAATGTAGACAAGGTTTTTGTTGCAACCGAAAAGGCAAGCAGATTTATGGCATTTCCCGAAAAATGCATCGTCTGCGGCAACCCTGTAAGGGAAGAAATTACAAAGGCGGATATGGCAGATGCCAAAGCAGACCTTGGTGTGCAGGGCAAAACTGTTGTGCTGTCCTTTGGCGGCAGCCTGGGTGCGGCAAGGGTAAACAAGGCCATGCAGCAGCTGGCTTTACATAACAGAAACCGCGAGGACATTGTGCATTTCCACGTTGTGGGCAGATACGACGAGGGCAATTTTGTAAAATTTCTCGATGAAAACAAAATCAACGATCAGAGCAAAATCAGGGTATACGAATACCTTTACGATATAGCAAAATATATGGCTGCGGCAGATATAATCGTTTGCCGCTGCGGTGCACTGACCATTGCAGAATTAAGCTGTATGGGCAAGGCAAGCATACTTATTCCGTCCCCTAATGTGGCGGAAAACCATCAGTTCCACAACGGACGTGTGCTGGAGGAACTTGGTGCGGCAGTTCTTATAGAAGAAAAAAATCTGGACGAAAAAGCAATTACCGAAAGCTTTGAAAAGCTGTATCAGAATCCGCAGCTTGTAAAGGAAATGGGCGAAAAGGCAAAAGCAGCCTACAACCCACGCTGTGTGGACATTATCTACGAAAATCTTATGGAGATGTTCCGATAACGGCAGTATTGCAGTCTGCGGACAGATGTGCCCATAGTGCTGATATGCGGCGGTGAGGTATGACGTATCCGAAATGCTGATATGCGGCATTGCAGCCTGCAGGCGGATGTGACCGAACTGCTGTTCTGCGGTGAGGGTAAAGTATCCTGATTTCTGTTCTGCGGAGGCGAGGGCTGACCTGCCTGAACCCCTGTATATGCGGCGGATAGGGCTTACCTGCCTGAACCCCTGTATATGCGGCAGGCGGCTTTGCAAAATAACTGCGGCAGAAAACCATCAGATAATTAACCAAACATCACTCTTTTGCATAATATAGGCTAAGTGGGGTGATGTTTTTTGGATAAACTGGTTGTAAACGGCGGTAAAAAACTTTTTGGAACAGCCGTGGTGCCTGCGGCAAAAAATGCACTGCTGCCAATAATTGCGGCATCGCTTATGCTGGACGGGGAAAGCTGCATTAAAAACTGTCCCGACCTTTCGGATATAAGGGCAAGCAGGGATATAATAAACAGCGTCGGCAGTACGGCGGTTATGCACGGCGGCGATTTTTCGGTGGTGTATGCGGACAGCGATATCTGCAGTATATCCCACAGCCTGTGTACGTCCATGCGTTCCAGCGTGCTGTACCTTGCACCGCTTTTATACCGCAGAGGCAAAGTGACGATAAGTTTGCCCGGCGGCTGCAACATAGGTGCAAGACCTGTGGATATACATCTTGACGGCCTGTGCCGTATGGGTGCAAAGGCAGAATGCATCGCTGACAGCATAACCCTTACAGCAGCAGCGGGGCTAAAGGGGATAAACTACAAGCTGCGTATACCCAGTGTGGGGGCAACACAGACGCTTATTATGGCGGCGGCAACGGCAAAGGGACTTACCATACTTAAAAACTGTGCAAGAGAACCCGAGGTGGCAGACCTTGTGCATTTTCTCAACTGTGCAGGTGCAAAGATAACGGGTGCAGGCAAAAGCGAAATTATGATTCAGGGCGTGGAGTCGCTCTGCGGCGTGGAGTATACCCCTATAGCCGACAGAATCTTTGCGGCAACTGTGCTTGCTGCGGTAAATGCCTGCAGGGGCATCTGCCTTGTAAAAAACTATCCCGTGGAATATATGGAAAGCTTTGAAAAACAGCTTAAGAAGACGGGACTTTGCATCTGGCATTTAGCCAGCAGTGCCCTTGTGTTAAAAACAGGGGAAAAGGCGGCAGACATACAGGTGCACACAGGGTACTATCCTGCGTTTTCCACCGATATGGGCCCGCTTTTAAGTGCCGCACTTGTAAATGGCAACGGCACGCTTACCTTGTACGAAACGGTGTTTGAAAACCGCTTTTCCTATATGGAGGAGTTTATAAAGCTGGGGCTGTGCTGCAGGGTGCAGGGCAGAGAGTATTATCAGACCAAAAGAAAAGATGTATATATTGCAAACCTTGCCGCAAAGGACCTGCGTGCAGGGGCTGCAGCAGTTGTGGCGGCTTTGGCAAAAAGAGGCTGCTTTACAATAGAAGGTGTAAATTTTATCGACAGAGGCTACGAAAAAATCGAGCAGGTTTTTTCTGCCCTCGGTGCAGATATAAGGAGAGTTTCAGTTGACAGAGAAAAGGCAAATGAAACAGAATAGAAATAACAGGGCGGCTGGTGCACAGCCGCCTAAACGTGTTTCCCGCAGGGATTTGAAACGCAGAAGAATGATAAAACGCATTTTAAGCCTTGTGGTACTTGTGGCGGTAATAGCTGTAGGCTTTTACTTTGCCATGGAAACACTGTTTGTGGTAAGAGATGTGGAGGTTACGGGCAGCAGCATCTTTACCCCAAAAGAGATAACCGACTTTATGGCAATCCCCGAAGAAGAAAATATCTTTAAGGTGGACGCAGAGGCAATACAGACAGGCCTTACCGAAGAATTTACCTATCTGGAATCGGCAAAGGTGGTAAAACGCCTGCCCGACCGTCTGGAGGTGCAGCTTGCCGACAGTGTGGAAAGCTATTACACAGCGGACGATGACGAATACAGGGTTTACTCCCAGGGCTTTAAGTATCTGCGCAATGCCGCAGTGCCGCCCGAAACTGCTGTATGGCTGGATGTGGATATGGCGGACGAAGCTGCCATGGAAAAGGCAAAGGAACTTATAGCACTGTTTAAAAAATATGATATGACGCAGATAACAAAAATATCCGTATCAGGCGAAAACACAATAGGTGCTGTGTATATGGACCGCTTTGAGATAAAGCTTGGCACAATGCTGGATATTGAATACAAGATAAAGATGTGCGACAAGCTGCTGCGTGAAAAAATTCCCCTTACCGAAAGAGGCGTTATAGATGCCAGCCAGGGGGGCGAAGCGGTGTACAAACGCCAGTAAAATAAATGTTACATTTGTGTTGAAAAACAGTTGTATTTTTGTTATACTATAAGATAAGAATAATATAAGCAAAAGCAGTGGTAGTGTGTCGGCTTGAGGCATAACACAATATGTGTTGTCTGCCGCTTTTGCGTTTTGATAAATAAATTTGTTGTACTTAAAATAACTAACCATTTACGGAGGAATATATATGAGCTTTTTCCTTGAAGACGATATCGTTGCAACAACCAACATAAAAGTTATAGGTGTTGGCGGTGGCGGCGGCAACGCTGTAAACCGCATGGTGGTTGCAGGGCTTAAAGGTGTAGAGTTTATCTCTATGAATACAGACGCACAGGCACTTTCCGCTTCCAAAGCAACACAGAAGGTGCAGCTTGGTGCAAAACTTACAAAGGGCCGTGGTGCAGGTGCAGACCCTGAAATCGGTCAGCGTGCAGCAGAAGAAAGCCGCGACGAAATTGCAGCAGCACTCAAAGGCTGTCAGATGGTGTTTATCACCGCTGGTATGGGCGGCGGCACAGGTACAGGTGCAGCACCAATCGTTGCCGAGGTTGCAAAGGAACAGGGCATCCTTACAGTTGGTATTGTTACAAAGCCTTTTGCTTTTGAAGGCAGACGCAAAATGACAACTGCACAGCAGGGTATTTCAAACCTGCTTAAAAATGTGGACAGCCTTATCGTTATCCCTAACGACAGACTCAAATATGTTTCCGAAGAAAAAATCACTCTGGTAAACGCATTTGAAATTGCAGACAATGTTCTCAAACAGGGTGTTGAATCCATCTCCGAGCTTATC
The DNA here is from genome assembly GCA_017435045.1 of Oscillospiraceae bacterium. Classification (GTDB taxonomy): domain Bacteria; phylum Bacillota; class Clostridia; order Oscillospirales; family Ruminococcaceae; genus RGIG3102. Next base: position 32,115 of record JAFSFT010000050.1, read on the forward strand.
AACGTGCCATCCTTCATTAACCTTGACTTTGCAGACGTGCGTGCTGTTATGAAGGACGCAGGCTATGCACATATGGGCGTTGGCAGGGCAAGCGGCGAAAACAAGGCAAGCGAAGGTGCACACGCAGCTATCCAGAGTCCTCTGCTCGAAACATCCATCAGCGGCGCAAGAGGTGTTATCATCTCCATTACATCCAGCCCTGACATCGGTCTTGAAGAAGTTGAAGAAGCTGCAACACTTATCACATCTTCCGCACATCCTGATGCAAACATCATCTGGGGTGTATCCTTTGACCCTAACCTTGTGGACGAGCTGAGAGTTACTGTTGTTGCAACAGGATTTGACGAAAAACCGGAAGCAGAGCTGACAACAAGAAAGGTGGAAACAGTTGTTTCCGCACAGGTTGTACAGCCACAGCAGGAAGCTACAATCAGCAATGAAGATACTGCAACTATTGCAGCAGACATTGTTAACAAAGGCATCCTTGAGGACGACAAATATCTTGACGATGTTATTGCAATCCTCAGAAAAAACAGCCAGAACAGCTTTTAAAATAAAATAACAAACAGCCATCGTCAGAGGGGTTATCCGCAAAACGATGGCTTTTTTTGAAAAAACGGAGGTGCATACAATGGGCGAAAAACTGTATCATATCAATCTCAGTAAAGAGGATATTCAGGGTGCAAAGTATGCAATTCTCCCGGGCGACCCCGACCGTGTGCCAAAGATAGCCGCATTTTTTGACAATCCGCAGAAAATCGGCCAGAAAAGGGAATATGTCTCCTATCTTGGCGAATTGTGCGGCGAAAAGGTGCTCTGTGTTTCCACAGGCATCGGCGGCCCCTCTGCTGCAATCTGCATTGAGGAACTGGCACAGCTTGGGGTGGAAACCTTTATCCGGGTGGGTACATCGGGCGGTATGCAGCTTAAGGTTAATGCAGGAGACGTTGTGGTGGTTACAGGTGCAATCCGCATGGAGGGCACCAGCAAGGAATATCTGCCGATTGAATTTCCTGCAGTGGCAGACCTTGATGTAACCTGTGCCTTGAGAGATGCGGCAAAAAAACTTGGTTACACCTATCACACGGGGGTTGTGCAGTGCAAGGACAGCTTTTACGGCCAGCACGCACCGCAGCGTATGCCTGTGGGCTACGAGCTGGAGAACAAATGGCAGGCCTGGATAAAGGGCGGCTGCCTTGCCAGCGAGATGGAATCTGCCGCACTGTTTACAGTATGTGCCACACTTGGCGCAAGGGCAGGTGCGGTTATGCTGTGCGTATGGAATCAGGAGCGTGAAAAGGCGGGGCTTGACCAGAACGAGGAGCACGACACCGAAAAGGCAATCAAAACAGCAATCGAAGCTTTAAAAATACTTATAAACGAGGGCAAGTGACCTATGGACAATGTAGTATTTAAACAGAGTGTTATGGGCTTTAACAGAACACAGGTGCTGGAGTATATCGACACACTTGTAAAGCAGCTCAAGGAACAGGAAACTGAATATACAAACAAGCAGCTTGCTCTGGAGGAGGAAATCGGCAGGCTTTCTTCCAAATGTGCCGAAAACAAGCAGGATTTATCCCTGACAGTGGACAAAATCAAGGAGCTCAGCGTTGAACTGGAATATTTTAAAAAGAACAATGCGGAGCTTAAAAGCCAGATAGATTACTACAAGAACCTTATCCTTACCAAGGACGGCGAGATTGTATCCCTTAAAAAGGACACCTTTGCACTTAAAACCCGCTGCGAACTGCTTTCTGCCGAAAACGAAGGCTGGAAAAAACGTCAGGACAAAATTGGTGCCTGCCTTATCGAAGCAGAGATGAAAGCAGAGGCAATTGTAAAGGCGGCGGAAGAAAAGGCCGAGGAGACAAAAAAATCCCTGGAGGAACAGGCATCAAAGCTTTCCAGAGATGTGGTTGACCTTAAGGGCGAAATAAGCCGTGTGGAAGCACAGCTGGAGCAGTCCTTTGCAAAACTGCAGAAGGCAATGGAGACAATGGACTCCTCTGCAAGAACCATCGAGGAACAGGTGGACAGCTACAAAAACAAAATTGACGGCATAAAGACAAGCCTTGATGCCGATGAAAAAGCGGAAGATGCACCAAGCAAGGACAAAAAGGTGGCTTCTCTCAGCGATACATATGCAATAAAGGCACGCCCTGTGCCAAAAAAATCCCTCACAGACAATGTGCTTGAAACAATTGCAAAAATTATAGGATAAAAATATACGGCATCGTGCATATCACGGTGCCGTTGTTGTTTTTTATATCAGAATATTGTATGATAATTATATATTGAGCAGCTGAGGAGAAAAATTATGGATACGATGCTTATGTTTGGTATATTTTGGACGTTATACGGTTTTCTTGGAGTAATAGGTATTCAAAAAATAAATGAAGAATATAAGGGAACTTCCTTCGAAAAGGAGTATAAAAAATTCCGTGGAATCAGCTGGCTGCTGATTGGTATTCCTTGGATTGCTATGCATTTTCTTTTTGAATATACAAATGTGTTGTTGGTGATAAAATGGCTACTGTTAGCAGTCAGTGCTATACCATCCATATGGTATTCCGTGGTTGGTGACAAAAAGTACAAAAAGCTTTTTGAAGAGGAAAAACAGTAAAAACAAAAGACAAGGTATTGTGCAAATATGCACACTGCCTTGTCTCTTTTTTATTTGTTCACTGTCGATGTACCTTTTTCAAGCAGATAGGTTGCCTCAAGGTCGGCAAGGTGTGCCATAACCGCAAGGGGATATCTTTTGAAAGCCTCGCCTATGGAATAGTTGCCTGCACGGGCAGAATCGTCAAAGCCGCCCATATGCCAGCGGATGGCCATTGCTTCCTCTGTGGTAAGACGCAAAAAGCGTTCCACAAGAAAAACCGATTTTTCGCCGTGTCCGTATGGGAACGGGTCTTCGCTTGTGTAGATTTTAACCTTTTCCCACTGGCCTGTGGCATCGTTCTTTACATTTCTTGTGCCCTCGTGGTAAAGGTTTATTTTGCAGAAGTCGTGACAGAGGGCAACAAGGGCAATGCTTTCGTCGCTGTAGTCATAGCCGCCAAGGGTGCATTTTTCTTTAAGCAGTTTATACACATTGAGGCTGTGCATCACAAGGCCGCATTCGCAGGCACCGTGAAAGCGTGTGGAGGCAGGTGCAACAAAAAAGTCTGTGCCGCAAAGCCAGTCCAGCAGCCTTTCCTTGCCGTTGCGGGTTACGCATCTGTCAAAAATTTCCAGAAATTCTGATTTATAGTCCATAGAGATACCTCTCTTTACAGTATTTTAATATTTAATACTACTATATCACATATTAAGCCTTAAAAAAAGCAGAAAATTAAAAACTGGCTGCAGGCTGTTAAGAGAGTTAGCGGCAAAAAAACAGGCTGCAGTCCTTTGCGGCCTCCTGACAAGAAAACACAAACCCAATTTCCAACACAAAAAGGCCGCTACAGCGTCAGCAACACTTGCATTACACAAAGTAGTGCTGCGTGTTTCTTCCTTGTATCAGCACTTTTTGTGCAAAAATGGGCAAAAGTGTACCCACCAAATCACTTTACAGTGTTTTGGTGGGTATTTTGTTTTCTTATCGGGATGCCGCTTTTGCGGGACCGCAGCCTTTTTGCGGTATTAAATTACAGGTCGATTTCGTCGATGATTTCTTTGAGCACTGCAAGTTCTTCTGCTGTAAGGGAGATGCCTTTGCCCATTTTTGTGTTTTCTGCGGACCAGTCACGGATGTCGTATTTTGGTTCTCTGTCGCCCCAGCTTACAAGGTTGATTTCTCTCTGCCAGCCGCCTTTGCCCTGGGAAAGCACGCCGATTTTTTCAACGATTTCATATTTGAATTCTGCCATGATATATATACCTCGCTAACATATTTTTAAAACAATGAACAAATTGTAGTACAAAATTCTGATAAATGCAAGTGTTTTTTTTATTCTTGACAATTATAGCCGTAAGTATTAAAATTATTTAGTACATATTATAAATATATACATATAATATAAAGGCTTGGAAAAAGAGGCAGATTGTTGCAGTTTTTGCAGAGAGCTGTGGGTTGGTGAAACACAGCAGAACGGATTTTCTGTGTAGCTTTGGAGCCGAAAGGGTGAAAAATGCAGTAATCCTTTCCGTAAACCTGCGTTAAAGGCAATTCGAGTGGATACATTTTATGTATCAATTTGGGTGGTACCACGGTTATCGCAATCGTCCCATACATTTTTATGATGGGGCGATTTTTTATTTGCTCCAAAAAATCTTATAAAGGAGAAAAAAGATGAAAGAACTTGAAAAAATCTACGACCCTAAAAAGGTTGAGGACAAAGTTTACAAAAACTGGCTGGAAAACAAATACTTCCACGCAGAAGTGGACAGCAAAAAAACACCATACACAATTGTTATTCCGCCTCCAAACATCACAGGCCAGCTGCACATGGGCCACGCGCTGGACAATACACTGCAGGATATCCTTATCCGCTATAAAAGAATGCAGGGCTTTTCTGCTCTGTGGGTTCCTGGCACAGACCACGCTTCCATCGCTACAGAAGCTAAAATTGTAGAAGCAATGGCAAAGGAAGGTCTTACAAAGGACGACCTCGGCCGTGAAAAATTCCTTGAACGTGCATGGGAATGGAAACGCGTTTACGGCGGCAGAATTATCGAACAGCTTAAAAAGCTGGGTTCCTCCTGCGACTGGGACAGAGAACGCTTTACACTTGACGAAGGCTGTTCCAAAGCTGTTAACGAAGTTTTTGTTAACCTTTACAACAAAGGCCTTATCTATCAGGGCGAAAGAATTGTTAACTGGTGCCCGCACTGTATGACATCCATCTCTGACGCAGAGGTTGAATTTGAGGAACAGGCAGGCCACCTGTGGCATATCAAATATCCAATCAAAGACAGCGACGAATACATTGTTGTTGCAACAACAAGACCTGAAACAATGCTTGGCGATACAGGTGTTGCAGTAGGCGTTGATGACGAAAGATATAAACACCTTGTTGGCAAACAGGTTATCCTGCCGCTTACAGGCCGCGAAATTCCAATCTTTGAAGACAGCTATGTTGAAAAGGAATTCGGCACAGGTGCTGTAAAGGTTACACCTGCACACGACCCTAACGACTTTGAGATGGGCGTAAGACATAACCTGCCAATCATCAAGGTTATGGAACTTGACGCACATATGTCTGCCGACATGGGCAAATACGCAGGTATGGACCGCTACGAAGCAAGAAAAGCTATCGTTGCAGACCTTGAAGAACAGGGCTACCTTGTAAAAATTGAAGACTACAGCCACAACGTAGGCTCCTGCTACCGCTGCCATACAACAATTGAACCAATGATTTCCAAACAGTGGTTTGTTAAAATGGAACCACTTGCAAAGCCTGCAATTGCAGCAGTACGCGGCGGCGAAACAAAGTTTGTTCCTGAACGCTTTGACAAAATCTTCTTCCACTGGATGGAAAATATCAAAGACTGGTGTATCTCCCGTCAGCTCTGGTGGGGCCACAGAATTCCTGCATGGTACTGTCAGGAATGCGGCGAGGTTATCGTAGCAAAAGAAACACCGACAGTTTGTCCAAAATGCGGCTGCACACACCTTGTACAGGACGAAGACACACTTGATACATGGTTCTCCTCTGCACTCTGGCCATTCTCCACACTTGGCTGGCCAAATGAAGACAGCGAAGACCTTAAATACTTCTATCCTACAAACACACTTGTTACAGGCTACGATATTATCTTCTTCTGGGTTTCCCGTATGATATTCAGCGGTATCGAACATATGGGCAAAGTTCCATTCGATACAGTATTTATCCACGGTATCGTTCGTGACGAACAGGGCAGAAAGATGTCCAAATCACTCGGCAATGGTATCGACCCTCTGGAAGTTATCGACCAGTACGGTGCAGACGCACTCCGTTACACACTTGCAACAGGTTCTTCCGCAGGCAACGACACACGTTACTCTGACGAAAAGGTTAAAGCTTCCCGTAACTTCAACAACAAGCTGTGGAATGCTGCACGCTTTATCCAGATGAACCTTGACGGCGAACTTGCAGACGGTCTGCCTGAAAAGCTTGAACTTGAGGACAAATGGATTCTCTCCACACTCAACAACGTTATCAGATCCGCAACTGAAAATATCGAAAGCTACGACCTCGGCCTTGCAGCACAGAAAGCAAATGACTTTATCTGGGACTGCATCTGCGACAAATATATTGAAATTGTTAAACTTCGTCTCAACAGCGAAGATAAAGAAGTTAAGGACAATGCAAGAAGAGTGCTGGTATATGTAATGAAGGAAGCACTCAAACTGCTCCATCCATTTATGCCGTTCATCACAGAAGAAATCTACCTTGCACTGCCAAATGCAGAAGAAACAATCATGCTCTGCCAGTGGCCACAGTACAAAGAAGAACTTGTGTTTGAAAGAGAAGAAAAATCCCTTACAAGAATTCTCGAGCTTGCAAAATCCATCCGTGCTCTCCGTGCACAGATGCAGGCACACCCATCCAACAAAACTCTGCTTATCATCGAAACACCGCATATTGCAGACTTTGAACAGGGCATCTACTTTGTGGAAAAATTTGCATTTGCAAAGGAAGTACAGCTTGTAGAAACCTTTGAGGGCGATGCAAAGGCATACTCTCAGGTTGTTGTAGAGGGCGCACGCGGCTTTATCCCTACAGGCGACCTTGTTGACAAGGAAAAAGAGACAGCACGTCTTAACAAGGAGCTGGCAGGCGTTGAAAAGGATATCCAGATTATCTCCGGCAAACTCAACAACCCCGGCTTTATGGCAAAAGCACCTGAAAAACTTGTGGAAACAGAAAAAGCAAAACTTGCTGCTGCACTTGGCAAAAAAGAAAAAATTCTCGAAAGCTTGGCAGCACTTGGCTAATATGTTAATATATAACCGTGGAATATTTCCACGGTTATATTTTTGCATAAATTATATTGAAAGAGGTTATATTATGAAATATCCCTGGCTGGATGAATATCTGACGGGTAAAAAAGCGGTCTGTAAAGACTATAAAGCCGAATGGAACTGGGACAGATATATGATAGAGGGAAAAATGTTTGCCGCTGTGTGCTATGATGATGCCACAGGAAAAGCAAAGTTTTTAACCTTTAAGCTGGAACCTGCCGAAGGCGAATTTATGCGCAGTCAGCATACCGATATAATTCCCGGATACTATATGAACAAAACACACTGGAATTCGGTAATTATGGATGGCAATGTTCCCGATGAAACAGTAAAAGAAATGCTGGATAAATCATATAATCTTATACTAAAATCATTCAGTAAAAAGAAACAGGCAGAACTTTTAAAATAAATTTGCAGAGGTACATTATGACCTACAACGAGGCATTAAACTATATACATTCCCGTCCAAGGATGAAAAACACCGACAACCGCAGGGCAATGCGGCTGCTGCTGGAAATGCTGGGCAACCCCCAGGACAAGCTTAATATCGTCCACATTGCAGGTACCAACGGCAAAGGCAGCTGTGCAAAGATGCTCAGCAATATCTTAAGCTGTGCAGGCTATAAAACGGGGCTTAACATTTCGCCCTTTGTTATAGATTTCCGCGAACGTTTTACCATCAATGGTGAATTTATCAGCGAAGACACCCTTGCACAGATAACCCAAAGGGTAAAGGAAAAGCAGGAGTATATCCTTGAGCATTACAATCTTAAGCTGGTGGAGTTTGAAATTGTAACGGCAATTGCTTTCTGCTATTTTGAACAGGAAAACTGCGACATCGTCTGTCTGGAGGTTGGCATAGGCGGCAGGGAGGACAGCACAAACGTTATAAAAAGCAGCCTGCTTTCCTGCATTATGAACATAAGCTTTGACCACACCGATATGCTGGGCGAAACCATAGAGGAAATTGCATATCAGAAAGCAGGTATAATAAAACCAAATCAGACAGTAATAGCATACCCTGCAATGGATACAGCGGCCATGGCGGTGGTAAAGGCCGAGGCAGAAAAGCAGGGGGCAGCACTTGTTGTGCCCGACATGGCACAGATTTCGGTTAAACATAAAGGAATGTTCTGCGATGTGCTTTGCTACAAGGGAATGGAGATTGAGCAGAGCTTTGCAGGTGTGCATCAGAGCTGCAACACATCGGTGGTTATAGAGGCGGCAAAGGCACTTGACGCAGGCGGCTGCTATAAAATAACCGATGCAGATATAATAAAGGGTATTGAACAGGCAAAATTCCCTGCAAGGATAGAAGTTTTCAGCAGAGAGCCGCTTATAATCCTTGACGGAGGCCATAATATTGACGGCGTAAGCGCACTTAAAAATGTGCTGGAGACAAACGGAGTAAAAAATCTTACGGCGGTGTGGGCGTCTTTGTCCGACAAGCAGCCTGAAAAGCTGATCGAAATGATGTCTCCCTACATTGCAAAGCTGTACACCGCAGATATCTTTGGCAGCAGGGCAATCCCAAAAGCAGAACTTGCACAGATGGCAAAAAAATATATTGCACACAGCACCCCAGCCGAAAGTCTGGAATCTGCAATAAAAACCGCCATAAAAAACGGCGAAAATCTGCTGGTTTTCGGCTCACTTTATCTTGCCAGCGACGCAAGAAAAATTATTGAGGAAAACCTTTAGCCGTACAACTTAATACGACATATTTTTCGGGGCATATCCTATATCATAATTGATAGGATATGTCTTTTTTTTGTGCATAAATTTTTAAAGAGGTGAAAAGATTGGCAAATGTAGAGTTTGAAATGAAAAACAGTCAGCTGAAGATATATATATCGGGCGAGATAGACCACCACAGTGCATTTTCCATAAAGGATGTAATAGATGCACAGATTTTAAGCCGCTCGCCGCAGATTGCCGTTATGAACTTTGAAAAGGTTACCTTTATGGACTCATCGGGCATAGGGCTTATACTGGCAAGATACAAATTCTGTCAGCAATGCGGGACAAGCCTGTATGTGCAGGGGTTAAGCAGCCAGACACAGCGGGTGCTCAGCCTTGCAGGCATAAAGACCATAAGAGAAATAACCAGTCAGGAGAGCAAAATATGAAATCACAGAATTTTATGAAACTTAACTTTCCCTCAAAATCGGTAAACGAGGGTTTTGCACGCAGTGCCGTTGCGGCATTCTGTGCACAGCTTGACCCTACCGTTGAACAGATCAACGACATAAAAACGGCGGTAAGCGAGGCGGTTACCAACTGCATTGTCCACGGCTACCGCGACACCTTCGGGATTATTTACATAACAGCCACTATAACCGACAGCACCGTAACGGTAAAAATTGCGGACAGGGGCGTGGGCATAGAGGATGTGGGCAGGGCAATGCAGCCGCTGTTCACCACCGACCCGAACGGCGAGCGTGCAGGCATAGGCTTTGCGGTTATGCAGTCCTTTATGGACAGCGTAAAGGTGCGTTCCACACCGGGCAGGGGCACAAGGGTTGTTATGACAAAAAAGATAAAACCGAGGGAACAGAATGTCGTTACAGCTTAAAACACAGCGGGAAGAATTTATAAAAAACAATATGGGGCTTGTGCACTCCTGTGCAAAGCGTTTTAAAGGCAAGGGCATAGAATACGAGGAGATGTTTGCGGCAGGCTGCGTGGGACTTATAAAAGCCTACGATGCCTTCGACTCCTCCCGGGGGGTGCAGTTTTCCACCTATGCCGTTCCTGTTATACTGGGAGAGATAAAAAAGCTTTTCCGGGATGGCGGTATGCTCAAGGTAACACGCAGCATAAAGGAATTATCCCTCAAGGTAAGCTACGCCCGTGAAGTGCTGCAGAAGCAGCTTGGACAGGAGCCTACGGTAAAGGAAATTGCCGACCACCTTGGTGTATCGATCGAGGATGTGGCACAGGCCATAAACGTTTCCACACCGCCCATGTCACTTACGGCAATCTTTGAGGAGGAGGACTCAAACTGCGAGTTTGACATACCTGTTGAAAGCGACGAGGAAAACATGGCAAATATGATGGGGCTTAAATACGCCATATCCGACCTTGATGCAGAGGAAAAAAGAATTATATACCTGCGTTTTTTCCAGAACAAAACCCAGTCTGTAACAGCACAGATGCTGGGCAGGACGCAGGTGCAGATTTCCCGTCAGGAAAGAAAGATAATACAGAAGATGCGTAAAAAATTTATGGAATAATAAGAAAGATTAATTGTGTTAAATCTATAAGACTTGTTGTAAATAAAAACAGACTGTGCTACAATGACCTCATGGAAAAAGTATATTCGAGAGAGGTTTTGTCATGCAGGATATTTCGCTTAAAGGCTATGCAAAACGCATTTTTATAGTTACATTCGGTCTGGTGCTGGCGGCTTACGGCGTAGGCCTTACAGTAACTGCCGAACTTGGTGTAAGCCCTTGGGACGTTTTCAGTCAGGGGGTTGCACTTAAGTTGTCGCAGGTTACAGGCAGACAGATTATGATGGGCACAATAACACAGATAACAGCGGCACTGGTTATTTTTGTGGATATTGCACTCAAGGAAAAAATCGGCGTTGCCACAATTATCGACACCTGTATCTTCGGCGGTGTGCTGAATATTTTCTTAAAGCACAATGTGCTGCCTCATCCCGAAGCCTTTGCAGCAAGAGTTGTATTTATGCTGCTGGGCTACATTGTATGGGGTCTTGGCATCTATATTTATATGAAGCCTGCTCTCGGTGCAGGGCCAAAGGATGCTTTGTTTGTAATCTTTGCAAAACGCAAAATCCCTGTGTCAATTGCAAAAAACTCCATCGAGGCAGTTGTGTTTGTAATCGGCTGGCTGCTGGGCGGCACAATCGGCATAGGCACAGTGGTTGCTGTTTTTGCAATGGGATACATCATTGAGTTCTGGTTTAAGCTGTTCAGCTTTGATGTTACCGCCGTTAAGAACGAATCAATTTTCGAGACGGCAAAAAATATCAGAAATCTGCTGACAAAGCAGGCGTAAATATTTACAGTGTGGAAAGGAGTTTTTCACACTGTTTTTATTGATATAAATATTAGACTATGGTACAATATTTCCATCAGGGCACAGAGGTGATTGTTATGGATTCATCCAAAACTTCGGTAAAAGGTTACATAAAAAGATTTATAATGCTTACAGCAGGTCTGCTTATTGCTTCCTACGGCATATGTATGACGGTTAACAGCCAGCTTGGTATAAGCCCGTGGGATGTTTTTGCACAGGGGCTGGCCTTTAAGCTTTCCGAAATTACAGGCGGCACATATACACTTGGCACACTTACACGCTGGATTGGCTGGGTGGTGCTGGTGCTGGCTGTGGTCTTAAAGGAAAAAATCGGCTTTGGTACCATCTACGACATTATGATTGTGGGTACTTTTATAAACTTCTACACTGATAACAACCTGGTGCCTGCTCCCGAAAGCACAGTGCTCAGATTTATTCTGCTGGTGGGCGGATTTGTAATATGGTCCTTCGGTGTTTATTTCTACCTTGCGGCAGAGCTGGGAGCCGGCCCCCGTGACAGCCTTATGGCGGCACTTTCCAAACGGGGTCTGCCTGTAAACATAGCAAAAAATGCAATCGAGGCGGTTGTGTTTGTAATCGGCTGGCTTTGCGGCGGAACAGTGGGCATCGGCACTGTAATTGCGGTATTTATTATGGGATATCTGCTCAAGTTCTGGTTTGCGGTGTTTAAATTTGACCTTGCAAAGGCAAAAAACGAATCCCTGCTGGATACGGCAAAAAATGTCGGCAGAATGTTTTCAAAGCAGAAAAGTTAATTTGCTGCTGTCAATCAGGGACAGGTAATTATGTAATATATAATATATACATATATAAGGTGTATAGGGCGGACAGTTTCCGTAATGCATACAACTTCTGTAAGGCGGATAACCTCCGCCTTATTTTTATGCTTGGAAAAGATGGTGCTTTATGATAAACTATATATCACTACGGTCTGGGAGAGTAATTATGAAAGATACATCAATAAAGGGATACATAAAAAGAATTGTACTGGTTGTGCTGGGGCTGGCACTCAGTGCATACGGCATAGGCATGACAATCTATGCGGATTTAGGTCTTGCACCGTGGGATGTTTTCAATCAGGGTGTGGCACTGCAGCTTCAGAAGCATTTTGGCATAGAGGTTATGATGGGTACTGTGTCCCAGGTGACCTGTGCATTTATAATAATTATTGTACTTATGCTTAAAGAGCCTATCGGCATATCCACAATTCTGGATACAATACTATTTGGCGGCTTTCTCAATTTTTTTATGAAGCACAATCTTCTGCCGTCAACACAAACCTACTGGCTGCGTTTTGTACTGCTGGGCACCGGCTTTATCATCTGGGCAATCGGTGTGTATCTTTATATGCAGCCGCAGCTTGGTGCAGGCCCCCGAGACAGCCTTATGATTGCTCTGGCAAAACGCGGCGTGTCGGTTGGTCTTGCAAGAAACTCAACCGAATTTTTTGCACTGGCTGTGGGCTGGCTTTGCGGCGGCAAGGTTGGTGTAGGTACAGTAATTTCGGTTTTCTTTATCGGATATGTGCTGCAGTTTGTATTTAAAATCGTAAAATTTGATGCCACAAAGATAAAAAACGAATCCTTGTTTGAGTCTGCAAAAAATATTTTTAAAAAGGCATAAAATACCCCGATGGTAATAAAATTCTTTATATAGTAAATTAGTTTCCTGCTTTAAAAAGGTTTTTTGACAGTATTGTGTAAAAGAATACAATATAAGTTATGAAAAACTATATAAAATTAACAAATATAAAAAAATTGTAAAAAAACGCTTGCAAAAAAATTAAAACCGTGTATAATATAAAACACTGACACCCCAACAGGGAGTCAGGACACAACAAAAAACTTTAAAAAAACTTTTAAAAAATTAAAAAAAGTTGTTGACAAAGTTAAAAAGTTGTGATAATATATAAAGGCTGTCGTGAGAGGCAGCAAGGACCTTGAAAATTAAACAATATAAGAAAAGAACAGAAGCTTGTGAAGGAATAACTTTAGATATTCTTTTGAAACAGTGAGTAAACACTATAAAAACGCTTTTAAGTAATTTCGAGACGCTAA
>JAFSFT010000051.1 GCA_017435045.1 Oscillospiraceae bacterium
ACACAGTACATCGTTGACACACTTGGCGAAGGCGTTAAAGTTGCAGAGCTTGAAGGTATTCCAGGTGCTTTCGCAGCTATCGAAAGAAGCCAGGGCTTCCACAATGTTGCAGATGCAAAACTTAACGTAGTTGCAAAACAGACAGCTAACTTTGACAGAACAGAAGGTATGTCCGTAATGGAAAATATCCTTCAGGCTAACGGCGACGTTCAGGCTGTATTTGCAGCTAATGACGAAATGGCTCTTGGTGCTGTTGAAGCTATCAGCGGTGCAGGCAAAAAAGTTATGGTTGTTGGCTTTGACGCAACAGACGATGCTATCGAAGCTATCAAAGCTGGCAGAATGGCCGGTACAATTGCACAGCAGCCTGCTCTCATCGGCAGCACAGCTGTTGAAAACGCAGTTAAACTTATCGGCGGCGAAGGCATTGCAAAATCCATCCCTGTTGAAGTAACTCTTGTTAACAAAGACAACGTTAACAATTTCTAATCGGAGCGTTAACTATGAAAGTATTATGTATAGGTTCCATGAACCTTGACTTTGTATACAGTGTTGACCACATTGTTGCCCCCGGTGAAACAGAAGCTTCCACAAGCCTTGATGTTTTTCTTGGCGGTAAGGGCATGAACCAGTCTGTTGCACTTGCAAAAGCAGGCGCAGATGTTTACCACGCAGGTCTTATAGGCGAAGACGGCAAGGTTTTCCTTGATGCTTGCACAGAACACAATGTAAACGGCAAGCACATTCAGATTGTGGATGGCAAAACAGGCCACGCAATCATCCAGAGAGACAAAAATGCACAGAACTGCATTCTTCTTTTCGGCGGTGCAAACCAGAAGCTGACAGAAGAATATGTAGACGGCGTGCTGGCAGATTTTGAAGCAGGAGACATTCTTCTGCTTCAGAACGAGGTTAATATGCTGCCATACATTGTGGACAAAGCATACGAAAAAGGTATGCAGATTGCCCTTAACCCATCACCATTTGATGATAAACTCAAAGCAGTTGATATGGGCAAAATTGGCATTTTCCTGCTTAATGAAGTTGAAGGCGAACAGGTTACAGGCCTTAAAGACCCTGAAGAAATTATTGCAAAACTGCTCAGTATGTATCCTGAAGCAAGAATTGTGCTTACACTTGGCAAGGACGGTGCAGTTTATGCCGATAAAGGTCAGAAGCATTTCCAGCCAATCTTCAAGGTAAAGGCTGTGGACACAACTGCCGCAGGCGATACATTCAGCGGCTATTTCCTCGCTGCAACAGCAGACGGAATGGATGTTCCCGCAGCACTTAAAATGGCCGCAAAGGCATCTTCCATCGCTGTTACAAGAGCAGGTGCAGTGCCAAGCATTCCTCTGCGTGCAGAGGTTGAAGCGGCTCTGGCAGAATAACCGTTCCAAAGCGATTATGCTTTTGGCTGAATAATCCATCAATTAAAAACGGCAGGATATAGCTTACCCTGCCGTTTTATTGTATAATTGTGGTCAGACTTGGGGACATTATCCGTGTCTTTAACCTTCGTATTATTAATCGTACTTCTATATCACTCTGTAAAGGAGTTTTTAAGTGAACAATCCATCAAAACACTGGGCTGCAGTGTGGGGCAATGCTGTTTCCGTGGCAGAAAACCGCCCCGAAACCTACAGCAAAAATATAACCCTGCGCTATCCCATCTACTCTCATTTTGAGGGCAGTGCGGTGCGTCTGACCTTTGACAACTACTGCGGTACCGACGCCATAACCATTGCCAAAACCACCGTAATGATTGATGATAAATTTTACACCGTGCTTTTTGACGGAAAGGAAAGCGTGACTATTCCTGCAGGAGAAAACGCAGTCAGCGACCCTTTGGAATGTCATATCGCAGCAAAACGCACCTTCAATGTAAGCTTTTACCTCGAAGATTTCACCCAGATGCGTTCGGTGGTTTTTACAAAAGGCCCGCTGTCTGTAGGCAGTTATGCCCTTGGCAATCAGACAGAAACTATTCTTTTTGATATGTGGCGCAGCCGCACCACTCACTATTTCTATTTTCTCAGCAATGTTTCTGTTTATACAGAAAGCAAAAATCGTGCTGTTGTGGTGTACGGAGACTCCATAACGGCACAGGACTGGCCCGATTACCTTGCAATGCGCTGCATTGACGAGGGATACAACAACACCTCCATCATACGCCGTGCAACCAGCGGCAGCCGCATTCTCCGTGAATACGACTGCATCGTGTACGAATCCTATGGTCTCAAGGGTGAAAAACGTTTTGGCCACGAGGTACCTACCGACGGTGCCGATACAGTGCTTATTCAGCAAGGCATAAACGACATTATTCACCCCGTTGGCACCGAGGTTAACCCTTACCGTCCTATGAGTGACCTGCCGACAATCGAGGAACTAATTGACGGGATGAAATACTATATAAATCTCGCCCGCAGCTACGGCTATAAAGTTTATGTAGGCACCCTGCTGCCTGTTGAAGGCTGGCGTACCTATGCCGATTTCCGCGAGGAGATGCGTAATCAGTTCAACAACTGGATACGCACCACCGACCTGATTGACGGCTATGTGGATTTTGACAAGGCTCTTGCCGACCCCGAAAGGCCAACCGCTATGCTGGAAAAATACGACAGCGGCGACCACCTGCACCCAAGTGCCATGGGCTACAAGGCTATGGCAGATGCGGTGCTGCGTGAGATTATAGAATAGCGGACAGTATTTTATACTTCTCTTCATTCTATTGACTATGTAATTCTAAAAAGACGTCATTCCGTAAATATCGGTATGGCGTCTTTTGTATTCAGGCTATAATTTTATGCGTTATTATTTTACTTTTCCGACATTTTTCGCTCATTTTCTCTATACTATTGCCTATCCTTTCACAATTGTGTATAATATGTGATAGAACTGTGAAGCGAATTTACTCTACAATCAAGGAGAAACTTATGTTCGGAAAAAGACCTGACGGCAGACGCATAAAGAATCTTGAACCTATGCAGATGATAATGCCATATATTATGAAAGAGCGCAGCGACAGTATGAATATGTACGAAGACACCTTTGACTGCGCACCCATGGACAGCTACATAAAAGAAAAGGAAGCAGAGGGGCTTAAAATCGGCTATATGCACATTCTTATTGCGGCTATTGTCCGTCTGATTGCTATGCGCCCCCAGCTTAACCGTTTTTGTATGAACGGCCGCATCTACGCCAGGGAAAAAGTATGGGTAAGTTTTGTGGTACATCCCACCCTGCGTAACGACTCGGAGGGTACAACCATTAAAATGTGCTTTGAAGGTACTGAAAGTATAATTGAAATTGCACAGGCTATAAACGCCCGTGTAGCAAAGGAAACTGTGCAGCGTACTGAAGAAAATGACACAGACAAACTGCTGCGTACACTTATGCACAAAATCCCCGGATTTCTTATAAAGTTTGTTGTTAATACACTTTTGTGGATGGATAAGCATAATCTTATGCCAAAAGCTATTATAGATTTAAGTCCTATGCACACCTCCTTCTTTGTGACAAACCTTAAAAGCCTTGGTATAAGCCATATCTTCCACCACACCTACAACTTTGGCACAACAGGTCTTTTCTTTGCTATGGGTAAGGAAAAGAAAATACCTGTAGTTAAAAACGGCGAAATTGTGGAAGAAAAGCATATGAGTTTTGGCCTTGTTTCTGACGAGCGTTTCTGTGACGGATTATATTTTGCCAACAGTCTGAGACTTATGCGCCGTATTATGAAAAACCCTAAAGTTCTGGAAAAACCTCTGGACAAAAAAGCGGAAGACGTGGAATAAGCCATTGTCTATTTTAGTGTACAACATTACATTTTCTTAATATTATATAATCGGAAAAAGCTTCCGGCTGCAAAAGCAGCCGGAAGCTTTTTTGTTTTATCCCGTATAAAATCATTTTTTTATATGGGCAATGCTGTATTAATATCATTTTATATATTCGTATCTTTTCTTTTTTCCATATATCTGTAAAACAACAGACACAGAACAATCTGCACAAATGTAGATGCAGGTGTTGCAAGGCCTATATGGAACAATGTTGCCGACGGAATACGGCTTATAAGCAGCACCACAGGTACCCTTACCGCCAGGGCCCCTGCAAGCCCCTGAACCATAACAAACATTGTGCTGCCGCATCCGTTGTAATAACCCACAAAGCAGAACATGAAGGATGTAAGGAATGTATCCACTGCGTAGGCTTTGAGATACTGATGTGCCTGCGCTATTACCGCAGCATCGTCTGTAAAAATCATAGCCAGCAAATCCCCGCGGAAAAATGTAAAGGAGCCTATAACCATTGCTGCACAGAAGGATGAGATTATGCCGTACCTCAATGCAGCTTTTGCCCTGTAGGCCTTGCCTGCCCCCATATTCTGTGCCACAAAAGCAGACATTGACTGAGAAAATGCCGACGGCACCAGCATTATAAATGCGCACACCTTTTCGGCAACGCCAACCCCTGCCGAAGCAACCACATCTATGCTGTTTACCACAGTCTGAATAACCACAAATGATAAACCTACCAGAAATTCCTGCAAAGCTATCGGTGCACCAAGACGGAATTGCTTTGACATATAATGCATATCAAAGCGGATATATTTTATGCTGAAATCAAAAGGCAGCTCCTTTTTCATTATAACCGCCAGCGAACAGAAAACACTTACCGCCTGTGCCGTAATGGTGGCTATGGCCGCACCTGCTGCACCAAGTTCCAGTGCCGCTACAAAAAGCAGGTCTCCCACAATATTCACCACACAGGCTATGCACACGGTAACAAGAGGAGTTTTTGCATCACCTATTCCGCGGAACACTGCTCCCAGCAGATTGTAAAAGGTTACAAAAACCATACCTATACCGCATATTCTTATATACCATATAGTTTGCCTGTAAGCCTCTGCAGGCGTGTGAAGCATATCTGCCAGAAACGGAGTGAACAGCACCATAACCGCTGTTAAAACAAGTGCTGCCGCTGCAAACATTGCAACCGCTGCACCCACAGCACGTCCTGCTGCCTCGCTTTGCTGCATACCTGTTTTTCTACCTATATACACTGTAACACCCATGGAAAGTCCTACTATTACCATGGTTATTGTCTGCACCACAAGGCTGCCTGTTGCAACCCCCGATATATCTGCCGTTGTGGCAAACTGCCCTACAACCAGCAGGTCCACCCCTCCGTACAGCGATTGCAGAAACATTGCCGCGAACACAGGTACAGCAAATTTTATAAGGGAAGCAAACACATTCCCCTTTGTAAACGATGTATTGTTATTCATTTTTCCTCCGTCAGCACAGGGCAATATCGGTTAGTCCTTTATATACAGATGTAAAATCCCCATCTGCCTTCCCTAAAAATAAAAAAGCCGATAAAGCAGACAGATGTTTCAACCTGTAGCCTTATCCAGCTTGACATTTCCCGTGAATGTTTTGCCCTCCGAGCCATCGTATAAATTTTATCATAAAACATTTTCAAAATCAATCTGCCATTCAATAATCGATTTTTATAGCAAACCACCGGCTTTCTGTAAAAAATGTAACTTCGTCACTGAATTTTTCTTGTTTGCTGTGTATAATAAAGACAAATAAAAACAATACTAAAAACAAACGGAGGTTACTTATATGAAATATAAATGCGATATCTGTGGTTGGGAATATGACGAAGCTGTTGGCTACCCTGAAGGCGGCATTGCTCCAGGTACAAAATGGGAAGATATCCCTGAAGATTTTGAATGTCCGCTTTGCAGCGTAGGCAAAGATATGTTCAGCGAAGCATAATCAACCTGATTTTAAATATTAACATTAATTTTTCTCCTACAAAGATTCTCTATAAAAGCAAAGACACCGATGGCAAGCCCTGTCGGTGTCTTTTTCCTTTTTGTCGAAATTCACGCAAAAACTGCCGCCATCCCCTATACTATATACTGTGCAGAAATTTATGCCAAACAGCACGCCGCCTGAATGTTATATAAATCAGAACAGACAACCGGCAGAATACCACATCTTATACAAAAAGCGGACAAGGCACACTTTATAATTACCCTGTCCGTTTTTTATCATATTACATTTTTATAACCGGCTTTGTCGGCGATATCAGGTTTAAACCATATTACCTACGCCAGATATTCCTCTGCCATAAAGGCTGCCACAGCACCATCGGACACTGCAGTAACCACCTGCCGCAGCCGCTTTGTGCGGACGTCTCCCACCGCAAACACGCCTGCAATATTGGTTTTTGTGCTCTCATCCGCTACGATATATCCGTTGCCATCCAAATGCAACTGTCCTTCAAACAGCTCTGTAGCAGGCTTTCTGCCAATGCTTACAAACACCCCGTCACAGCGGATTTCTTTTGTTTCTCCGCTTTTTACATCCTTTACGCGAACACCTGTCACCTTGCCATCGTGGAGAATTTCTTCAACTGTACTGTTCCAGCAGAACTCTACATTTTCTGCATTCATCAGCGGCTGGTGGTATATCTTTGTGGCTCGCAGAGTGTCTCTGCGGTGCACCACAATAACCTTTTCTGCCACACGGCTAAGCAGCATTGCGTCCGCTGCTGCACTGTTGCCGCCACCCACAACCACTACGGTTTTGCCTTTATAGAACATACCATCGCAGGCTGCACAGTAGGCTACGCCACGGCCGACAAGGCTTTGTTCCTCTGCAAGTCCAAGTTCTCTGGGACTTGCACCGGTGGCAATAATCACAGTTCTGCCAAAAAATTCGCCCTCGCTGGTTTTAACCGCCTTTGGGGTTGCGGCAAGGTCAGCTTCATACACTTCGGCATATTCGGTTTCTGCACCAAACCGCTGTGCCTGCTGCTGCATCTTTTCGCCCAGTTCAAAACCGTCCACACCATCTTCAAACCCGGGATAGTTATCTATCTGATTGGTAAGTGCCATCTGACCGCCTGCGGAAAGCTTTTCCAGCACCAGAGCAGACAGTCCTGCTCTTGCCGCATAGAGAGCCGCTGTGTAGCCGCCGGGTCCGCCGCCTATTATAAGCACATCATAAATTCTGTCTGTCATAGCTGCTACCTCCTATGGCATATTTTCTGCGATAAAGCTGTCGATTGCCGCCTTGGATGATGGATTTACAACAGATGCAACCGCCTGTCCGTTTTTATAAAGGATAAGTGCCGGGATAATATCTATTCCCTGCTCGTCAGAGAGAGCTTCCTCGTCATCTATATTGATTTTTACTGCCTCCAGTACATCGCTGTACTGCTCTGCAACCCTGTCAAATACAGGGCCAATTCTGCGGCAGTATCCGCACCATGGTGCCCAATAGTCCACAAGCACAGGCTTGTCCCCGTTTATAAGCTGTTCAAATTTAATTCTGTCTATATTCAAAGCTGCCATAACTGTAGCCCCTTTCTCTTTTTCTATGGTTATATTATAACCCATAACACCACTTTTTTAAATGATAAAATCACCTATGTTCTGGCCATGCCGTCAACGCTGAGCACAACCCCTGTGATATAACTGGCTTCTTCGGAAGCGAGGAAAACAAAAGCATTTGCTATATCTTCAGGTTTGCCGATACGACGCAGCGGAATCTGATTTACAAGCGGCTGAATGACCTCTTTCGGCACCTTTTTCATCATATCCGTTTCTATTATCCCCGGGGCTACAGCATTTACACGTATGCCTTTTGGCCCAAGTTCTCTGGCAAGAGATACCGTAAGACCGTTAACTGCAAACTTGCTTGCGGGATAGGCCAAACCACTGGGCTGTCCCGAAATGCTGACCATAGACGAGGTGGAAAGGATAACGCCGCTGCCCTTTGCCGTCATGCAGTCCACTGCTGCACGGGTAGCATTGAAAACGCCCTTTACATTAAGGTCCATAACCTTGTCAAAGGTTTCTTCGGTGTATTCAGTAAAAGGAGTACTCTCCGAAACGCCTGCGTTGTTGACAAGTATATCCACACAGCCGTATTTTATGCTTGTCAGCATAAACGCCTCTTTTACCGACTCAAGGCTGGAAAGGTCAGGACTGATGCCATCCACCACACTTTCGGGATACTTTTCTTTAAGTTTGCTGACTGCCCTGTCGGCAGATGCCTGTGTTGAAGCAGTGATGATAACCTTTGCACCTTCCGCCAGAAATTTATCTGCCGTGGCATAACCGATGCCGCGGCTGCCGCCTGTTATAATTGCAATTTTGTCCTTAAGTCTCATTGTTGTACCCCCTTTTTATTCTGACTTTATTATATCGGCTTTTGGTAAGATTATCAGTAATTTAATCACATTTTATGTCCATACAATCAGCCTTTATGCAGCTTTAAATACATAAAGCTGTGGACAACCAAAACAATTTATAGTATGATATATATGTTGAATTATGCCCATTTAAATGGAGGAATTATATATATGAAATTAGGTATTGTTGGCTTGCCAAACGTTGGCAAGAGCACACTTTTCAATGCTATCACAAATGCTGGTGCTGCCAGTGCAAACTTTCCTTTCTGCACAATTGAGCCAAACGTTGGCGTGGTTGCTGTACCTGACGAAAGGCTGGACAAGCTTGCAGAAATGTACAACCCTAAAAAATACACACCTGCTATCATTGAGTTTGTTGACATTGCAGGTCTTGTAAAAGGTGCAAGCCACGGCGAAGGTCTTGGCAACAAGTTCCTTAGCCATATCCGCGAGGTTGATGCTATCATCCATATGGTGCGCTGCTTTGACTCTACAGATATCATCCATGTTGAAGGCAGTGTTGACCCTATCAGAGATATCGAAACAATCGACCTTGAGCTTGTTCTCTCCGACCTTGAAATTGTTGAAAGAAGAATCGACAGAACAAAGAAAGCTATGAAAGGCGACAAAAAGCTTGGAGACTGCCTTGAAATGCTTGAAAGACTGGCAGAATGGCTTGGTGAAGGCAAAAACGCACGTGGTTTTGAGCTTTTGAGCGACAACGAAAAGGAATGGTTCTACGAAATGCCTCTCCTTTCCGCAAAACCTGTTATCTATGCATGCAATCTCAGCGAAGAAGATGTTATGGACGGCATTGAAAACAACACCTACTACCCTCTTGTTGCTGAAAAAGCAAAAGCTGATAAGAGCGGCTGTATGCCAATCTGTGCTAAAATCGAAGAAGATGTTGCAGACATGGACAAGGATGAAAAGAGAGAATTTCTTGCAGAATTTGGTCTTACAACAAGCGGCCTGGACAATCTTATCAAAGAAAGCTATGCTCTCCTTGGTCTTATCAGCTACCTGACAGCTGGTCCTGAAGAAGTGCGTGCATGGACAATTACAAAAGGCACAAAAGCACCGCAGGCTGCAGGCAAAATTCACTCTGACTTTGAACGAGGCTTTATCCGTGCCGAAATTATCGCTTACGATGACCTTATGGCTTGCGGCACAATGGTTGCTGCAAAAGAAAAAGGCCTTGTTCGCAGCGAAGGCAAAGAATACGTTATGAAAGACGGCGACGTTACACTGTTCCGTTTCAACGTATAATCACCGTATATTGCAAAATTCCGCAGTTGGCAGACAGCCTCTGGCGGTGTGAACAAAATCAAAAACAAAGCGGGCGAACACAGTTCGCCCCTGCTTTTTAATACAGACAAACGGGGTTTTATATGCTTTTTCTGATAACAGCAATACTGTTCAGCAGCACACTGAGCATACTTATGCGTGTAAGTGAAAAATACACAAGCAACAACATAGCCATTCTTGTTGTAAACTATATCGTATGTGCCGTAATCACAGCTTTTTCCATAGGCCCCGGCGGGTTTGCCGTAAACGTGGCAGGACTGGACAAAACACTGCTTTGCGGTTTTATGGGCGGTGCCTTTTACCTTGCAGGCTTTGTAATGCTGCAATTAAACATTACAAAAAATGGTGTGGTGCTGCCATCCACTTTTAACAAACTAAGCCTGCTTGTTTCCACAGGATGCTCTATTGTATTTTTCGGTGAAAGACCCGATATGATACAGCTTACAGGTTTTGCAGTTGCCATTGCCGCAATTATCCTTATCAACAGTGAAAAAACTTCAGGCACAAAAGCAAACTTTATACTTGGGCTTATTCTTCTTATGATTTCCACCGGTCTTGGCGATACTATGAGCAAGCTTTACGAAGAAACCTGCCCGCCGCAACTTAGCAACCATTATCTGATTACCACATTTATAACCGCAGCTGCACTGTGCTGGCTTGTAATGCTTTATTACAAGCAGCATATCGGCAAAAAGGAAATATTGCTTGGTGTTATTATGGGCGTGCCAAACTTTTTTTCCTCCAGCCTTGTTCTCCGCGCACTTTCGCATATGGACGCAATGATTGTATTTCCAACCTTCAGCGTTGGCTGTATTTTTGTCGTTGCCGTTGCCGGAATTTTCTTTTTTGGAGAAAAGCTTTCCAAAAGACAGTTTTTATCCCTTGGCATGATAATGTCCGCCATTGTGATGCTTAATATATAAACTGTTTATCAAATATTATTACGGGGTTTAATTATGATTTATCTTATAATTGGTATTCTTTTCAGCAGTATGCTTTCCATTCTGCTGCGAATAAGCGAAAAATATGTTAAAGGCGACACCGCAACCCTTGCAATGAACTATGTGTGCTGCACCGTTGTGGCATTCTTCGATGCAGGTGCTTTAAAGGTGTTCACTCCTCACCCAAGTCTCGGCATTGCCGTTATCCTTGGCATTATCGGCGGTTTTGCATACCTTGGCAGTTTTCTGCTGCTGCAGTACAACATAAAAACCAACGGCGTGGTACTGCCTGCCACATTTATGAAGCTTGGCCTGCTGGTGCCGACAATTTCTTCCGTTGTAATCTTCCACGAAAGACCTGAAATTCTGCAGATTATCGGCTTCTGTCTTGCTATCGCCGCAATTATCCTTATCAACAGCGGCAAAAAGTCCGACGGAAAATCCCAGCTTAAAATAGGTCTGCTGATTGCACTGCTTGTGCTTGCAGGCATAGGCGATGTGATGAGCAAATGCCACGAGGAATGGGGCAGCACCGACCTTACCGAAGGTTTCCTGTTCTTCATCTTCCTTGTTGCCTGCACCCTCTGCCTTGGTGTTACCGCATATAAAAAGCAGAAAATCGGCCTTTGGGAAATTTTCTTCGGCATTATCATCGGCATACCGAACTACTACTCCAGCAAATTTGTACTTATAGCCCTCAACACAATCCCTGCAGTTGTTGTGTTCCCTACCTTCAGCGTTGGCTGTATCGTAATTGTTACCCTCGCAGGTCTGCTGCTGTTCAAGGAAAAACTTACAAAACGTCAGGGCACTGCACTGGGTATGATAATGGTTGCATTGGCTATGCTTAATATGTAAATATTTCAAATCAAAACCACGCGTTAAACGCGTGGTTTGCACAAGCCCTAGAAGGGCATAATACTGGCTGGACCTCTCAAGAGGTACTGAATAGTCCGCCAACCGCATATCATTTACAGGCTGCT
>JAFSFT010000052.1 GCA_017435045.1 Oscillospiraceae bacterium
GTACCGTGTGTAGCTTTAAGAGTTTTGTTGTTAAAGCGTTTAACTGTACCTGCAAAGCCTTTACCTTTGCTTGTGCCTGTTACGTCGATGATATCGCCTACTGCAAATGTGTCTGCTTTGATGATATCGCCAACATTGATTTCGTCAATGTTTTCGAAGCGGAATTCTCTCAATGTTTTCTTTGGAGCAACGCCTGCTTTGTCGAAGTGACCTTTAGCTGGTTTGGAAAGACGGCTGAGTTTTACTTCGCCGTAACCAAGCTGAACTGCCTGGTAACCATCATTTTCAACTGTTTTTTTCTGTACTACAACACATGGACCTGCTTCGATGATTGTTACTGGTACAACCATACCTTTTTCATCGAACAGCTGTGTCATACCGATTTTTTTACCGATAATACCTTTGTTCATTTTAATCTTTTCTCCTGTTAGGTTATTGGTTGGCCTTCGCCAACATGACTCCAACTGAATGGATTGCTTTTTTCGAACTCTATTATAATGAATATTATATATTAGAGTTTGATTTCAATTTCTACGCCAGCTGGCAACTGCAAGCTTGTGAGAGCTTCAACAGTTTTGTTGCTTGGTTTCAAAATGTCGATAAGTCTTTTGTGTGTACGATATTCAAACTGTTCACGGGAATCTTTATATTTGTGAACTGCTCTGAGGATTGTCACAACTTCTTTGTCTGTTGGAAGTGGAATAGGACCGGAAACTCTGGAACCTGTTCTCTTTGCTGTTTCAACAATTTTTTCTGCTGCTGCGTCAATCAACTGATGATCGTAACTCTTAAGTCTTACTCTGATTTTTTCTTTGACTGCCATTTTTTAACGCCTCCTGTAAAATTTTGTGTTTGTTTTCTTAGCGGCGGTAAACAATTTATTGAACATCGTGCCGGGTGTTTCGCATCTTTCCATGATAAAAACCGGTAAACCGCCAAGCAGTTTTTCCCGGATATAGCCCCTTAAGGCTTTTATCACAAAGTTACGGCCAGTGGACCTTTCTCAAGGTCATACACCCTTTGCATTCAATATTTTGTCGCCCGGTTCAAAGATCGGACATACTCGGCGGAAAAACCCACAGGTTTCTGTGGCAACCTCCCGCGTCAACGCATAATCTTTGCAGTCGCCTAATTATGATACACTACATTCACTTATATTACAAGTATTTTTGCAACATTTTGTAAACTTCGTACATCATAATAAATCATGTAGAACTTTCGGTTTTCTTTTTGTGCAACTTGTACACAAGATGGGTTTTCTGTTTCCACACATGGTTTGTTTTCTCAAACCTTAAATATATTATCAGAAAGTATGTAATTTGTCAATAGTTACAATAAAAAAAATTAATTTTGTTATAATACACAAAAAATATCATCATTCGTATCGCTGTTTATACATATTGTAATTAATATGTATAAATCATATACAATAACATCCAAAAACAGCAAAATCACCCGAAAATATACTTTTCAGGTGATTTTTTCAATCTGCTTAATTCAACTTCTTAAGGCTGTTTATGACCTCCATATCAGGAGTGATAACAGCACTTTCATAGGTGTCGTATATAACCATACCGGGCTTTAAGTCATTTGTCTTTTTGATATTCTTTACAAAGGTGTAGTCTATCTCCACCCTTGCTGAGTCCTTAAGGCTGGAATGGTGCACCGCAAGCATTGCAGCTTCGTTCTGGGTTTTAAGCGGAATGTCCGCACCCTCGCTGATTACAACTACATGGCTGCCAGGAGCTTTTTTGGTGTGGAACCACATATCCTTGCCGCGGGCGGTTTTCATTGTCAGCTTATCGTTCTGCAGATTGTTTCTGCCCACACAGATAAGGAACCCGTCAGAGGATTCGTACTTTATAAAATCCTGCGGTTTCTGCTTTTTGTCACGCTGCTTGTAATACTTGATGTAGCCTGCATCGTGAAGCTCGCTGCGGATTGCCATAAGTTCTGCCTCGCTCTGTGCCTCCTGAACCGCATAATTGATGGACTTGAGATATTCCAGTTCAATCTCGCCCTGCTTTATCAGCTCGGTCAGCATCTTTACAGCAGTCTGACGCTTTTTATATTCCTTATAATATTTCTGTGCGTTCTGGTTGCCGTTAAGCTTTACATCCAGCGGAATTGTGATTTCCTCATTGGTGTAGTAGTTGAGTACCTTTATATTCTTCATGCCCTTTTCAAGCTGCCAGAGATTTGCTGTGAGCAGTTCGCCGTAG
Organism: Oscillospiraceae bacterium; assembly: GCA_017435045.1. Lineage (GTDB taxonomy): Bacteria > Bacillota > Clostridia > Oscillospirales > Ruminococcaceae > RGIG3102. The sequence goes on from JAFSFT010000052.1 coordinate 2,223, forward strand.
ATTTTGTATTTTTCGCTGTCACGGCTTTCCTCCAGCTCCTCTTTTCGTGCAACCTGCTTTCGCTGTGTACGCTCTGTAAGAGTCTGTGTAAGGCGATAGAGGTCCTTGCCTTTCTGACGCAGTCTTTCCGCCTTGTCCTTCTGTGCATAATACTCATCCAGCAGAGTGTTAAGGCTGTCGTAACCTTTTGTGGGCAGCTGACCGTACTGCAGCAGCGGCATAAAGCTGAACTCGCTTGGCTTGCCGCTTTCGTCATACACCGTTGTGTACTGCGGGTTGCCGTAATATGCCACAACCTCGCCTACAGCTTTTTCAACCGCCTGTTTCTGTTCATCACCAAGGTATGCAGCATAGACATCCCTGTCTCCCAACGCCCTGTAGGCAATTTCCCTTGCAATTACAGGACCGATGCCGAGGGTGTTTTTCATAAAAGCGGTGTTCAGAGGTGCATCAAAGGCAAAAACCTTGTCCAGTACCTGCTGTGTTTCTTCTATCAGATGCGGATTGTCTCTGTTTGGCGGCAGTTTATATGTTAACCCTGGCAGCAGCTGACGCACACTTGATGCGTCTGCATCCACACGTTTCATAGCATCAATAACCTTGCCCTGATGGTTGATGGCAACGATATTTGCATAGCGGCCCATCAGTTCCACCGCAAGGTCAAGCTCTACGGTATCCCCCATCTCGCTTGTGGCTGTAAAGGACAGCATAATAATTCTTTCGCCCTTTATGCTGTTTGCCGCCACAAATTTTGCACCTGCAAAATATTTTCTCATAAGCATACAGAAGCTTGGCGGCACCTGTGGGTTTTCAAAACTTTCCTTTGTAAGACACACCCTTGCCGAGCCGCTTCGTGCAGAGATAAGCAGCTTGATGTTGCCGTCCCTCTTACGCATATGCATAACAATCTCGTCCTTGGACGGCTGATGTATTTTATCTATTCTTGCACCCTGAAGCTCGCTGTCCAGTTCCTTTGCCAGCAGCGCAAGGGTGATAGCATCCAATGCCATTTATTTCCCTCCGCAACAGGTTTTCATCACACTGATATTCACAGCATCATTTTATCCGTAAAATTTGTCCCGAATTTCACAACACTGTACCACAGAATTTTCAAACCTGTTTATTTATATTAAATGTATTTTACAAGACCTTCTTCAATATAGGAAATTGCTTTTACCGAACCAAACTTATCATTGATAAGCTTTGCAAGTGTATCCACGGAAATTTTTTCCGATTCGTCATGACCAAGACAGATGCAGCTTATGCCCAGCTCCTTAAGGTCCAGCATATCGTGATAGCTGCTCTCCCCTGTTATCACACAGTCGCAGCCTGCAGCCATAATCTCCTCTGTCATGCCCTTGCCACTGCCTGCAATAACAAACACTCGGTTTACACATTCTTTACCTTTTGTATACTGCAGCGGTATTTTTACATTGTGTTTAATTTTTTCAACAAAACTGTTGAAAACTTCCGCTTCTTCCAGTGCAACTGCAAGGCCGAGCTCCAGCAGTTCTCCGTTTCCCTTTACGCCGCAGAACTGTGCAAGGCGGTAGGATGTACCAAACTGATATTTGTCAAAGTTTGTGTGAGCGGATATAACGCTGATATTGTTCTGTATAAGCTTTACCAGTATACTGTCGCAGTCCAGACTTTTTATTGCCGAAAAGATAACGGGATGATGAGAAACAATAAGCTGACAGTTTTCCGCTATTGCCTTATCCACCGCAGCCTTTGTAACATCAAGACAGCACAGAACCTTTTTACAGCTGTTGCCGCAGTTTACAAGCAGGCCGCTGTTATCCCATTTTTCCTGTGTGTCAAAAGGCATTATATCGTTGAGATAATTGTAGATATCCTTTGCGTTTGCCATATTGCCTCCTTATATATAAAACATATAATAATGAAATAACCTTTATCTATTAAACCATAAAATCATATATAAAACAATATCTTTGTTTTCTCTTTAAATACGCAAAAAAACAGACCCGGAAAATCCGGGCCTGTAATTATTTACATTTATATTACCGTTAAGTAATTATCTGCAGTTTGGAATGTCGATTGCACCAACCGGGCAAGCTTCAGCACACTGCATACAGCCGATACAGAGATCCTGATCGATGTCTGCAAGGAAGCCGTTAACTGTAACAGCTTTTGTTTTTGCTGTTTCAATTGGGCAAGCTTTTTCACATTTCTTACAGCCGATACAGCCAACTTTACATGCTTTTCTTGTGTCTGCACCTTTGTCTTTGTTGTTACAGAGAACCATTGGTTTAACATCGTCTTCAACGATTTCGATAACGAATTTTGGACAAACTTTAGCGCAAGCGCCGCAGCCTGTACATTTTTCGTTGATTACTCTTGCAACACCGTCAACAACCTGGATTGCACCGAATGGGCAAACGCTTGCACAGTCGCCAAGGCCGAGACAGCCGTAAGCACAGTCGCCAGGACCGCCGAACATTTTTGCTGCAGCGGAACAAGTTGTAACACCCTGGTAGTCAAATTTTGTACCTGTGTTGCATGTGTGACCCTGACATTTAACTACAGCTTTTTTAGCTGCACCTGCAGAAGCAGAAACACCCATAACTTTAGCGATAGCTGCTACACAATCTGCACCGCCTGGAGCACATTTGTTAAGTTCTGCGCCTTTTTCAACGATTGCTTTTGCATAGTCAGAACAACCTGCAAAGCCGCAACCACCACAGTTTGCGCCTGGAAGACAACCAGCAACAAGGCCGATTCTTTCGTCTTCGTAAACGTACATAACTTTAGCAGCAACTACGAGAACTACTGATGCAATAATACCGATAGCAGCAACGATAATAACAGTTGTTAAAATATCCATAGTTACCCCTCCTTAAATTGCACCAAAGATGCTTTCTACGATGCCGCCGAAACCTGTAAAGGAAAGAGCTACAAGAGCAGCTGCTACCAATGTAAGTGGCAAGCCTTCAAAGCATTTAGGTGGTTTAGCCTGATCAACTCTGCTTCTAACGCCTGTAAAGATAACCATAGCAAGCATAAAGCCAACACCTGCACCAAGGGAACCAATTATACTTTCAACAAAGTTGTAACCGGATTCAACGTTGAGCAATGCAACACCGAGGATAGCACAGTTTGTTGTGATAAGTGGGAGGTAAACACCGAGGGAGTTGTAAAGACCTGGAATGTATTTTTTGAGAATGATTTCAACCAGCTGTACCAAGGAAGCAATAACAAGGATAAATGTGATTGTTCTGAGGTAAGTAAGGTCGTTTGCCTGAAGAATGTATGTGTCGATAGGCCATGTAACAGCTGTTGCCATAATCATAACGAAGATAACAGCTGCGGACATACCAACAGAAGAGTCAAGTTTCTTGGAAACACCAAGGAATGGGCAGATACCCAAGAATTTAACGAGAACATAGTTGTTAACCAACACCATGCTGAAGAATATAGCACCTAATCTCATTGCATCCATTATGCGTTACCTCCTTCATTTTTTGCGTTGGCACAAGCCATTTTACAGCCGATGCAACCAGCACCACAGCCGTCTTTTGGCATCTGAGCAATTTCAAGTTTAACTGCAAGAGCCATAAAGAGACCGAATGTGAAGAAGCCGCCTGCTGCGGATGTAAAGAAACCGATTGGGTTAGCGGAGAAGAATGGTACTGCAAAACCGAATACGGAACCTGCACCGAGAGCTTCTCTGAAGATACCCATAAGTGTAAGTGTAAGTGTAAAGCCAAGACCCATACCTACGCCGTCAAGTGCGGAATCAAAAACTGGGTTTTTGGAAGCGAATGCTTCTGCACGACCAAGGATAACACAGTTAACAACGATAAGTGGAAGGAACACGCCAAGAGCTGTGTCCAATGCTGGCAAGAATGCTTTTACAAGCATCTGTACGATTGTAACGAAACCTGCGATAACTGTGATAAATGCAGGAATACGAACTTTATCAGGAATAGTTTTTCTGAGAGCAGAGATTACAACGTTTGAACAGATAAGAACAAATGTTGCTGCAACACCCATACCAAAGCCGTTAAATGCAGAAGATGTAACTGCAAGTGTTGGACAAGTACCCAAAACAAGTTTGAGAACTGGGTTTTCTTTAAGGAAACCATTGGTTATGAGAGAAAGTTTGTTATTTTTCTTTTCCATTACTTAATCCTCCTTAACCATTGATTGCTGCAAAAGCTGCAGCTGCTTTGTTTACTGCCTGTTTAGCGCCTTTAGAGGAGTATGTGCAGTTTGCAATGATGTCTGCACCGCTGTCATCTGTTGCGCCGATAAATTTGTTGATGAAGTCTGCTTCTGCGATTTTGTCGCCGAGACCTGGTGTTTCACTGGATGTGTCAAACATAACACCTGTGATAACGCCGTTTTCATCGAAGGATGTGTAAGCTTTGAGCATAAGACCGGACTGGTGTTCATCACCGATGATACCGTTACCTTTGCCTTCTGTTACAAGAACAAGGCCTTTATCGGATGTATATGCTTCAAGAACATCTTCGTGACTAACTTCTGTTGCAACCATATTGCCGAAGTACTGTGCAACTTCTTCTTCAAAAGTAAGTTCAACAATAACAACGCCAAGAGCTTTTTCGCTGAATGCTTTGTATGCGGAGTTAACAGCATTGATAAATGCACCGGAAGAAATTGTTGTACCAGAAATTGCATCAACATTTTCGCCTTTTTTAGCTTCGCCGTTAAGGCCGATAAACTGTTCTGCAAACCAAGCTTCTTTAACGATTTTATCACCGATACCTGGTGTTTCGCCGCTGCAGTCAACAACTTTGATGTTTGTGATGTTGCCTTCGTTGTCATAAGCAATCATAAGTTTAACAGAGCCGTTACCGCCGTAACCATTGCCCTGTGCAGAAATTACATAACCAACACCGTTTGTTGCTTTGTGCATTTCTGTTACGCCTTCAACTTCAACTTCGATAGCTTCAAAGCCGTCAGCTTCTGGAAGGAGTTCAATTCTGTTTGCGTCAGCTGCTTTAGCTGCTGCTTCTGCAATGATTGGAGCTGTAACACCGTTAACTGCTGCCAAAGCTGCAGAAACAACGATACAGATTACTGTCAGAACCACAACAGGTTTGAGCAAGTCATTCCATGTAGAATTCTTTTTCATAATTATTTAGCCTCCTTTACTTTTTTAGGAGCACCAAGAGGTTTCTGTCTTGTGAGCTGATTGATGTAAGGAACAAAGAGGTTCATAAGAAGGATTGCGTAGGAAACGCCTTCTGCCATTGTACCGAACACACGAATCATCATTGTGATAAGACCAAGACCGATACCGAATACGATTTTGCCTTTAAGTGTGTAAGGGCTTGTTACGTAGTCTGTAGCCATGAAGATAGCACCGAGGAGGAGACCGCCGCCAAGAACGTGGAAAAGTGGGTCCTGACCGAATACTACTGCGAGAACTGCAACTGTTGCAACGTATGTAACAGGGATTGCAGGGCTGATAACTTTCTTGATAAGGAGGTATGCAAAACCGATGAGAAGTGCAAGAGCACTTGTTTCGCCAAGAACACCGCCGTGTGTACCAAGGAAGAGTGTAAGGTATGGAGCACCGCCTTCTGCAAATGCGCCTGCTGCATTAGCAGCAAGTGGTGTTGCGGAAGCGATAGCATCGCATGTTGTTGCTGGATATACAAAGTTTGTCATAGCACCTGCAAAGCTTGTTGCAAGGATGATACGAGCTGTGATAGCTGGGTTAGCAAAGTTGTAACCGATACCACCGAAAAGCTGTTTTACCAAAAGAATAGCAAATGCAGCACCAACAACTGCCATCCAGAATGGCATTGTGCTTGGCATGTTGAATGCAAGCAGGATACCTGTAACTACAGCAGACAGGTCGCCGATTGTCTGTTCTTTTTTCATAGCTTTGTTCCAGAGCCATTCAAAAATAACACAAGCTGCTGCTGTTACAGCTGTAAGAGCAACTGCTCTGAGGCCGAAAATCACGCCGGAAGCAATGATTGCAGGCACCATAGCAATGATAACATCAAGCATAATAGAGCGGCTTGAATCTTTACCTGTAATATGAGGTGCGGATGATACAAACAATTTCATATTATTTTGCCGCCTTTCTTACAAAATCTTTTGCTTCGCTCATTGTCTGTGCTACAGGGCGTTTTGCTGGACATACAAAGGAACAGCTGCCGCAAGCCATACACAGGTCGATGGAATGAGCTTTAATTTCTTCAGCATCTTTGCTGTTGAGAGCCAATGCAATTTCAACTGGGGAAAGACCCATTGGGCAAGCTTCTACACATCTGCCGCAACGGATACATGCAGATGCTTTTGGAAGCACTGCAGCTTCTTTGCCGAATACGAGAATAGCATTGTTCTGTTTCATAACTGGCAGTTCATCATTCATAACTGCAGCACCCATCATTGGGCCGCCGGAGATGATTTTGCCTGCTTCTGCTTTATAACCGCCGCAGAATTCGATAATTTCTTTTGTGGATGTACCGATAACTACTTCAACGTTTTTAGGTTCTGCAACTGCGTCACCGTCAACTGTAAGGCGTTTTGTTACAAGAGGCATACCTGTTTTGATGTATCTTGCAACGAAACCAACGGAAGCAACGTTCATAACGATGCAGCCTGCTGCACTTGGAAGTGCACCCTGTGGTACTTCTCTGCCTGTAGCGGATTCAATAAGAACTTTTTCTGCACCCTGTGGGTAAACGCTTGGAAGTTCACATACTGTGAAGCCTTCAAGACCTTTGCAGAGTTCTTTCATTTTAGCGATAGCTGCTGGTTTGTTCTTTTCGATACCGATGATAACTTTGGAAAGTTCAAGGTATTTTTTAACAAGTTTAGCGCCTTCGATTACATCTTCGCCGCATTCCATCATTTCACGATAGTCTGCTGTGATGTAAGGTTCACATTCTGCTGCGTTGATGCAGAGTGTGTCAACTTCGCTGAGGTTCTGTGGTGCAAGTTTAACGCCTGCTGGGAAGCCTGCGCCGCCAAGACCTACAAGACCGGAAGCTTTGATAGCTGCAACAAAGCTTGCGTGGTCTGTAACTTCAGGAGCTTTAACACATTCGCAAACTGTCTGTTCGCCATCTGTTTCAATAACAACAGCCTGTGTTTTGTTGCCGTTTGGCAAAAGAATTTCTTCTGTGCCAACAACTTTACCGGAAACAGAAGAGTGAACAGGTGCGGAAATGAAGCCGCCTGCTTCACCAAGTACTGTACCTACTTTAACTTCGTCGCCTTTTTTAACAACCATTTTAGCTGGAGCACCAATGTGCATGCTCATAGGGATACGAACTTTAGCAGGAACCGGCATTTTTACAGTTTCTAAGTTCTCAGTGTTCTTGTTGTGTGGAACATGTGCGCCACAAGCACTGCGAACCAGTTTTTTAAATACTGCCACTATATAATCCTCCATTCAAAGCCTTTAAAAATAAAGCCTATTATTTCAATTTGTAATTGTAACAAATTTGTTAATAAAATTCAATACCAAATACCCCTTTTTTCCTAAATATATGTATTTTTTATATCTAAATTTAGTCAATTTTGGCAATTTGCCAAATATGCACTCAAAACAGGCAAAAAGCTGTTAAAATTTTGTAAAAAATACCATTGCCGTTTGTGAAATATAAAATTATATGGTATATTATATATAAAGATAATTTCTGTGTTGGGTATAAAACAGTAATTTTTATCCAACAATACAGCAGAAAAGGCACAAGAGGTAAAAATTGCAGAAGATAATCTACACTTCCCCCAACAAAATCGACTGGGACGCACAGAGTGCATTCAAGCTGACCAACTATTACACCGATGACGAAAACTGTATGGTTTTCTGCTATCTCAAGCAGTATGTGGAAAACGGAAATTTAAAAATCTGCACCTTCTGTTTTGACAGTGAGGCTGCGGGCAAAAAGGATTTGCAGCTCTGCTTTAACCTTAACCCCGAAAAACAGACAGATTTTATAGCACTGGATTTTGGCATTGATGGCATCTCTGAGGCAAAGCTGATAAACCCGCAGACAGAAAGTGCAGGCGATATATCCCACAGCGGTATAGCATACCGTTCCTTTACATCCAATGACCAGCAGGGCTATTACTGGTGCGGCGAGCTTACACTGTCCGCAGATTTTATCAGAGAATACTTCGGCACCGCTCTGGCAGAAAAAAGCATTATCGTCTTAAATCTTTACAAGCTTTTCTGCGGCAGAGAAGACTATGCCTGCCTTTTCCCTGACCCCTGCAACCGCCTTGTAGACAAAGGGGAATATATGCAGGAATTTGTTGTTCTCAGCTACTGATAACCACAGCCTTCTGCACAGCAGTGCCACAACACATTTACAGCACAACAATCCGTCTTACAACACAACAAACACAGCTTAAGGCTGAAACGGAGGTAATTATGAAACTTTTAGGATTACTGGTAAAACTTGCTCTTGCATTCCTTGCATTCGGTGCTGCGGCAAGCCTTTATCTCAATAAAAACAAGGAAGAATACATCACCTTTGAACAGGAAAATGATCTTGACTTATATTAATCGGCTGCGATTAATACCAATATATAAATTAACACGGAGGTTATAATGGCAATCAGACGCTTTGAAAGCAACGGCAGATATTCCAATGTTGTGGAACACAATGGTGTTTTGTATCTTACAGGGCAGCTTTGCTCCAACCCTGCAGGAGATGTAAAACAGCAGACAAGAGAAATTCTGGAGAAAACCGAAGCACTGCTGGAAAAATACGGCAGCGACAAACACCACATCCTCTCCGCACAGATTTATCTTAAGGACATAAATATGTTCAAGGAGATGAACAGCGTTTGGGATGCATGGGTAAGTCAGGACAACGAGCCTGCAAGACTTTGTGTGGAAGCAGCACTTGCCTCCCCTGCATTTCTTGTGGAAATAAGCTTTACCGCTGCTGTTATTAAGTAAATTAAGTAAATAATGTATATAATATAAATTACATATATAAAGATATCCTCCCGATACCTGCTGCAGGTATCGGGAGGATTTTTGTGTTTGTATTGTATCTGCACACGCAGTTTTTACGCTGTGCCTATTCCAGCACAAGCTGTGTGCCGTCGCTGTCCACGGTAAATACCGTGCCGCCTTTAGGGTCCTTTGCAATAATCTGTTTTGCCACCAGTGTTTCCACCTTCTGCTGGATAAAGCGTTTAAGCGGACGTGCACCGTAAATTTCGTCATATCCGTTGTCGATTATAAACTGTTTTGCCGCATCTGTAACCACAATGCCAAGCTGACGGTCTGCCAGTCTGTTTTTAAGGTTTTCAAGCAGCAGGTCAACAACTCCGCCTATCTCTGCTTTGCTCAGCGGCTTGTAGAATACAATTTCATCCAGACGGTTGAGAAATTCAGGGCGGAAAGAGGATTTGAGCAGAGCATTTACGCTGTCCTTTGCCTGCTGGCTTATTTCGCCATTTTCGATGCCCTCAAGGATATAAGAGGAACCGATGTTGGAGGTAAGGATGATTATGGTGTTCTTAAAGTCCACCGTTCTGCCCTGACTGTCGGTTATTCTGCCGTCGTCCAGAACCTGCAGCAGCACATTGAACACATCGGGATGTGCCTTTTCCACCTCGTCAAACAGTACAACGGAGTACGGCTTTCTGCGTACAGCCTCGGTAAGCTGACCGCCTTCCTCGTAGCCCACATAACCCGGAGGCGCACCGATAAGGCGGCTTACCGAGTATTTTTCCATATATTCGGTCATATCTATGCGGACAATGTTCTTTTCGTCATCAAAAAGGCTTTCGGCAAGGGCCTTTGCCAGCTCGGTCTTGCCCACACCTGTAGGACCAAGGAACAGGAAAGAGCCTATAGGCTTGTTTTCGTCCCTTATGCCTGCACGGGAGCGGAGGATGGCCTCGCTTACCTTTGTAACCGCCTCCTCCTGACCGACCACACGTCTGTGCAGTATATCGTCAAGATGCAGCAGCTTTTCCCTTTCGCCCTCAACCAGCTTTGCAACAGGTATCCCTGTCCAGCGGGAGATAATCTTTGCAATTTCCTCCTCGCTTACCTTGTCACGCAAAAGAGATGCTTCCTTTGCGTCCTCGGCAATCTTTTCCTGCTCGGCAAGCTGTTTCTGCAGTTCGGGCAGTCTGCCGTACTTAAGCTCTGCAGCCTTGTTAAGGTCGTATTCCCTCTCTGCCTTTTCAATCTGTGCATTTACCTGCTCAATATCCTCACGCAGCTTCTGCACCTTTGCAATGGAGTTCTTTTCGTTCTCCCACTTTGCCTTCATCACGGAATATTCGTCCCGCATTTCGGCAATCTCCCTGCGGATAACTTCAAGGCGTTCCTTTGAGAGGTTGTCGGTTTCGTGCTTAAGGGCAGCCTCCTCTATCTCCAGCTGCATAATCTTTCGCTGCAAATCATCCATCTCTGCAGGGGAGGAATCCATCTCGGTTCTTATCATTGCACAGGCCTCGTCCACAAGGTCTATTGCCTTGTCGGGCAGGAATCTGTCGGATATATACCTGTTGGAAAGCGTTGCCGCCGCAACAAGTGCACTGTCGTGTATTTTTACCCCGTGGAAAACCTCGTACCTCTCCTTGATTCCTCGGAGAATGGAGATTGTGTCCTCCACAGTAGGCTCATCCACCATAACAGGCTGAAAACGTCTTTCAAGTGCAGGGTCTTTTTCGATATATTTTCTGTATTCATCAAGGGTTGTTGCACCTATACAGTGCAATTCGCCCCTTGCAAGCATAGGCTTAAGCAGGTTGCCTGCATCCATGGCACCATCGGTTTTGCCTGCCCCCACAATGGTGTGCAGTTCGTCGATAAAGAGGATAATTTCCCCCTCGCTCTTTTTAACCTCGTTAAGCACACTTTTAAGTCTTTCCTCAAACTCGCCGCGGTATTTTGCACCTGCCACAAGTGCACCCATATCCAGACTGAAAATCTTTCTGTCACGCAGGTTTACAGGCACATCCCCACGCACAATACGCAGTGCCAGCCCCTCGGCAATAGCGGTTTTGCCCACACCCGGCTCGCCTATAAGCACTGGGTTGTTCTTGGTTTTGCGGGAAAGAATTCTTACCACATTTCTTATTTCGCTGTCACGGCCGATAACCGGGTCCAGCTTCTGTGCCTTTGCCAGTGCCACAAGGTCCTGACCATATTTTGCCAGAGCATCGTAGGTGCTTTCGGGGTTGTCTGTAGTAACCCTTGTGTTGCCCCTTACCGCCTGCAAAGCTTTGAGAAAGCCGTTGCGGTCGATGGAAAACATACGGAACAGTTCCTTAAGCTTTCCGCTTGCTGTATCGATAAGACCAAGGGCAAGATGTTCCACCGAAATATATTCGTCCTTCATCTGCTGTGCTGTCTGTTCGGCACTGTTAAGTGCCGCATCCAGCTGGGATGAAATATACACCTTGTCGGCCTCCCTGCTGGTGGTAACCTTTGGCAGCTGTGCAATAATGTTTGTTACATTCTGTATAAAGCTGTCTGTGTCCACGCCCATCTTTGTAAACAGCTGGGCATTGAGGCTGTCCTGCTGGCTGAGCAGGCTGCAGAGCAGATGTTCAGGCTGAAGAGTCTGGTTTGAATACTCCACCGCAATGCTCTGTGCATTCTGAACAGCTTCCATTGATTTTTGTGTAAGTCTGTTTGTATTCATATTGTCCCTCCTATATTCTAACCATATCTGCAGAAATTTCTGCAAGGTATTTCTGTACCGTACTGTTTGAAGCCGCAGCTGAAGAAACTGTTATATTGCTGAAATACTCCTTCATGCAGCGGTCCAGCAAATCCACATACAAAGCAATTTTTTTGCCGTATTGGTTAAAGTTTTCGCTGCCGTCCTTACGCAGCAGACGGACATAACGTCCGTTTTCAAAGGAAAACTCCTCTATTGAAAGGTTGCAGTACTGCATTTCCAGCTGTGCCCACAGGGCAAAAAAGCTGTCCATAATTGCTATAAGCGATGCATTCTGGCTGCGCATGGAGATTTTAAGCTGTCCGTTATAGCCGCCCTTTTCAAAAAGCTCCACCGAATACTTTACACTTGGGTTGTACTTGTATTGCAAAGCCGAACGCAGATTTATCATATTTCCGTTGCCAAGCAGCTGCAGTGCCAGAGAGGAATGCTGGTTCATAACCTCGTTTATGGAGTTGTAAACCTCCATAAGCATTGTCTCTGCCGTTGGCAGGCTGATATGCTGTGCCAGCAGCCTGTTTATCATATTGGAACGGCTTGTTCCCTGCTGTGCCGCCATTATATCTATACCTCGTATAACCTCGTCGTCAAGAACGATGCTGTATACCGATTTACTCATTCTATCACTTCCTTACTGGCTAAATTGTAAACCCAATTATATAATTTGTCAATCAAGTTATATAATTTTTAAAACATTTTTCACAAATTACTTTTATATGTACAGCTCTGAACAACAAATAAACTCTCAAGAACAGCGGCGGGTATGAGCGTTTGGTCTGTATATGTTAGTTTTGAACAATAAATAAAACTTATTGCCGCTATCAATAAAATGAAATGCCGAAATTTTATCCGTAATATTGATTTTTAACCTCAGGGTGTTATACTTATTAAAGGGAAATTTGCTGCACATTCAAGTTTCCCTGTTCTGTTTATAGTCAAAATTAAATACAAATTGTAAAATGAGGAGATTGTTTTATGAAAAAAATTTACGAAGGTAAAACAAAAGACGTTTACAGCCTTGAAAACGGCAATGTACTGCTTAAATTCAAGGACGACTGCACAGGTAAAGACGGCGTGTTTGACCCGGGCGAAAACGCTGTAGGTCTTACAATCGAAGGCATCGGCAAAGCAAACCTTGAAACTTCCGTTTACTATTTCAACCTTTTGAAGGAAGCAGGCATCAAAACACATTATGTTGCTGCTGACCTTGAAAAAGCAGAGATGGAAGTTCTGCCTGCAACAGTGTTCGGTCATGGCCTTGAAATTATCTGTCGTCTGGTTGCTACAGGCAGCTTTATCCGCAGATATGGCGAATATATCGCTGACGGCACTCCTCTGGAAGGCGGATATGTTGAATGCACATTCAAAAATGACGCAAAGGGCGACCCTCTTGTAACAAGCGAAGGTCTTGCTGCTCTTGGTGTTATGAGTCAGGAAATGTTCAACAGCATGAAAGAACAGACTCTTAAAATTACAAAGGTTGTTGCTGACGACCTTAAATCCATCGGTCTTGACCTCTGGGATATCAAGTTTGAATTTGGCTACAACAACGGCGAAGTTATCCTTATCGACGAAATTGCATCCGGCAATATGCGTGTATTCCGCGGCAAGGAAAAAATTGACCCTGTTGAACTGACAAAGCTTATCCTCAACAGATAATTTGTACTTAAACTGCAAAGGCTTCCTTGTAAAAAGGGAGCTTTTTTTATACAATAAAACTGTAAAACACCGCAGAGATGGAGGGTGCCGAAGATGAAAACCCAGGAAAACCGACCATATATAATCTGCCATATGACCCAGTCTGTGGACGGCAAGGTTACAGGGGATTTTTTGTCCCGCAGAGAATCTGCCGCCGCTGTTGATGTATACTATCAGATAAACCGCGACTACGCTGCCGATGGCTTTGCCTGCGGCCGTGTAACCATGGAGGGCAGCTTTACGGGCGGATGGTCCCCCGACCTTAACGTTTTGGACGGCAAGGCACTGCCCGACAGCGGCTCTGACTTTGTATCCGACAAAGCTGACGGGTTTTATGCTGTGGCATTTGACCGCAAAGGCCGCCTTGGCTGGAAAGGTGCCTGCATTGAAGACAGCGACCCGGGCTACGACAGGGCACACATCATTGAAGTGCTGTGCAAAAAAACGGACAGCCGATACCTTGCATACCTTAAAAGCATCGGCGTCTCCTATATCTTTGCAGGCGATGCAGAGCTTGACCTGACACTTGCCTTATCCAAGCTGAAAAGGCTGTTCGGCATTGAAAAGCTGCTGCTGGAGGGCGGCAGCATAATAAACGGGGCTTTTCAGCGTGATGGACTTATTGACGAAATAAGCCTTGTCATTGCACCTGTGGCAGCAGAAAAAGAGGACAAGCCCCTGTTTTCTGACAGCATATACAACAGTTTTGTGCTGAAAGATGTCAGACAATACCCAGACAGCGTTGTATGGCTTAACTATATAAGGTAACAGCAATACAATATGCGATTTTGCTTTACAAAACCGGCGGTATATGTCAGAATTAAAGTACAGTTTTCCCTTGGAGGTATAATTTTATGAGTAATATCAAAAACGAAGCAAAAATTAAAAATCCTTTGATTGTTGCAATCCGTGAACAGCTGGAGCACCGTGCACTGTGGATGTATCTGCTGTGTGACGAGGCAAAGAAAAAGGGACTGCCTCCCGAGGAGTATGCCCCTGCCGCAATAAGACGCTGCGGTCTGTATCAGGGTGCAAACCTTCGTGCAAAGGCAGGCGGCGGCGACAGCCTTAAAGGCCTTAAAAAGACACTTTTTACAAAACCTGCCCAGTGGGTATTTGAAATGGACGTAAAACGCTGCACCGATGACAACCTTGATATCGACTTTCACTACTGCCCGCTTGTAAAGGCATGGCAGAAGCAGGGCTGCAGCGACGAGGAAATACAGCTGCTGTGTGACCACGCAATGTGCGGCGACCGCGGCATTGCCGAAAGCTTTGGCTGCCATCTGGAACTGCCCTGCACAATTGCCTATGGTGCAGATATCTGCAAGATAAGATTTGTAAGGGACGAAAAAAAGGATTAACCCCTGCAATATCCGCACGGCAGATACCGTCTGCAAAAGCACCCCTGCCTTTTGCAGTTAAAGCCTGTCCTGCAGATGCAAACCTTACCGCTGTGCACACAGCAGAAAAAACAATAACAGCACTGTCTGTTACAGACATATTGTAAACACATATAAAAAAGCGAATGAATTTTCCAATTCATTCGCTTTTTATTTTGCTCTTTATTATGCCATTTTATTATGCGTTTTCTTCAATCCATTTTTTAAGCTGGTCAAAGCTGCCGTTTGGATAAACCGATATATCCGCATTGTTTTTATTGATAAGGTCGTCTGTAAGCAGAAACACCTGCATACCCAGTTCCTTTGTAACCATATCCTCGGTTACATCGTTGCCCACCATTGCACAGTTTTCTGCCTTTTCGCCTATCTTTTCCAGAATTTCATAGTAGTATTTTGGGTTTGGCTTGCAGTAACTGCTGTTTTCATACACTGTAAAGTATTCAAAATCACTCTTGTCCAGCCCCGCCCATCTCATGCGGCTTTCTGTTGCAACCGACGGGAACAGCGGATTTGTTGCAAGAATAACACGCAGTCCCTTTGCCTTGCACAGGTCAATAACTTCCCTTGCCTTTGGGTTGTATCCGCAGGACTTTGCCACCTGCTGAAATTCATTTTTATAAAAGTCATAGAATACAGGCTCGTGCTCTGCCGCCTTTTCGCCGTAAAGCGATGTAAAAAACTTCCAGAAGGCTTTTTCATTGGTGCAGCTTCCGTCGTTTGTCTGCATTGTATAAACGCCCTTATATATGGCCTTTATCAGTTTTTCGCTCTCGTAACCGTATGGTGCCAGCTTTACCGCAAGACCTGTGAAATATTCCTTTATAAATACATCCTGGTCCATTGGCAGCAGTGTGCCGTCCAGGTCGAACATTATTGTCTTTATTGACATATAACTACACTTCCCTTTTTTATAATATCTTATATTACACTGTTTTTGCGTTTATATTGTGATGCTTTTAAGGCTGTCCTTAAATATTTTTGGACAGGAAGCTGTCACCACCGTTACATTTGCCGCCCTTTTGTACTTGCCAAGGCGGTCAACCACAGTCTGCCCCATTGTCAGCGGACTTCCGGTTTCCACCGCAACGTAAAAATCTTTTTTGGGGACTGCGTCGGGGTGCATATAACAGCATACTGCCGCAGCAGACGGTGCTGCTGCCTTTCTTTCCGTCTCGTACATGGTGTATGCCAGCAGCGGCTTAAGCTGCGGATTTGCAGCCACAACCTGTGCGGTTTCCTCTGCGTCCATAACACAGTGCTGCACAGCATCAAGGCCGCACATAACCACCTCTATGCCGCTGTCAAAAAGCATTTTAAGCCCGTGGGGGTCGGCATAGGCATTGTATTCGCTGTAAGGGGCAATATTGCCTGCACCGCCTGTGCCCGCAAAACAGAAAATGCGTTTTATAAGCGGTTTAATCTGCGGATAACGCAGCAGCGTAAGAGCTATATTTGTAACAGGGCCAAGAGTTACAATTTCCAGTGCTCCCTCTGCCTTTTCTGCCTCGGTGCAGATTGTGTCCCAGGGGTACTGTTCGTCCTTGTCCTCAATACGCACCCTTTCGGCAATATCGGGAGAGGTGTTGCCGTATATATTTTCGCTAAGTTCAGGGCGGAACAGCGGCTTCATGGCACCCCAGCACACAGGACAGTCCAGCCCCATATCGTTACGCAGTGCCACAGTTTCCACAAACCATTCGCCGTAGCAGGTTATGGCTTTTATATCGTATCTGCCGCTGTCTGCCAGCATTTTAAGTGCAATTATATCATCCTTTGTAAAGTCGGTATCTATAATCAAAGGTATCTTGTTCATACATAACTCCCTATTTATAATATTGACAGGCTTTTACAAGCAGGTCCACAAACTTTTCTCTGTCGATATCAAGGCATACCAGTGCATTGTCGGCAGTTTTGTCACGGTCGGGGCGGAAATCGCATACAGTCTGTCCGTATGTTTCCCGTCCGTCAATATCCAGCTTTACGTTTGCACGCTCTGCCCTTATCCATTCGGGATGCAGCAGATATGTAACCGCCACCGCATCGTGCACCGCACAGCCGGGCAGACGGCTGTTGTTTACATATCGGTCATAGTACACTCCAAAGGCCTCGGCACAGAAATCCCCTGCCTTTGTCCCTGTGGCTTTAAGCCGCAGGATATCCTCCATTGTGGTGTAGCTTTTCATTGTAACATCCAGACCGCACATAACAATATCCACGCCGCTGTCAAAGACAATCTGTGCTGCTTCGGGGTCCACAAACATATTAAATTCGCACACGGCGTTCATATTGCCCTCAAAAGCACCGCCGCCCATCATAACAATTCTTTCTATCTTCTCTTTTACATGAGGGTAACAGCTTAGCAGAAGTGCAATATTGGTCAGCGGACCAACGGGAACAAGGGTTATCTTCTCGTCAGATTTTTCCAGGGTATCACGCAGAAAGCTTACAGCGTCAAGGCTGTGCGGCTTTATTGCAGGCTGCGGCAGCCTTGCAGTGCCAAGTCCGCTTTCCCCGTGGGTTGCAGGGTCGGCATACAGTGCCTTGACCAGCGGTCTGTCCGCACCTGCGGCAACCGGCACATCTCCCCTGCCAAAATAATCCACCACAGACAGGGTGTTGTGCAGTGTTTTGTCCAGTGTCTGGTTGCCCGCAACAACGGTTATGCCTCTGACATCCAGCTGCGGTGATGACAACGCAAGTATAATGGCAACAGCATCGTCAATGCCTGTGTCCACGTCCATAATTACAGGGATTTTCTTTGTATCCATAAATCCTCCCAAACAATCCGTATTATAGAAAATACTTTACCATATTCCGCAAAAAAAATAAATATAATTCAATCAATCATTGACTAAAGCAATGCGAAATGCTATGCTCTTATGGTATGCAAAATCAGAAACGGAGGAAATTCCCTTGACATTTATTCTTGAAGTAATCGGTACAATTGCCTTTGCTTTTGCAGGTGCACTTGTTGCGATAGACAACGACCTTGACCTTTTTGGCATTGAATGCATGGCGGTTATGACTGCCTGCGGCGGCGGTATGACAAGGGATATTATCCTTGGCAACACACCACCTATGATGTTCCGCAACCCTGTGTATGTTACAATGGCTGTTGCCACAGGTTTTCTGACAGTTATAATCTACCACAAGTTTATCCAGTCCCTCTACAAGGACAAAATTCTGGATATGGTAAGCATTCTGGATGCAATCGGTCTTGCAATCTTTACAATTGTCGGTATGGACCTTGCAATGCAGCTTGGCTTCAGCGGTGCATTTCTCATCTGTGCAATGGGCGTGCTTACTGCCGTTGGCGGCGGCCTGCTGCGAGATGTTATGGTTAACGTAAAACCTGTTATCCTTACAAAAGAAGTTTACGCAACAGCATCCATGATAGGCAGTGTATTCTACTACTTTATGCTGCAGACAGCAGTGCCTGCAATAGTTACAACAGTTATTGCCCTTGTGATTATCTTTGGCCTGAGAATGTGGACAATCATAAAGCATATCAACCTGCCTGTTGTTGAAAAGAAATAAAACTGCAGAAAACAAGATAAACATCTGCATAAAAAATCCGATGGAAATTCCATCGGATTTTTTTAATATCGTCTTTTATTCAGCCTGTTCATCGCCGCGTTCATAGTAACCTGCAAAATATTCGGATATTACGCATACGGCATAAGCGATATATCCCACCATCAGAACAAGGCCCCAGCAGGCAAAATAGATATATTCCTGTGCGATTCCGCCGCCCAGAACCAATTTGAAAAGCCCTATTGCAGGACCTGCCCCGAGTATAAGCAGCAGGATGTAAACAAACAGGGATTTTACCACAAAGCCCATACCCAACGGCTGGGATTTTGCCGCCCTGCCCTCTGCACTGTGGGCAGGATAGATAAGACTGTTCACATCGGTTTCCAGTGCTGCGGCAAGTGATTCCAGCATCATAACATCGGGGTAAGAGTTTCCCCTCTCCCTGCTTGACACCGTCTGCCTTGTAACCGACAGTTTTTCCGCCAGCTGTGTCTGGCTCATTTTAATCAGCAGCCTCTGCCGTCTTATATTCTGCGATACGTCCGCCATATACATTCCCCTTTTCTGCAATTATCTGATTATATTATAAATCCGCAGCATATTATCTGCAAGAAAAGATGATTTTCTTTATGTTAAAATTGCTTTACATTAAATGCCTATGCCCATAAAAGCGAAAAACAGAGTAAAAAGTCTGCACAGCATCGGATAATGTTAAAGATATCTGCCGAACAGACAATCAGGGCTTACAATAAAAAATCCGCACAGCATCGGGGTTCTGAAGATACCCGTTTTACTGTGCGGAATTGTTTTTGATATTATTTGCCTGCAAGGTTGTTTACAACCTCAAATGCACGCTGAATCTGTGGGTCGTCTGTGATGGACAGGTCGTAGAAGTTGAGCTCCTGGTCTGCGGAAAGTGCTTTTTCGTAGTCAGGCAGCAGACCTGTGCCATGATAGTCTGCTGTTGCAACAGGCACAAGACGTGCTGTTGTAAACTCTACACCGGAGCCGTCTGTAAGGCGATAAAGTGTCTGAATTGTACATTTGCCCAGTGTTTTTGTGCCAACCAGCTTTGCGTTGCCCATATCCTTAAGGATAACCGCAAACATCTCTGCTGCATAACCTGTGGAGCCGTTTGCGATAACCGCAACAGGCTGTTCCACCTTTTCCGCATCGGAGGTATACAGCACCTTCTGTGATTCATCAACATACTGTGCGTACATTGTTGTGCCTTCTTTTACAAAGATATCTGCAACCTCTGCAGCATACTGATATTCCTTGCTGGAGTTGTTGCGGATGTCCACTGCAAAACCTGTTGCCCCCTGGGAAAGCAGGTTTTTGATTGCATATTCAATCTCGCTTGCTGTATCTTCATCAAAACTTGCCATCTTGATATAGCCGATGCTGCCCTCCAGGGAATAATCTATGGATGGTGCATCATAGAGGGAGAAAACCAGTTCGGTTTTATTTTCTTCGCTGTCACGGAGATATTCAATCTTGATGGTTGTGCCTTCTTCGCCTGTAAGCATCTCTCTTACCTGCTGTGTGTTGAGAGTTTTTACATCAATATTGTTGATTTCAACAATCATATCGTCCTTTGCCATCTCGGCAATATCCGCAGGAGAATCGGTGTCGATATTTACAATTTTGTAGTAACCGCTTACATCCTTCTGTACCTCGATACCAATACCTGTCAGCTTGCCTTTGGAAAGGTTCTGCAAAGCAGTAACTTCGCTTGCTGTGTAGTATTTTGCCTCGGTGTCGCCAAGAGAGTTGATGTAGCCTGCAGACAGGCCGTCAACCACTGCACTGTCGTCAATTGCTGTATAGTAATGCTGTCTTACTGTCTGGTCAATTTCGCTTATCTTTGAATACATTGTTTCCTTTTCGTTTACATTGGAAACCTTGTTTTCAAAAATTCTTGCAGAAAGAATCATTGTCAGACAGAAAGTAACAGTAATTGCTATAAAGATAAAGCTTAACGCTGCACTTAATGTTATCTTTTTTCTCATATAAACTTCCTTTTTCCGTTAATTGTCTTTTACATATGGATACGGGTTCACCGTTGCACCGTTCTGACGGATTTCAAAGTGGAGGTGATTGCCTGTTGAAAGGCCTGTGGAGCCTACAAAGGCTATTACATCACCCTGTGCAACAAAATCGCCGACCTTTACATTGAGGGCATAGCAGTGTGCGTACAGTGTCTGGTATCCGCCGCCGTGGTCGATGATAATGCGGTTGCCGTAGCCGCTGGATGCATATTTTGCAGTTGTTACAACACCGCTGTTGGAGGCGATGATATTTGTTCTTTCAGGTGCAGGGATATCTATACCTGTGTGGAATTCCTTATAGCCGAAGATGTTTCTGTAGCCGTAGTAGGAGGAAATATAGCGGTTTGTGGGTACAGGCCATTTCCAGTCGCCGCCTACAAAGCCGTCCAGACCGCCGCTTGCCGCAAATTCCTTTTCCAGTTCTGCCGCTGCAGCGTCTCTTTCTGCCTTGGCTTCAGCATAAGCTGCCTGTGCAGCCGATTCCTGTGCCTGTGTTTCGGAAAGCTGCTGGTTTACCTTCTGCAGCAGGGATGCATATTCCGACTGCTTGCTCTGCTGAAGTTCCTTTGCTGCTTCCAGCTCCTCCAGCTTTGATTCAATTTCTGCTTCGGCTTCCTCTATTTCCTTTTTCTCCTTGTTCAGCTTTTCCAGCAATGCTGTATCTGCCTGAGAAATGCTTGTAAGCGTATTTACCGCTGTAAGCATCTCGGAAAAAGTGTCAACCGCCAGTGCTGTGGCAACCATATTACCGTTGCGGCGTATGTACATTGCCTTCAGCTTGCTTTTGAACAGCTCGTCCGTTTCCTTTATATCAGCTTTTTTGTCGTCCAGCTCTGCCTGCTTAAGTGCAAGGGCATCGCTTGTCTCGGCAATCTGTGTATTGAGGGATGACAGCTGGTTTTTAACCAGATTAATCTGTGTCTGTGCGTTCTTCTGTTCCTGCTGCTGTTTCTGCTTTGTATCTTTTATAGCACTGAGCTCTTTTTCTATTCTGTTAAGCTCCTCCTGTGCCGATTCGTAATCCTCTCTTGCATTTGCCGCAACACTGAGAGGCATACCTACCGTCACAACCATAACAATGGCCATTACAAGAGCCGTTATTATAAGCCATTCTCTTTTATTTTTCATATAATCTCCATATTTTAAACTTTAAGGTAGCGTTTCATGGAAACTGCGCTGCCCACGCCGCCGATAAACCAGCCGAAGCCAAGGAAAATCACCAGCATCTTCCACCAGATTGTGCCGTAAGGGATAAGGGCGGAATACACCATTGCCAGCCAGCCTGTAGCTGTTGAGCCCATATAGCTGAGCAGATAGTAGTATGCACCGCTGAGCACCGCAAAGGTGAGCACCGCACCGATTGTGCCGATAACCAGACCTTCCACAATGAAAGGCAGGCGGATAAAGCCGTTGGTTGCACCGACAAATTTCATAATATTGATTTCCTTGCGTCTTGCAAAAACTGTAAGTCGGATTGTGTTGGAAATAACCACAACACTTACAAACACAAGTATTGCCAGCACAGCAAAGCCGCCGTAGTAGGCTGCATTTTTTATTGTTACAAGCACCCCTGCAAGCTCGGTTGGTGTGCTCATAAGTTCAACACCCTCCAGCTGTGAAAGTGCATCGGAGGTTTCCTGAATCTGTGCCAGATTCTTAACCTTGCAGCGGAAGGATGCAGGCAGCGGGTTTTCGTCCCCCTGATAGCTTTCCAGCAGTTCGCCGTACTCGCCAAGGTAGCCCATCTGCTCCTCCAGTGCTTCCTCTTTGGAAACGTAGTTGTAGGATGAGATATTGTCGTTGTTTTTTATAAATTCGTCAATTGCATCAATGTCTTCCTGTTCGGCATCGTCGTAGAGATAAACCACAATCTCGTTCTGGTCGCCCAGGAAGGTTGCAAAGCTGTTGATGTTAAGTGCCAGCAGGCCGCATACGCCCACGATTATAAGGCAGGACACCACAACGCCGATGGAGGCAACGCTCATAATGCGGTTTTCCTTAAAGTTGAGCAGGCCCTGCTTTACAAGATATTTGAAGTTGGAAAATTTCATTATGCGTTCACCGCCTTTTCTGCGGTATCGTTTACAACCCTGCCGTCCTTTATTTCGATAATACGCTTTGCATATCTGTGGGCAAGCTCGTGCTCGTGGGTTACAACCACAACGGTTGTGCCCACAGAGTTTATTGCCTTGAGCAGTTCCATAATTTCAATGGAAAGTTCGGGGTCGATATTGCCTGTAGGCTCGTCAGCAATAACAAGCTTTGGGCTGTGCACCAGTGCTCTTGCCAGTGCCACACGCTGCTGTTCGCCGCCGGAAAGCTGTGTAGGGTATTTTTTAGCCTTTGAGGTAAGCCCCACAAGGCTGAGAATGTAAGGAACACGTTTTCTTATGTCCTTTTCGCCTATATTGGTAACACGCATTGCAAACGCAATGTTCTCGTACACTGTCATTGTAGGAATAAGACGGAAGTCCTGAAAAACCACGCCCAGTGTGCGGCGCATATAAGGAACATCCTTCTGTCTGATTGTGGAGAGGTTGTAGCCGTTTACAATTACATCTCCCTTTGTGGCGGTCTCCTCCCTAAGCATAAGCTTTAAGAAGGTGGATTTGCCTGCACCCGACGGACCAAGCACAAACACAAACTCGCCTTTGTCTATATGTAAAGACACCTTGTCCATAGCCACAATATCGGGCTTATAGAGCTTTGTCACATTTCTGAATTCTACCATTTTACTATCCTTTTACAGTTTTATCTGTCGGTTTGTAACACAAAAATCGCTCTTAATCAACTTTTAGAGTTATTAAGAGCGATGGGTTTTAATTAAAATCTATCCTGACTTGACTGCAGATATTTTTTAACCATTAATGCAACCTTAAATACAATTGCATCGTCAAATTCCCTTAAATCTAACCCTGTGATTTTTCTGATTTTTTCAAGGCGGTAAACAAGGGTATTTCTGTGAACGAACAGGCCTCTGGAGGTTTCGCTCACGTTGAGGTTGTTTTCAAAGAAGCTCTGGATGGTAAAAAGTGTTTCCTGGTCAAGGCTTTCGATGGAGCCCTGTTTGAAAACTTCCTTGAGGAACATTTCGCACAATGTTGTAGGCAGCTGGTAGATAAGTCTTGCTATGCCCAGATGGTCATAGTTTACGATGTTCTTTTCTGTGTCAAACACCTTGCCAACCTCAAGGGCAATCTGTGCTTCCTTAAAGCTGTTTGCAAGGTCCTTGATATTTGTAACCTGTGTGCCTATACCAACTGTGGATTTGATGTAATATTCAACATTGAGTGTATCAACAATAGATGCTGCAAGCTTTTCGATATCTTTATCTTCAATGCCTTTTTTAAGTTCCTTGATAAGAACAGTGTCTGTTTCGCTTGTGTTGAAGACAAAGTCTTTCTGTTTATCCGGGAAAAGATTCTGGATAACATCAAAGGTGGACATATCCTTCTGCTGATTTACCCTGATAATCAGAACAAC
>JAFSFT010000053.1 GCA_017435045.1 Oscillospiraceae bacterium
ACCAGATGAGCTAAACCCGCATTTTTCTGTCAAGAGCTTCTGGTGGGAACAACAGGGCTCGAACCTGTGACCCTCTGCTTGTAAGGCAGATGCTCTCCCAGCTGAGCTATGCTCCCATAACTCTTGACAGCTTTAATATAATATCACGGCACAATCGTTTTGTCAACACTTTTTTTAACTTTTTTATAAAATTATTGATAAAACCTGTGCGTTTTTATTAATTATTTTTTAGTAAGGCTTTTAATCATTTTACCGATATCATTTCTTGTGAAATAATATTTCTTATCGCAGTACTGGCAGCCCATTTCAATCTGTTCTTCTTCGTCGTAGATTTCCTGCAGGTCTTTTACGCCAATGCTGATAAGTGCTTTTTCAACTCTCTGCTTGTTGCAGTCGCATTTATACTGCACAGTATCTTCGTCCAGAACATTTGGATTAAAGCCTTCCAGCAATGTGTTGATTACATCGTATACATCCTTGCCCTGTTCAAAGAACTTTGTAATGCTTGGAACATTTTTAAGGTTGTTTTCAAGCATTGTGATTTCTTCTTCTGTTGCACCAGGCAGCAGCTGGATAAGGTAACCGCCTGCACGTTTTATTGTACGGTCAGGGTTTACAAGTACACCAAGACCGCACACTGTAGGAATCTGCTCGGAATAAGCATAATATGCTGTGATATCCTCTGCAATTTCGCCCGAAACAAGCGGAATATTGCCAACATAAGGTTCTTTCATGCCGATGTCTTTAATAACGTAAAGATTGCCGTTTTTGCCCACTGCAGAGCCAACGTCAAGTTTGCCGTCTGCACGGAGAGGAATCTCCACGATATTGTTCTGTACAAAACCTTTGCAGTTGCCAACACCGTCACAGCCTACTGTCATATTGCCGATAGGGCCGTCTGCCTTGATACGGAGTGTAACAGAGTCGTCTCTGCTTTTGAGCATTGCACCCATAAGCTGGCTTGCTGTAAGCAGTCTGCCCAGAGCAGCACTTACAACAGCTGATGGTTTATGGATTCTTTCCATCTCACTTACTATATCTGTGGAATCGAGTGCTGCAATTACAACACCGCCCATTTCTGAAATTGCTCTTACAAGCTTTGCCATTTTATTGCTCCTTTTTAACCATAAATAAGTATCTCTGACTGGTTTCGCTTACTTCTTCAAAGCTTTCACCGTCAATTATTCTGCATATTTTCATGCCTGATTTGTCAAGCATAGCCTTTATCTGTTCAAGGCTGTAAAAATGCTCGTAAAATTCTTCGTAATATTCTTCACAGGACTGTTTATCGTTGATGCAGATGGAAATTTTAGTCCTGCCATTTTCTTTTTCAAGGGTGTTCTGCCATACGCAGTCTGCTTCTTCTTCCTCGAAGTAAAATTTTTCGTTGCCAAGGACATTAAGATGTTTGTATTCACTATTCATATCAAAGATAAACACACCATCGGGATGCATAAACAGACTTACCTTGTCAAACAGCTTCTGCACATCGTCAGCACCGTTAAGGTGATTTACTGTGTCAAAAGTACAGGTAAACAAATCTACTGTGCCGTACATATCCAGCTTTGTGATGTCCTGATTTAATATGAGAATATCATACAGTCCCAGCTCTGCCCTTTTGTCATTGAATACATCCAGCATTTCTTCGCTGCAGTCTACAGCAATTACATCCCAGCCTTTTTCATTAAGGCGGATTGCCAGCTCCCCTGTGCCGCAGCCAAGGTCGCAGGCAATTTTGCCGTCCAGCTTTTCAGCGGATGCCCAACTGTGGATTTTATCTGCCAGCAGGTCATAATCTGCATTGTAGTTGAAATAATCGTAATAATAACTGAATTCTTTATAAGACATTTTTACTCCTTGAAAGTAAAGTTGTTATTCTTCGGTTTCTTCTTCACAAATATCTTCTGTTTCGTCGTCATAATCGGCGAGAACTTCTTCAAAAATGTCCTTAAGTTCCTCTATGCCTGTTCCTTTGTCGGAGCTTGTAAGAACTATCTTGTAATAATTAAAGTTTGAGCAGTATTCTTCAAACCTTGCAACCACCTTTTCGGATTCGGTTTTGTTAAGTTTGTCTGCCTTTGTAAGTGCAATTACAAAAGGAATTTCCCTTACAGTAAGATAGTCAAGCATTGTATAGTCATCCTTGCTTGGCTCGTGGCGGCAGTCCAGCAGCTGCACAACAAGACGCAGGTCTCGGTCAGATTCAAAATAACCGTCAATCAGCTTGCCCCAGCGTTTTCTGTCTTTATCGCCCACCTTTGCAAAGCCGTAACCCGGCAGGTCAACCATATGAAAATCATTTACATTGTAAAAGTTTACTGTAACTGTCTTGCCTGGCTGTGCAGATGTTCTTGCCAGATTTTTGCGGTTGCAAACCTTGTTTATAAGGCTGGATTTGCCCACATTACTGCGGCCGGACATAACAATTTCTTTTTTTGTACCTCTTGGCAGCTGAGACTGCAGACCGTAGGAGGTTGCATATTCTGCATTTTTAATTATCATATTTTCTCCTTTCAGGTAAGGTTTACCGCCAAAGCTTCGTCAATTGTTCTGACAGGAACAAATTTTACACATTCCTTTACTTTAGGGTCGATATCTTCAAGGTTTTTGATGTTGTCATAAGGGATAATAACTGTTTTGATGCCTTCACGGTAGGCTGCCATGGATTTTTCCTTAAGACCGCCGATAGCAAGCACTCTACCCTGCAGTGTAACTTCACCGGTCATAGCAACAGTGCCTCTTACCGCACGTTTTGTAAGCACAGAGATAAGTGCTGTTGTAAGGGTGATACCTGCGGATGGGCCATCCTTTGGCACAGCACCTTCCGGTGCGTGGATGTGAATATCGATTTTAGAGAAATCGTGGTCG
Organism: Oscillospiraceae bacterium; assembly: GCA_017435045.1. Taxonomy (GTDB): domain Bacteria; phylum Bacillota; class Clostridia; order Oscillospirales; family Ruminococcaceae; genus RGIG3102. Next base: position 2,869 of record JAFSFT010000053.1, read on the forward strand.
ATACTGTATTTTTCCACATTGCTTCTGATATAGCTTAAGGCAATTTTGCAGGATTCCTTCATAACTTCGCCAAGGCTGCCTGTAAGCTCCAGTCTGCCTGCACCATTAGGAATTACAGTTACTTCAATCGGGAGCATTTCGCCGCCGACAGAGGTCCATGCAAGGCCGTTTGCAACACCGATATTGTCACTGAGCAATGTTGGATTCGGATGATATTTTTCCACGCCAAGCAGCTTTGTAACAACCGCTTTGTTTACAGTTACCTTTTCCACGCTTTCGGTTGTAATCATCTTTGCGGATTTTCTGAGTATATCCACAATTGTTCTTTCCAGATTACGCACACCTGCTTCTTTGGTGTAGTTGTCAATAATATAGTAGAGGCCTGTATCTGTAAATTTTACATAAGGCTTCATACCGTTCTTTTCCAGCTGTTTTGGAATAAGATGTTTCTTTGCAATGTTGAACTTTTCTTCCCTTGTATAGCTGGAAAGCTCTATGATATCCATACGGTCCATAAGCGGTGCAGGAATGCCTGCGTAGTTGTTTGCAGTTGCAATAAAGCAAACCTCGCTTAAATCTATGGACATATCTACATAATGGTCTTTAAAGTTGTGATTCTGTTCGCTGTCCAGAACCTCCAGCAGTGCAGATGCAGGGTCGCCCTTGAAATCACCGCTCATCTTGTCAATTTCGTCAAGAAGAATAACAGGATTTTTTGTTTTTGCCTGAATAAGTGCATTTACAATTTTACCGGGCAAGGCACCTACATATGTACGTCTGTGACCACGGATTTCTGCCTCGTCCCTTACACCGCCAAGAGAGATGCGGACAAAGTTTCTGCCAAGGCATTCTGCAATTGAAGATGCAATACTTGTTTTACCTACACCAGGAGGGCCCACAAGGCAGAGTATCTGTCCCTTGGTATTTCCGCTGAGTTTGCGTACAGACAGAATTTCAAGCACCTTATCCTTTACGCTTGTAAGTCCGTAGTGACCTTTGTCGAGGATATTTTTAGCCTTTATAACATTAATCTGTTCCCTGGAAACATTGTTCCATGGAATGTCAAGGCAGGTTTCGATATATGTGCGGGAAACTGTTGCCTCCTGAGACATGGAAGACATTCTCTCAAGACGGCTGATTTCCTTGAGCAGCTTTTCCTCGTTCTCTTTTTTGAGATTGAGTGCAAGAACCTTTGCTTTGTATTCTTCACTTTCCTTCTGAAGATTTTCGCTTTCGTCAAGTTCTTCGGAAATTGTCTTCATCTGCTGACGGAGATAGTATTCCTTCTGACTTTTATCTATATCAATCTGAACCTTCTGTTTGATTTCGTTTTCAATCTTCTGGATTTTATATTCGCTGTTAAGGAATTCCAGCACAAAGCTTAAACGCTTTTCCACAGAATTTTCGCTGAGCACTGTCATCTTGTCTTCAACTTTAAAGATAACATTGCTTGCGATATATTCGCACAATTCGTTGGCTTCATCTATAAGGAAAACGTTGCTGATAACCTCTTTGGATATCTTTGGAGAAACTGTAAGGAATTTATCAAATGAATCCTTGATTGTTCTTACAAGAGCTTCCACCTTTTCGGCAGACTGTGTGCGGATTTTTCTGAGCGGATATGGCTTTACAGTTGCACTGAGATGTGCCCCCTGCATAATCTCCACAGTTTTTGCACGGTACTGTGTTTCCACAAGCACCTTTATAACATTGTCGTGAAGCTTGAGCACCTGTCTCACTTCTGCAACAACACCTACGTCGTACAAATCCTCTGCTTTAGGGTCTTCCATTTCAAAATCCATCTGAGGTACAAGATAGATCTGTCTGTCGCCTTTCATTGCGGCATCTATAGCTTTTATGGACTTATCTCTGCCCACATCAAAGCTTATTAAATTTTCGGGAAATAATACCAGTCCTCTTAAAGCAATCGCCGGCATCTGGATATATTCGCTTTTGTCTTCAACTTTAATCTTTACTTTAACCGACATAATTACCTCCGTATTTAAATTTCACTATTAACAATTTATTATAACTCAAATAGTAAAATTAGTAAAGTCCAATATCTGCATAAAAACAACAAAACCATCAGCTGAATTATAATTTATGCTGATGGTTTTATATTTGCATATTACTGTAAAAACAGTTGCTGATTTACAATTTGTACCGCATACACATGTGCGGACAATACCTTAAAATCAGTCTCTTCTGAAGATATCTCTTGTGTAAACTTTATATTTTACATCTTCAAGACAGCTGTCATATCTGTTGGCGATAATGGCATCGCTTATATTCTTGAACTTTTCAAGGTCATTTACCACTACACTTCCAAAGAATGTGTCGCCGTCCTTAAGTGTCGGTTCATAGATAACAACAGTTGCACCCTTTGCCTTGATGCGTTTCATAACACCCTGAATGGAACTCTGTCGGAAGTTGTCAGAATTGGATTTCATTGTAAGACGGTAAACACCTATAGTTGCCTGATTGTTTTCGTCTATATCAGCCATATTCAGAACCTGTTCGGCAATAAAATCCTTTCTCGTTCTGTTGGATTCTACAATTGCTTCAATAAGATTCTGCGGAACATCCTTATAGTTTGCAAGAAGCTGTTTTGTATCCTTTGGCAGACAGTATCCGCCGTATCCAAAGCTTGGATTGTTGTAATGTGTGCCTATTCTTGGGTCAAGGCAGACACCATTGATGATTTTCTGTGTATCAAGCCCCTTTGTTTCGGCATAAGTATCCAGCTCGTTAAAGAAGGATACACGCAGTGCAAGATATGTATTGGCAAAAAGCTTTACAGCTTCAGCTTCGGTAAAGCCCATAAACAATGTTTCCACATTTTCAGCTGCAGCACCTTCGATAAGCAGATCCGCAAATATGTGGGCGGCTTTTACCAGTTTTTCATCGTCCATATCTGTACCCACAATAATACGGCTTGGGTAAAGATTATCATAAAGTGCTTTTGATTCCCTTAAAAATTCAGGGCTGAAAATAATATTTTTACTGCCTGTTTTTTCTCTTATGGACTGTGTATAGCCCACGGGAATTGTGGATTTGATAATCATAATTGCATTTGGGTTTACTTTGATTACCAGATTGATTACATCTTCCACAGCGGATGTGTCAAAAAAGTTCTTTTTGGAATCGTAGTTTGTAGGTGCAGCGATTATAACCATTTCTGCATTTCTGTATGCATCTTCAGCATCAAGTGTAGCTGTAAGGTCAAGTTCTTTCTCGGCAAAAAAACGTTCTATTTCATCATCCTGTATAGGTGAAATGCGTTTGTTGATAAGTTCAACCTTTTCGGGAACTATATCAACAGCTGTTACTGTATGGTTCTGGGCCAGAAGAACTGCCAGGGATAAGCCAACATACCCTGTACCTGCTACTGCAATATTCATTTGTACACCTCGATTGTTTAAATGAAAATTAAATTAAATTTATGTTGTTGACACAGCAAAACTTCAAAGCAAAATGCTCTGAAGTTTCGTTGATGGTTTATAAATCACTGAACAGGTCGGCGTTATAGACACCGTCTGCAATAAGCTTTTTAAAGCTTTCGATAACAAAGTCCTTGTCTTCCTGATAAGTAACACCAAACCATTTGTCCGGTGTGGAAAGAACCTTTACGGATACTTTGTCTTCACGCAGAAGCTGACCGATATGTATAGGCAGCAGATATTCTGCCTTGAGAGGATTTGCATCTACAGTTTTGAAAAATTCCACAAAACCTGTCTCAAGCATATCCATATATTCCGGTGCAAGCCCCCACATATTCATGGAAACAAGGCTTTCAATATCAATTTTTTCACCGTTTGCCTGTGCACCGTCTGCTGTTTTTATAATATCATGAGTTTCCACAACATCGGTAAGGTATCCGTTTTCATCCATTTTGCATACGCCTCTTGTAACACCGCCATTGTCGCTGAGGGTGTTTTTGAGGATAAAGCCTGCCATACAGAAACCGTTTGCCCTGATTTCTGATGTGAGGAACTGATGCAGCTTTACAAAAGCTTCCTTGCCGTAATAGTCATCTGCATTGATAACTGCAAAAGGCTCTTTTACAAGGTCTTTTGCCACCATAACAGCCTGACCTGTACCCCACGGCTTTGTTCTGCCTTCAGGGATTGCTGCACCTTCCGGAATATTGTCAAGGCTCTGGAAAGCATAGCCAACTTCTACGCCCAGTTTTGAACAGAGTGCTTCTATTCTGTCACCGATAACTTCCCTGAAATCTGCTTCTATATCTTTACGGATAATAAATACAATTTTATTGAAACCTGCTTTTATAGCATCGTGTATGGAATAATCCATAATAATTTCGCCGTTTGGGCCAACAGGAGCAAGCTGTTTTATACCTCCGCCAAAGCGGGAGCCTATGCCTGCTGCCATTATAAGTAATGTTGTTTTCATTGCACTACTCCTTAGAATTTACTGATTAATTCAGTATAACATATATATTGTGTTTTGACAAATTCAGGAAAGTTCTGCACGGGCAACTTCCAGTGCAACCTCAATAACTTTGTCCATATCATAATACTTATATTCGCCCAGACGTCCGCCGAAGATAACATTTTCCTCTTTGTCGGCAAGTGACTTGTACTGTGCATACAAAGCGTTGTTCTGGTCGTTGTTTACAGGATAATAAGGCTCGTCCCCCTGGTGCCATTCGGCACTGTATTCACGGCTGATAACGGTTTTGGGCTGTGTACCGAATTCAAAGTGCTTGTGCTCGATAATTCTTGTGTACGGTGTTTCATAATCTGTATAGTTTACAACAGCGTTGCCCTGATAGTTTTCCATATCCAGCAGTTCGGTTTCAAAACGTACACTTCTGTACTGCAGAGTACCCAGTTTATAGCCAAAATAAGCATCAACAGGGCCTGTGTAGATAACCTTTTCTGCCAATGCATCAAATTTTTCTTTTTCGGCGAGGTAATCAGTATTCAGCTGTACCTCTGTACCCTCCAGCATATTTTCAACAAGCTTTGTATATCCGCCAACAGGTATGCCCTGATACAAGGCATTGAAATAGTTGTTATCATAAGTAAAACGCACAGGCAGACGCTTGATAATAAAAGACGGCAGGTCCCTGCAGTCTCTGCCCCACTGTTTTGCTGTATAGCCCTTTATAAGCTTTTCGTAGATATCTGTACCTACAAGACTGATGGCCTGTTCCTCAAGGTTTTTAGGTTCTGTTATACCAGCTTCTTTTCTCTGCTGTTCAATCTTTTCCGCCGCTTGTGCAGGTGTAATAACACCCCACATCTTGTTAAAGGTATTCATATTGAAAGGCAGGTTGTAGATTTCGCCATTATAATTGGCAACAGGGCTGTTTGTATATCTGTTGAACACCGCAAACTGATTTACATAGTCCCACACATCTTTATTGTTGGTATGAAAGATATGTGCACCGTACTGATGAACATTTATTCCCTCCCATTCATATGTGTAGATATTGCCTGCTATGTGATCCCGTTTTTCTATTACAAGGCAGGATTTGCCTGCTTTTTTTGCCTCGTTAGCAAATACAGCACCATAAAGACCTGCACCTACTATAAGATAATCGTATTTTTTCAAAATTACATCTCCTTTAAAGATATAAACCAGATTCTTTATATAATTATATACATAATATCATATACAGCAATTTATTTAAAGTAAAATAATGTTAAATTTATCTGAAAAAAGTATTTTAAAAGCTGTAAAGTTCAACATCTTTACACACGAAAAGGCCATTCCGCGTCAACGGAACAGCCTTTTTATTATTTTTCACTGTATGTTTTATGTGCTTCGCCGTGTTCGTATTTACAGATACCTGTTTCAACGCCGTCCTTGTCCAGAATAACCTTGACAACTGTCTTGTCGTCAGGCACTTTGAACATAGCGTCCATAAGGCTTTCTTCAAATATGGAACGCAAAGCTCGTGCACCGCTTTTGCGTTTTATTGCTTTTTCGGCAATAAGTTCAAGTGCATCCTCTGTAATTTCAAGTTCTACATTATCAAGTCCGAACAGTGCTTCGTACTGTTTGATAAGAGAGTTTTTAGGCTCTTTCATAACTCTGATAAGAGCATCTTTATCCAGTGCAGACAAAGCGGAAACTACAGGAAGACGGCCGATAAGTTCAGGAATAAGACCAAATTTAACAAGGTCTTCGGGTTCAACCTGTTTAAGCAGCTCGTGAGAATCATCTTTGGATTTATCAGCAATTGTGCTGTTGAAGCCAAGAGAGGATTTATCTGTTCTCTGCTTGATTTTCTTTTCGATACCGTCAAATGCACCGCCGCAGATAAAGAGGATGTTTTTTGTATCCAGCTGCAGGAATTCCTGATGAGGATGTTTTCTGCCGCCCTGCGGAGGAACATTGGAAACTGTACCCTCAAGAATTTTAAGCAATGCCTGCTGAACACCCTCGCCGCCTACATCTCGTGTAGTGGATGGGTTTTCGCTCTTTCTGGTGATTTTATCTATTTCGTCAACATAGATAATACCAATCTGTGCTTTTTCGATATTGTAGTCAGCAGCCTGAACAAGTCTCAGCAGAATATTTTCTACGTCTTCGCCTACATAGCCTGCCTCTGTAAGGGTTGTGGCATCTGTAATTGCAAAAGGTACATTGAGCATTTTTGCCAGAGTCTGAGCCATAAGGGTTTTACCTGTACCGGAAGGACCAAGCAGAAGGATATTGCTCTTCTGTATTTCAACATCTTCAAGGGTGTCGTTGCTGAGAATGCGTTTATAGTGGTTGTAAACCGCAACGCTGAGCACCTTTTTGGCTTCGTCCTGACCGATTACATATTTATCAAGACCCTCTTTTATCTGTGCAGGAGAAAGGATGTTTATATCCATTCCCCTGTTTTTGGATGACTTTTTGTTTTTTGGAAGATTGCTTCTTGTCTGGATGATACCGTCTTCTTCAAGAAGACTTGCACAAAGTTCAATACACTCGTTACAGATATTAACACCAGGGCCAAGTACAATTCTTTCAGCTTCCTGACTGTTTTTGCCGCAAAAGCTGCAAATTACATTTTTGTCTTTTGTAGCCATTATTTCTCCGATTATCTGCTTTTGATAACTTCGTCCACAAGGCCGTATTCTTTAGCCTGGTCTGCAGTCATAAAGTTATCTCTGTCTGTATCTTTTTCAATAACTTCAAGTGGCTGGCCTGTTGCTTCGGAAAGGATTGTGTTGAGCTTTTCGCGGATTTTGATGATTCTGTCTGCATGGATTTTGATGTCAGAAGCCTGACCCTGCATACCGCCCAAAGGCTGGTGAATCATAATTTCGCTGTTTGGCAAAGCATAGCGTTTGCCTTTTGCACCTGCAGAAAGCAGGAATGCACCCATAGAAGCTGCCATGCCGATGCATATTGTGGATACATCGCATTTAATATAGTTCATTGTGTCGTAGATAGCCATACCTGCAGTGATGGAACCGCCCGGGCTGTTGATGTACAAACTAATATCCTTGTCAGGGTCCTGACCTTCAAGATAAAGCAGCTGTGCAACAACAAGACTTGCTGTTGTGTCGTTTACTTCGTCACAAAGCATAACAATTCTGTCGTTGAGCAGTCTTGAGTAGATATCATAAGAGCGTTCGCCTCTGCCTGTCTGTTCTACAACCATTGGTACATAAGCCATAATTATACCTCCAAATAATAAATCAATAGGTAGTTTTGGCTGGTACAGGTTAATTATTCAACTGTGATTTCAGCGTTTGCTTTGATAAAGTCGATTGCTTTGTTGATAGCAAGGTCTTTTTTGATTTCTACAGCAGGAATGAAGGATTTAACCTGTTCAAGTTTCATTTTGTAAGCTTCTGCAATTTTTGTAAGTTCTGCTTCTACTTCTTCTTCTGTAACTTCGATGTTTTCAAGTGCTGCTACTTTTTCCAAAGCAAGACGGATTTTAACCTGCTGTTCAGCCTGTTCTGCAAAAGATTTTCTGAAAGCTTCCATTTCCATACCTGTGTACTGGAGGTATGTTGCAAGCTGGAGACCCTGCTGGTTCATTCTGCCTTCAAAATCTCTTACCATTTCGTCAATTCTGGATTCAACCATTTCCTGTGGAATAACTGCTTCCATAGATGCTACTACAGCGTCAACAAGTTTGTTTTCAACGTCAAGTTCAGCTTCCTGTGCTGCTCTTTCTTCTTTTGCTTTTCTGATGTCTGCTTTAAGTTCGCTGAGTGTATCAAATTCGCTTACGTCTTTTGCAAATTCATCATCAAGTTCTGGAAGTTCTTTAGCTTTAAGGCCGTTGAGCTTTGTTTTGAATACTGCTTCTTTACCTGCAAGGTCAGCTGCGTGGTATTCTTCAGGGAATGTAACTGTTACGTCAAATTCGTCACCGATGTTGTGGTCAACAATCTGTTCTTCAAAGCCAGGGATAAACTGACCGGAACCAAGCATAAGGTCAAAACCTTCGCCTTTGCCGCCTTCAAAAGCAACGCCGTCTACAAAACCTTCAAAGTCGATGTTAGCTGTATCTGTAAGTTTTGCAGCTCTGTCTTCAACAGAAACCATTCTGCCGTTTCTGTCTCTGAGGTTTTCGAGTTCTGTATCGATTTCGAAATCTTCTACTTTAACAGCTTTTTTTGTTGCTTTGAGGCCTTTGTATTCTTTAACTTCAACTTCTGGTTTTACAACAACTTTTGCAACTGCAACAAAGCCTTCTTCTTTGGAGCAAGCTTTGATGTCAACTTCTGGGCGTGCAACTGGTTCGATAGCTGCTGCTTCAACTGCATCTGCATAAGCATCTGGAAGAAGAGCATCGATAGCATCGTTGAAGAATACTTCTGCACCGAACATTTTTTCTACAACGTTTCTTGGTGCTTTACCTTTTCTGAAACCTGGCACTGTGATGTCTTTGTTAGCTTTTCTGAATGCTTTTGTTACAGCATCAGCAAACTGTTCAGCGCCTACTTTAAATTCAAGTTCAACTGTGTTTTCAGCAACTTTTTCATTTCTGATCAATTCCATTGTATAAAAACTCCTTAAAAAAATATAAATAACTATATTAATGGCACAAAATGCCGCCATTTATAAATTATAACACCCAAGCACAAAAAAGTCTATATATTATTTATATTTAATTAATAATATAAGGACAAAATTCCAGTGCATCGGCAGAAATAAGTTTGTGTTTTACACCGTTGAATTCACCATTGAACGCATATCTTATGGATTTGCCGTGCAGATGACCATAATAGCATCTTTTAATATTGTATTCATCCAATGTGTTCAAAATATGGGTATTCTGCAAATTCTGGTAAATTGCAGGATAGTGCAGAAACACAACCTTTTCCTTTTCTGACTTTATATAGTCAAGAGAAGCTTTAAGCCTGCCTGCTTCCCTGAGTATAACCTTTTCATCAGCAGGCTCTCCGTTTTCAAATATCCATCCGCGTGTTCCGCAGATAACCATATCTTCAACCTCATAGCTGTTATTGAAAAGGAATTTAATTGTTTTGAAATTATTTTCTTCCAGAAAATTGTTAAGCTTTTTGGCTGTCTGCCACCAGTAATCGTGGTTGCCCTTCATAATTATCTTGGTGCCGTTAAGCTCCTCTATAAACTTAAAATCTTCCACAGCATCTTTAATGTCCATTGCCCAGGAAATATCGCCGCAAACAACAACTGTATCCTCGGGTTTTACTACCCTCTGCCAGTTGTTTTTAAGTCTTATATGATAATCCTGCCATCCTTCAAATATGTCCATAGGCTTGGACACACCGAGAGAAAGATGCAAATCTCCGATTGCAAAAATTGACAAAATGATACTCCTTGTATAAATCCGTAATGGCTGTCCATAATATCATCACAACCAAAAAGGAGGTTATTTAACTATGTTTGACAAATCTATCAAAGGTGTAAACTGTGATGTATCTGAATGTAAATACCACGATGGTGTAAGAAGCTGCACAGCAGGCTCCATCAATGTTGAGGGCAAAGAAACAATGAACGGCCCAAAAACATGCTGCGGCACATACGAAAAGAAATAATCACAGCAGTTAAAAGGGTACAGTTTTTGTACCCTTTTATTTTTGCCCTGTTTACTTATCTTACAATTTTAAGGAATGTCTTTTTACCCTTTTTAACGATGAATTTTTCGTCAAACTGTTCTTTTGTAAATGCAACATCAATACTTGTTACCTTTTCATCGTTTACAAGCAGACCGCCCTGCATTACAAGACGTCTTGCCTCGGATTTGCTTGGTGTAAGCTTGGAAACTGTAAGCAGGTCAAGAACTGCAATTTTGCCGTCTGTAAAGTGCTCGTCAAGAATTGTGAATGTTGGCATTGTAGAGTCATCGCTGCCGCCTGCAAACAGTGCTTTTGCAGCCATTTTTGCTTTTTCAGCTTCTTCTTCACCGTGAACAAGCTTTGTAAGTTCGTAAGCAAGAATTTCTTTTGCTGTATTCAGCTGGCTGCCTTCCCATCCGTCCATCTTGTCAATTTCTTCAAGTGGCAGGAATGTAAGCATTCTGATACATTTGAGAACGTCTGCGTCTGCAACATTTCTCCAGTACTGATAGAAGTCGTAAGGCTTTGTTTTGTCAGGGTCAAGCCATACTGCACCGCTTGCAGTTTTGCCCATCTTCTTGCCTTCGCTGTTAAGCAGCAATGTAATTGTCATGGCGTGTGCGTCTTTACCCAGTTTTTTGCGGATAAGCTCTGTGCCGCCAAGCATATTGGACCACTGGTCGTTGCCGCCAAACTGCATATTGCAGCCGTATTTCTGGAACAGATGATAGAAGTCGTAGGACTGCATAATCATGTAGTTGAATTCCAGGAAGGAAAGGCCTTTTTCCATTCTCTGTTTGTAGCATTCTGCACGCAGCATATTGTTTACAGAGAAACATGCACCAACTTCACGGAGAACTTCAATATAGTTCAGGTCCATAAGCCAGTCAGCATTGTTAACCATAATAGCCTTGTCTTCGCCAAATTCAATAAAACGTTCCATCTGTTTTTTGAAGCAGTCGCAGTTGTGCTGGATTGTTTCTTTTGTCATCATAGAACGCATATCTGTTCTGCCGGATGGGTCACCAACCATAGCTGTGCCGCCGCCGATAAGAACAACCGGCTTGTTGCCTGCCATCTGCAGACGTTTCATAAGGCAAAGAGCCATAAAGTGACCAACGTGTAGGGAATCTGCTGTAGGGTCAAAGCCGATGTAGAATGTTGCTTTGCCTTCGTTTACCAGTTCCTTAATCTGTTCTTCGTCTGTTACCTGTGCTATAAGACCACGGGCAACCAGTTCATCATAAATTTTCATTTACAATTCTCCTTTTATTTTTAACTTTCTTAAAAACAAATATAAAAAAACACCTTCTGCCGAATAATCAGCAGAGGGTGTTATATACACGGTACCACCTCTGTTATATGTATTCCTCGCAGAATACACCTTACAAAGTTTTAAACTTATATACTGTAACGGGTATTGCCGTCACGGCCTACTGCTTTTTTCAGCCGCACCGCTCAAAGCAGTAATTTCTCTTAAAAAGCCGGTCTTTCTTGCACCAAACGAAAGCTCTCTTTGCCTGACAGATTTAAGATACTGTAGCTTGTCATAGCGTTTAGATATTAAAATTTGTTTTACAGATGGAATAAGTATATCCTATAAAACCTTTATTTGTCAACTGTTTTGGGCAATAGCCAGCATTTCCCTTGCATTTTCAGCCGCTGTTTCGGTTATATTGTCGCCGGAAATTATGCGTGCAATTTCTGCCACCCTTTCTTCTGTGCCAAGCCTGCGTACAGTTGTAAAGGTGGAGTTACCCTTTGTAGTTTTTTCAATATACATATGTGTGTCTGCAAAAGCTGCAATCTGCGGCGAATGAGTTACGCAGAAGACCTGACGGTTCTTTGCAGTTTCCTTGAGCAGTTTACCTATTTTAAGCGATGCTGCCCCCGATACACCAGCATCTATTTCGTCAAAAATCATTGTATCTGTAACCTGTTTTTCTGCAAGCACACTCTTTATTGCAAGCATAATACGGCTTAATTCACCGCCCGATGCAATCTTTGCAAGCGGCTTTGGACTTTCGCCCCTGTTGGTTACGATATAAAATTCCAGCTGGTCCTTGCCGTCAGCAGCATATTCCTTATCTTCAATATTCAGAGACAGCTTTACAAAAGGCATATTGAGAAATGCCAGGGAAGCCTGTATATCCCCTGCCATCATATCAAATTTTGCACAGCGTTCATAGGTAAGTGCCTGTGCTGCCTTTTCCAGCTCTTTTAAAACAACAGCTTTTTCTGCATAAAGCTTTTCCAGTTTTTCCTGTGCAAACTCTATATTGTCCAGCTTTTCACTTGCCTTGTCATAGTATTCAAGAACAGCCTGCACACTGCCGCCGTATTTTCTTTTCAGCTTATAGTATGTATCAAGGCGTTCCTCAATTTCATCAATCATATTGATATCCACATCAAAATCGTCGATTACGCTGCGGATTTCGTACATTGCATCCTGACTTTTGTCGGATATATCTATGAGAGTCTCCGAGATTTCGCCCAGCTTTTCGGAAAATTCCGACACGGAAGAAATTTCGCCTTCTGCCTGCTGCAGGGCACTGCAGGCCCCGATAAATTCGTCGTTGCCGCTTAAGAACCCATATGCCGCATTGAGTGCAGAAAGGATATTCTCTGCATTTTTAATAAGCTTTTTCTGTTCAAGCAGCTCTGTTTCCTCATCTTCGGAAAGGTCTGCGTTGTATATTTCTTCAACCTGAAACTGCAGCAGTTCAAGGTCTTCCTGCTTGCTTTTTTCAAGTGAGGAAAGCTCACGGATTTTTTTGTTTATATCGCAGTATTTTCCGTATTTTTCCGTATACTCATCAAAAATAGCCCTGTCAACACCAAAGCTGTCCAGGATTGCAAGATGCTTTGAACCGTCAAGCAGACTCTGGCTGTCGTGCTGTCCGTGGATATTTACAGCTTCTGAAAAAATGGCCTTAATAACACTTACAGGTGCGGGCATACCATTGATTCTGGCGGTGTTTTTGCCCTCTGCGGATATGACACGGGATACTATGCATTCCTCACTGATATCTATATCCATTTCATCAGCAAGCTTTACAATATCTTCGTTCAGATTTTCAAAGACAGCAACAATAGACGCTTTAGCGGCACCTGTTCTGATAACATCTCTGGAAACACGGTCCCCCATAATAGCGTTTATTGAGTCTATGATTATAGATTTACCTGCACCTGTTTCACCCGTAAGGCAGGTAAAGCCGTTATCAAAGGTAATATTTGCCTTTTCGATAACAGCAACATTTTCTATTGTCAACTCTCGGAGCATCTGAACACCTCAGAATAATTTATTTGATATACTGTTTAAGCTTGTCATTAAGGTTATGTGCCATCTCCTCTGTGCGCATAAGTATAAAGATGGTGTTTTCACCTGCAATTGTACCCACAACGCCGTCCCATTTAAGGCTGTCAAACACTTCGCAGGCAGCCTGTGCCATTGCTGTGTGGCATTTGATAACAACTGTATTCATTGCATAATCCACAGCCTTGATGGATTCGGAGAAGATATAGTCAAAGCGGTTGAAGGTGGCTTTTGTATCCTCCACAATTGTGTTCTGGGCATATTTGTATTCCCCTGTTGAAGAAACAATCTTAACAAGGTTAAGCTCCTTGATATCGCGGGAAACTGTGGCCTGTGTTACAGCAAAGCCTGCATTGTTGAGGTATTCAAGCAGAACTTCCTGACGGTCAATATTATATTCCTGTATAAGGGAAAGTATCTTCTTATGACGATTCTTTTTCATGGTAATTCTCCTTGTTTATCTCAGTTTTATTTTTTTATCCACCTTGGCAAACTGTCCCATATTCTTTGCCGAGAAGATGTTGAGTGCTTTTTTGGAAAGCTGCACCGTTACAGTATCCTTTTCGGATATTTTACGGTGATTTTCGCCGTCAAAGGATACATAGATATCCTGTTTGCGGTTTTCGTCAAATTTAATTGTAATTACCTTGTCCTTTGCAAGCACCATAGGTGTTGCGTTTAAACTGTGCACAGCAACAGGGCTTATTACAAGTGCGTCAAGGTCATTGTCCACAATAGGGCCGCCAGCCGACAGCGAGTATGCTGTTGAGCCTGTAGCGGTTGCCACAATAACAGAGTCGCAGATGATATTGCCTATATTGCTGTCGTTGCAGTAAACAGCCGTTGAAATTGTATTTGAAAACATATGTTTTGCAATAACAATATCATTAAGACAGTAATTCCATTTGGATTTGTTAACCCTTGCTTTAAGCAGAGAATGCTTTTTTATTTCAAATTCTTCGGGATGTTCAAAGAATCTGCAAAGGTCGCAAAGCTGATGACCTTCAATTGCAGTTAAAAAGCCCAGTCTGCCCACGTTTATGCCAAGGATAGGCCTGTTGTACTTTATGGCCTGCCGGTTCATGGAAAGCAGAGTGCCGTCGCCGCCCACTGTGATAATCAGGTCGCAGGCGGCAACCTTTTCGTCATCCTTTTTTACATCATTTTCTGAAAGTTCAAAGCTGTGGTTATATTTTTTAAGTATTTCCTTTATTTCTTCAAGTGTAGAAACACAGTTTTTGTTGTTGCTGAATTTAAGAAATATATTCATATTCTATTCACCCAAGTGCTTTTTGGCCTCGTTTACAACCATATCAACCTGTTCCTCGCCGATAAGGCTGTCCTGTTCGTTTTTGGTAATGACAATAAGGAATTCTATGTTGCCCTCAGGCCCTTTGATTGGAGAGAATGTAAGTTCCTTGACAAAGAAGCCGTTCTGGTTTGCATAGTCCATAACGTTGATGATAACTTCCTTATGTACAGCGCTGTCACGCACAACGCCTTTTTTGCCAACCTTTTCCTTGCCTGCTTCAAACTGCGGTTTTACAAGGCAGGCACCGATTACATCATCGGTGGAAATTGCATATGCAACAGGAAAAATATGTTTTAAGGATATAAATGATACGTCCACACTGAAGAAGTTGATTTTTTCTTCAAGGTCTTCTGCCGTAACATTGCGGATGTTTGTTTTTTCAAAGTTTACAACACGTTCATCAGTACGCAGTTTCCATGCAAGCTGACCGTATCCAACGTCTACTGCATAAACCTTTTTTGCACCGTTCTGCAGCATACAGTCGGTAAAACCGCCTGTGGATGCACCTATATCCATACAGGTTCTGTCTGTAAGGTCAAGATTGTAAAGTTCAATTGCCTTTTCAAGCTTGTAACCGCCGCGGCTTACATATTTAAGGTCTTTGCCTCTTACCTCTACCTTGTCGGTATCTTTAACCATATAGCCTGCTTTGTCAACCTTCTGGTTATTAACGTATACAATGCCTGCCATAATAAGTGCCTGTGCACGCTGACGGGATTCTGTATATCCTTCTTCAAAAACGTATTGGTCTAATCTAATTTTCATAATTTTCCTTTATTGTGTTAACGATGCTTTCTGCGTCAATTTTACAGATTTTCTGCAGTTCGCCCACGTTGGCGTGATAAACTGTATAATTGTCGATACATTTGTATTTGTAGTTATTTTTAAATCCGTTGTCCAGTAGTGCAAGACCAAGCTTTGCAGAGATGCTGCCGTTTTTAACGTGTTCTTCAAAGCTGTAGATATTTTTATATTCCAGCAGCATTTCCACCATCTCCGGCAGGAAAGGATTTATTACATTCAGCTTGAGGATAGCTGCATCAATTCCCTGCTCTGCAAGCATCTTCTGTGCCTTGAGTGCCTCCACAAACTGTCTGCCGTAACAAACAATAAGGTTTTCCTTGCCCTCTCCGATAAGGTCGTAGTAATTGCCTGTACATTCGTAATCTGCAATATAACTGTCCTGACCGCCTCGTGGATATCTGATAACCTTTGGACCATTGATATTGTCTATAAGGAAATTCTGCCAGTATTTAAGTTCGCTGTAGTTGGACGGGCATACAATCGGCACATGGTCATAGTTTGAGAATATGCTTAAATCGTGGATGCCCTGATGTGTTTCGCCGTCACCCGGTACAAGACCTGCACGGTCAATTGCATACATTACATTTAGATTAAGCAGACAGGTGTCGTGGATATACTGGTCCATAGCACGCTGCATAAATGTTGAGTAAAGACATACAACAGGCATCATACCATTTTTAGCCATTGCAGAAGCAAAGGATACTGCGTGTTCCTCTGCCATGCCAACGTCAAAAAACCTGCGTCTGTGTTCCTTGTAGAAAAACTGCAGACCTGTGCCGTACTTCATAGCAGCGGTAAGTGCACAGATTTTGCGGTTTGTATTGGCTTTATCAGACAGTTCACGGCCAAAAGCTGTTGAGAAGGAGTCGCTTGGTGCAACATCAGGGTCGGAAACCTTGTCCGCATTAAAGCTGCCAACACCGTGGAAAGCACCAGGGTTTTCTTCTGCAGGTGTAAAGCCCTTGCCCTTGACAGTCATCATGTGGATAAAAACAGGACCTTCTGCCTGTTTTGCATACTTCATGGCGTTGCACATCTGATAAATGTCGTTGCCGTCATCTACCTTGTGGTACAAAAATCCCATATCTTCAAAGAATGTACTCTTGTAAAGAGTTCTTCTGATTGCTGTTTTTGAATATGAAATTGTATTGCTGATAGGCTTGCCTATATAAGGCATTTTATCGAGAATACCTTCCACACTCTTTTTGGTTTTTATATAATCTTCGCTTGTTCTTAAGTTAGAAAGATATTTTGACATCTGTCCCACGTTTTTGGAGATGGACATTTTGTTGTCGTTAAGGATAACAATAAGGTTGTCCAGCTTGACATCAACGTTGTTAAGGCCCTCATAAATCATACCGCCTGTAAAAGCACCGTCGCCAACCATGGCAATAACCTTGCCCGGTTCGCCCTTAAGCTTTTTGGCGGTCGCAAGACCTATCGCAACGGAGATGGACGTGCTGCCGTGTCCCGAAATAAAAGCATCGTGGATGCTTTCGTTAGGTGAAGGAAAGCCTGAAAGACCATCCTTTTTACGCAGACGTGTAAACTCGTCCCGTCTGCCTGTATAAATTTTGTGTGTATAGCACTGATGCCCTACATCAAAAACAAACTGATTAAGCGGTGTTACAAAGTTGTAGTGCATAGCGGTGATGGCTTCCACAGTGCCAAGGTTTGCGGAAAGATGACCGCCTGTTTTTGATACATTGTCAATAAGAAAATGACGTACTTCTTCGCAAAGCAAAGGAAGCTGTTCCATGCTAAGATCAGCCACATCTTCGCTTCTTGATATTGTATTCAATAATTTATATTCCATAAAATCACCTTATACCAACAAAGAAATTACAATAGCAACAACAATACCGCCAAGAACCTCAAGCGGTGTATGACCAAGCATCTCCTTAAGCTGTTTTATCTGCGGCAGGTTTTTGTCGCTCCAGTAGGTTTTGTCCAGCCATTCATCCACCATCTTATTGATTATTTTTGCCTGTTCTCCTGCTGCACGTCTTACGCCCATAGCATCGTAGATTACAACACCTGCAAGTATTGCAGCCAGGGCAAATTCAGGCGATGCTGTTCCGCACTGTTTTGCTGTGGCAATTGCAGCAGAAAAGACAAAGGCTGTATGGGAGCTTGGCATACCGCCTGCCCCTACCAATCTTTCTGCCGAAAAGTCCTTTGTAAGATAAAAATTTATAAGTGTTTTAAGTATCTGTGCTGTTAACCAGGATAAAAAGGCCACTCTGATAATATAATTACTAAGTATGCCGGTAATAATTTCTATCATATATTTACTCGTTTCTTTTAATATGTGATTACTTTCTTCTCTGTGCCAGCTTTGATGTATAATCTATAATGTGCTCTGCTTTTTCGCCAAATTCTGAATACAGCAGTTCATTTGCTTCTTTTGTAAGCTGTTCCACCCTGCGTTTGGATTCTTCAAGGCCATACAGGGTAATAAATGTAGACTTGCCGTTTTCCGCATCGCTGCCTATAGGCTTGCCCAGTTCTTCCTCGCTGCTTTCCACATCGAGAATGTCGTCCACAATCTGGAAAACAAGACCTGTGTTTGCAAAAAACACTTCAATTGCCTTTTTCTGTCCGTCAGTAAGCTGTGCCTCAAGGCTGCCCAGTTTTCCGCACAGAGAAATAAGCTGTCCTGTTTTGTTGCGGTGGATAAGTGCAAGCTGCTCTTTGTCTGCGGTTTCCGTTTCAAATCTCAGGTCAAGCTCCTGACCGTAAATCATACCTTTAGGCCCCATGGCAGCACACATAAGCTGCACTGCTTTAAGTCTGTCTGCCACAGAAAAATCCTGAGAATTTGCCACAGTTTCTATACCGCAGCCAAGCAGGGCATCCCCTGCCAGCAATGCTGTGTCCTCTGCAAACGCCTTGTGGCAGGATGGTTTGCCACGGCGTAAATCATCGTTATCCATACAGGGAAGGTCATCGTGGATAAGAGTATAGCAGTGTATCATCTCCACCCCACAGGCAAGGTCGGCATATTTTTCCCAGTCTTTACCGCACA
>JAFSFT010000054.1 GCA_017435045.1 Oscillospiraceae bacterium
TGCTGCACGGCGGAGCAGACGGCGGAGAACATAGCCGCGGCCTTCGTTGGATGGGATAACACCGTCAGAAATCATAAATACTGTACTTCTGATGTGGTCTGTGATAACACGAACAGAGATGTCTGTTTTTGCGTCTTCTTTGTATTTTACGCCGCTGATTTTTTCAACTTCTTTGATAACGTTTGCGATGGAGTCAACTTCAAACATGTTGTCAACACCCTGCATTACGCAAGCAAGTCTTTCCAGACCCATACCTGTGTCGATGTTGCCCTTTGCCATTCTTTCGTAGTGGCCTTTGCCGTCGGAAACAAACTGTGTAAATACAAGGTTCCAGATTTCGATAAATCTGTCGCATTCACAGCCTACGCCACAGTCAGGGCTGCCGCAGCCGTATTTTTCGCCACGGTCAAAGTAAAGTTCGGAACAAGGGCCGCAAGGACCGGAACCGATTTCCCAGAAGTTGTCGTCTTTACCCATACGTTTCATATGGCTTGGGTCGATACCACGGCGTTTTACCCAGATGTCCCATGCTTCGTCGTCATCTTCGTAAACTGTGATGTAGAGAAGTTCTTTTGGAATCTTGAGTTCTTCTGTCAAAAATTCCCATGCCCATGTTGTTGCTTCTTCCTTGAAGTAGTCGCCAAAGGAGAAGTTACCGAGCATTTCGAAGAATGTACCATGACGTGCTGTAATACCTACACGTTCGATGTCAGGTGTTCTGATACATTTCTGACATGTTGTTGCACGGTTGCCAGGCATTGTTTTTTCGCCTGTGAAGTATTTCTTCAAAGGAGCCATACCGGAGTTGATAAGCAGCAGGCTGTTATCGTCCTGTGGGATGAGCGGGAAAGAGCCAAGGCGGTTGTGGCCTTTTTTCTGATAGAAAGAAAGATATTTCTCTCTAAGGTCATTCAATGATGTCCATTCCATTTTTAGTCACCTCATAATGATTTATAATTATTTTTTAATAACCAATTTTAAGAAAGCAGTTCCGAACAGTTTTCTGGCAATAAAAAAAGCCCCGAGGATTACAATAATCCAAGGGACGATAAATTTACCGTGGTACCACCCAAATTATGCACACCCAAAACAGTGTACATCACTTTATCTGCATTAACGCTGCACTACGCCCGACTTATTTCGCCGGGGGCAAAAGGGTGGCATTCAATAGAGTAAATTAAGTCTTGCACCAACCGACTTATCTCTGTAAAATACTGTTATTGGTATTCCCTTTTATAGCCTTTAAAACTATTCGTTTTTACTCTCTCACAAATATCATTTTACTATAATAAAAGCTACAAGTCAATGCTTAAAATAGCCAAATTTTGGGGCTAAACATTTACTTGCGTTATGCGTTTTAACGTGGTATATTGTAGACAAGAAAAAGAAAGAAGGTGAACCCAATGAAAACCGAAGAACACTCTTTTAATGAAGAACATTTGGAAGATATGGTTAAGGACACAGGCTTTAGCGGTAGATTTGAGATCACCAGAAGCATAGGATAGAAAAAGACACAGACCGAAAACCAAAGGTTCTTAAAAAGAGATAAAGATAAAAATTAAATAAAAGTTTAAGAAATAAAATAGAAAATTAAACTGAAAAGGAAAGTAAAAAATCTTTATATACTTGCAACAGTTGATGTTGTAAACAGATATCAGGACGAGAAACTGATGTCATAAATGGATTAAAAGAAACTTAATTCAGTGTTTTAGATATCAACAACAATCCTTCCAATAAATGGCAGCTTTACAACCAGTGTAAATAAAAGTTTTAAAAATTGTAAAATAAAAACAACTGGAAAAGATTATTGTAAAGAAAGTAATCGAAGAAAAAAAGGAAGCAAACCGCAGTTGTAAAATAAAAACAGTTATTAACTTCTATTAGATAAAAAAAGAGAAATGTTTAAAAAAAGAAGTTAGCTATAAAGTTGACCGATATTGCAACTATAATAAGGATTAGAAAAATTGAATATGATTGAAATAATGTAAATCCCTCTAAGATGACAAGAGCATTTTAGAGGGATTTTTCGCTTTTGCTTTACCCTGACCATTCTTTATGCGGGATAAATTGTGTGCCTGTTTTGGCAGGCTTTTTGAAAAATGCAAATAATTATTCTGCGTTTACATCCTCTGCGGCTTTATTTTCCATTGTATAATACAGGCTGTCGCAGATTTTTTTAAAAATAGGTGCCGCCGTCCGTGTACTTTCGCCGCCATTGTACATTGTAATGCAGATTGTGTACTGCGGATTTTCATAGGGATAAAAACCACAGAACCAGGCTGTAAGTATCTCCTCGCCGTTTTCTGAATAACGGCCTGTCTGTGCTGTGCCTGTTTTACCGCCTGCGGAAAAATTTTCCGGATTTGCCCTGCCCATAGCACCCTGCTCCACAACACTTTGCAGCATCTGCTTTATCTTTTCTGCCGTGGTCTGCTCTATTATCCGTTTTTCGCTGTAACTGTACAGATTTGTAAGCTGTTCCTTTGTATCGGCATCATATATTCCGTTTGCAATCTGCGGTTTTATATAAACACCGCCCGTTGCAAACATATTCATATACGCAGCCACGTGTACCGGTGTAAGCAGCATTTTACCCTGCCCGAAACTTACGCTGGCAAGCTGCCCCAAATCCCGCAGTTCATCTATTGTTGGAAAATATCCCGCCCTTGTTCCATATTCCCGCGTTAATAGAATTTTTTCTCCGAAGGACAGATTTTTTGCCATCTGATAAAAGCTGAAGGCTTTGTTTTTTATATATGCATCCACAAAATAGCAGTTGCATGACACTACAAGTGCCCTTTCCATATCCACCTCTCCGTGAGCCTTGTTGTTGGCACAATGGTATTCGTGGTCATTTATCTCTATTGTTCCTGTGCAGTTGTATATTCTGTCCGGATTGTACCCGTTTTCCAGCAGCACAGCACTCCACAGCGGTTTTATAACGCTGCCTGCCTCGTAGCTTTGCAGTGTTTTGTTGACAAGGGGCGAATTTTCGCTTTCCAGTGCCTGTGCCACATTGTTTGCCGAGTAAAAAGGTGTGGAAACCATGGCCTTTATCTTTCCCGTTGTGCATTCCATAACCACTATAGAGCCGTTTGGAATATATTCTTTTGCCAGCCCCTCACAGATTCGCTGCACTGTATTGTCTATGGTGAGACAAAGCATCAGCGGCACGCCCTTGGAATTAGTGACCTTTGATTTGAGCTTTCGGGACACAATCTGACCGTATCCGTTTACCTCTGTATCAAGATACCGCACCTCTGCCCCGTTTTTAAGTTCCTCGTCAAACACCAGTTCCATCCCCGACACTCCGTTGCCGTCTGCGTCCACATATCCTACAAGATGCTGGGCAATATTGAAATCTGAATATCGCTGTGTAACCTTATATACCTCCCTGTCTTCAACAGGATATTCCAGCTGTGCCATAAAGTTTGTTTTATACTGTATATTGTCATAAAACTGCCGTTTTTCCGACTCTGTAAGGGCATTGAACACCTGCTGCATATCCTCGTCGTAGGCGGTTACAAGGGTTTTATATTTTTCTACCGAATTGGTAACAGCATCGAAGCTGTCGTCTGTTATCACGCCCCTGCTGTCATCTATTGTATACTCCCTGTTCTGCTGGCTGTCTGCCTTTTCATAATATCTACCGGAAACATTTATATGCACCATATTCAGCTCGATTATAAACGCAAAGGCTGTAAATAAAACCACAAGCCATATAAGCCGTTTTTCCGTCAAAAAAATCACCTCTGCATATTATGCAGAGGTTTTTTGCATTTTATTCCGCAGCATCTGTTATACTTTCACGCAGAATTTCTATGGCTTTTTTCTCCAGTCTGGAGACATAGCTGCGGCTTATATCCAGTATTTCGCACACCTGCTGCTGTGTCTGCGGACTGTTGCCCAACAGACCATACCGCATAATTATTATCTGCCGCTGCCTTGCATCCAGCTTTTGCAGCACCGCCCTGAGCACATCGTTTTTAAGTTCCTGATTTTCGCAGTATTCCTCCAGCTGAAAGCTGTCCTGAATGCTGTCCTTAAGTGTAAGCTTGCCGCCCGATTTATCCTCTGTATCGATATTTTCCTCCAGATAAACGGTATTTTCTGTCTGTCTTATTTTCCGCATATACATAAGCACTTCGTTATCTATACACTTTGATGCATAGGTGGAAAACTTGACCTGTTTTTCGCTGCTGAAGCTCTGCACCGCTTTTATAAGCCCTATTGTACCTATAGACATAAGGTCATCGTTTTCTACAGGCCCCTGATAGTATTTTTTTACCACGTGTGCCACCAGCCGCAGGTTGTGCTTTATAAGTCTGTCACGGGCGGACATATCACCGCCGAAATATTTGCTGAACTCCTCTTTTTCCTGTTTTGGTGTAAGCGGTTCGGGCAGAACACGGCTTTCCAGATGCAGTGCAAGAAAAAGCACGTTTGCCAGAACAATGCCTATTATTGTGCTGAACATAATCCCCTTACCTTTCAGTTTTGGTAATTCATTTTACGAAGAAAGGCTGATTATTATTACCATTACATACAAAACAGAGTGCAAAAACACAGCAATATGCCGCTTTGCACTCTGTCTGATTATTTATTCCGGTATTATATCCAGCACTGCCATTGCAGTTGCAAAGGCCGCTTTGTATATGTCTTCATCTCTGTAAAGGGCTGCATACTCCTGCGGATTTATGATAAATCCGTATTCATTGAGCACAGCAGGTGCTATATCCTGCCGCAGTACATAAAAACGGCCAAAACCGCTGCCACGGTTGTTTCTGTCTGTAGCAGATGAAATTTTATCCGCCATAAGTTCGGCCATAATTTCGCTCTGCGGTGTAAAGTAATAGCTTTCCACCCCAGAGGATTTATTTACATCCACAGTGTATTCCAGACTGTTGTGGTGCTGTGCAATAAACAAATCCGGTTTAAGTTCTGTCACCATGGAACGTCTTTCCTCCAGTGTGAGGAAGCTGTCGTCACTGCGGGTAAGGTACACTGTTGCCCCAAGTTTTTCAAGACACTGCTGTGTTGCAAGGGTAAGGGCAAGGTTTATATCCTTTTCGTGCGGGCCTGCAATGCCGCCCATAGCCAGTGCACCCGGATCGGTGCCTCCATGGCCTGCATCCAGCATTACACTTATTCCCTCAAGCGGTTTTGCCCCCTGCTGTTTTCGGGGAGCTTTTTTAAGATATATCTTCACTGTATCGTCATCGCAATACTCGGTGTTATAGCCCCACAGCTCGTTTTCGGTATTGTTTTCCAGTACAAGAACTGTGTTTTTTCTGTCCTGCTTTACATAGATTTCGGTGGTAAAGCACCCCTCGATATCAGTTACAGCAAAGCTGTCTTCTTCCACGATATAGCTGTCACTGATGGTTGTATTTATAAAAGTAAATATCACCTGACCGTCCTTGAAGGTTGAGATTACAGCAGGCTTGCCTGTTACATTGAAAACCAGATATTCATTTTCTTCATCCGCCTGTTCAAGTGAAATTTCAGCTATATGAGCTGCTGTATAGTCATTGTCCTCAACCCATTCCACCTTATCTGCAAGCACATATCCACCATTGGATAACTGGTATGCCCAGGTATATTTGCCGTTGCGGACAGTTTTTACGCTTTTTTCCACAACAAGCTGAACTCCCTGTACAACACCGTCCATTACAGCCTCGTCCCTATCTGGGTCTGAAAGTATGCTTGTCAGCGGATTTATCGTCTGCACAACCTGTCCCCTGTAGGCCCGCACAGTGTCGTCGTATTCCATCGGTCTAGTTATTCCTGTGCTTTCATAAACCATACGGGTAACTGTATATGCAGCATAGCTGTCTGCCTGCTGCACTTCTATAAGGTTGTCTCCCTCGGCAAGTGTTACATAAAGGCCGAAACTGCCGTCTCTGCCCTGCACTGCCGCCTGCCCGTTGATATATACAGGCTCATAAGGGTTTGCCACACCTGCAACATATATGCCGTCGTAATATGTGCTTATATCCTTTGACGGCCAGCTTACAGCAAATGTGCTGTCCACAGACATATTGAATCGTTTAAGACCTGCCGATGTATCCATAAGACTGCGATAAAAACCGAGGTCTGTATTGGGGTCGGTGTATTCGGTAAGAATAAGGCCATCTATGTCAAAAAAGTTGGAAAGGATAAACAAATCCTCTGCAAAACTTTGGGATTTATGGCTGAGGAGTATCTTTGCCGATGCAAAATCGCCGTTTTTCAGCTCTTTATACTGTGTGTCGGTGATTCCGTCAAATACAAAAAAATCCATTGCCCCATAGCTCTGCAGCAGCTTTGCATTTTCTATATCGTCAGTGTGCAGACCAAAGTGATATCTGTGCATACGTCTGCTGATGCTCATTTTTATGTTCTGCAGACTTTCATTTGAATATCCGCAGCCGCTGAGCATAACGCCTGCAAATTTGTATTCCCTGTTTATCTCTCCGATTGTAAGAGATATTTCTTCTTCTGTAAGTTCCGTGCAGTCTATATCAAGGATAATCTGCACCCCTGCTTTTTCCAGCGGATTTTTAAGTGCAGAGAGAATTTTACCATATTGCTGCCAGCTTAATTCCGCAAAGCAGTTGGTAAAACCGCCAGCCTCATCTATTGCAGTTTTTCCATCATTGTAGCGGATAATGGCTGTGTTGATGCCGTTTGCGTTAAAATACTCCGTCATTTCCGTTACCTTGACATTGAAAACCTCTTTGCTGTCATTGGGAGAAAATACATTGTTAAGGTCTATTTCGGCGGCAATCATATCTTCATCCTCAATAATAAACTGCCTGCCTATACCAAGAAACGACATCAGTCCATATACTGCCGCCAGTGCAGCTATCACAGTAATAATCAGTATTTTTTTCTTCATCTCACACCTCTTTTCCTTAAAACATATGATATGTTACCACTTTATGGGCAAAAAACAAGTTACATAAAGTAACAATTTGGTTAACTGTCTATTAAAAAACATCTGCAATTTACAGAAACTGCAGATGCTTTTATAAATTTTATGGCAGTAAAACTTCTTTTAATCATTTTTAATGGCAGTAAGTGCACTTATTTTTACCGCCTTGTTTGCAGGCACATAGCCTGAAAGCATACCGATAAAGCTGGAAAACGCCACACCTGCAAAGGCAAGCCATACAGGAATTATGGATATGTAAGTTTTCATAATTTCGCCGTTCATATCGTAGCTTGGGCCCATCATGCTTGTTGCCACATGGTTGAGCACAAAGCTTAACAGATAGCTTATGCCCACACCCACAACACCGCCAAGGAAACCAATGCCTGCAGATTCCATAAGGAACATTGCACGGATGTTTTTGATTTCACATCCAAGCACCTTCATAATGCCTATTTCCCTGCGGCGCTCGTAGATAGCCATAGTCATAGTGTTGGCAATACTGATTGCCGCAACCAGAAGCGATATGCTGCCGAGGCCCGCAAGTATAAGCTGTATTGTCTGTGTCTGCTTTTCCATCTCGTCCAGCCAGCTTGTAGGAGAGGATGTGTTGTAACCCATTTCCTCAATTGCAGCGATAACATCCTCCACATATTTCATGTCGGTTACCTTTACAACTGCACGGTTATATGTTCTTTCCTTGTTTTTACCGCCTGTAACACGTATTTTATTAACTTTTATATATTCTTCTTCCAGCTCTATAAGGTCTTCCATATCCATTATAAAGCCTGCATAGGTTTCGTAGCCTTTGTTCCAGTCTTCTTTAACTGTGCCGACCACCTTTAATGTTCTCTCCACGGCTTTGCCGTTTTCTTCCATCGGCTGCACCTTGAGAACCAGTTTATCCTTGCTTAAATCTACAAAAGGGTCTTTGACAACACCGTTTTCATCGGGGTACGGGTCCACACGGTTGTGCGGCCACTGACGCTTTGGATTGTAAAATTCGTACGCTGCCTTTTCGCCTGCAATAACGGTGAACGCCTTGTCGCTGTCGTTAAGATAACGGCCGTCTATAAGCTCGTAGCCGTAATCGTCTATAGCTTCACGGTACATACCCACAATGCTGTCGCCCACCCAGCCGTTCCACTCGTATTTACCCGAGCTGCCGCCGTTGATGATGATGGTGTTGAGATACTGGGACTGATAGATAGGTGTTGCCACCTTTACATTTTCCATAGCCTGTATCTGTGCAATAACCTTATCGGTTATAGGCTCCTGGTCGGGACTGTCGTTCCAGTTGTACACTGTAATCTGTGTAAGATCCCCCATGCTTGCTATCATGTCCTCGTTGCTTTTTGTTATAGCTTCACCAATGGACATCATCATAACTATGGAACAGGTGCCGATTATAACACCCAGAACGGTGAGAATGGTTCTGCCCTTGCGCCTTTTGAGATTATCTGCCGAAAGTTTTAATAAATCAGATATCCTCATCTTCGTCCTCAGCCAATAATTTTGCTTTACGTTTTTTTCTTATGATAACAACTGCTGCAACCGCACCTGCAACTGCAACCGCTGCAATAATCCATACAAATACAGGTATACCCTGCTGTGGTTCTTCCATTGGCATATCTATCACAGGTTCATCCCATGTAGGATAGTATGCTTCCATAACCTCGGTAGTAAAATCCTTTTCCAGAGTGAACTGCTTGCCCTTTGTGTCTTCGTATGTAACGATTATCTTGCCGTTTGCTGTGCCGATATCGTTGATTGTAAAGTAAACATCTGCAAGGCCCTCTGTGCCTGGGAGAATATTGCCTGCAAAAACAGTCTGCGGACCATTTACGCTTTCGCTGGCAATTTCAACCGTTACGTTGTTAACTGTTGTCTTGCCTTTGTTGATAAGATAAACAGTAATAACGTTTTCTTCGCCCTGTGTAATGGTTTCCATATAATCAAGCTTGGAAATTTCAAACTTTGTTTCCTGCTCGATATTTATTGCAACTGTCTGTTCTGTAGTGTATGTTTTTCTTTCGCCTTTAACATAGGCTTCAAATTCATAGATAACATTTACAGGCAGGTTTGTAACGCCGTTTTCCACACCTGTAACCACAAGGCTGAAATCGTGCCTGATTGTGCCTTTTCTGCCTACCTCGCCGATAAGCACCTGACTGTTGCCGCTGTTCATTGTAATGCCTGACGGAAGTTCCACACGCACGGAAACATTTTCCAGTTCGGCATATTCGGAGGTGTTTGTTGCCACTGTTGAAAGTGTAAACGGTCTTTCGATATATGCTGCACCGCCGTAATTTGCACTGTTGAGAATGATTTTAGGCTCCGGAATATCATCCACTGCCTGTGTGATTTTCTGTGTGATAGCTGTGTATGGTACAGCAAGCGGAACATCGCTGCCGTTAACCTTGTTGATATAGCTTACATCAAAGGAAACATCAGGCACGCCGCCATTGTATGTAACATCCTTGAATGTAACAGAATATGCAAGGATATATCTGCCGTCAGCCTTGCCTACGTTCTGAATTCTGTAGGACACGTCATCTGCATCGTTGTTGATAAATGCCCCCTGTGCCATTCTTGCACGGATACGCTGAGGCGGTGTGTTGAGGTATGTTACACGGTTATCAACAATGTTGAATTTGATTCTTACATCATCACCGGGATTTACAGTTGTAAGCTCGTCGCCGTCATCGTCCATTATTTCGTAGCTCTGCACAAAGATATCCTTTGTTGTATCGATAACAAATTCGTCCAGTACACTCGCAGGTGTCTGGGTAGGTGCAACTGTAGGTGTTGCAGCAGGTGTCTGGGTAGGTTCAGCAGTTGGCTGCACTGTCGGTGTCGGCTCTGCTGTTGGCTGTACTGTAGGGGTTGGTTCTGTTGTAGGTTCCACTGTCGGTGTCGGCTCTGTTGTTGCCTCCGCTGTAGGTGTAGGTTCCGGCAGACCTTCGGCACCTGCCAGCATGGAAAATGCAGGCAGAATAAAGGTAAGTGCCAGAAATACTGCCAGAATTATGGCCATTATTCTTACTTTTTTACTGTTTTTGTTCATCGATGTTTCCTTCGCTTTCCTGTTTTGTATCGTGAATTATCTTTCCGTCAACCAGAGTTACCACCCTTTTTGCTTTTTTGGCAAGCTCGGGGTCGTGGGTAACCATAACAAATGTAATGTTGTTTTTTTCGGATATTTCCATAAGCATATCCATAACCTGCTCGGTAGTTCTGGAGTCAAGGTTGCCTGTAGGTTCGTCTGCAAATATAACCGCAGGCTCGCCCACAAAGGCTCTTGCAATGCCCACTCGCTGCTGCTGACCGCCCGAAAGCTCGGTTGGCTTGTGGTTCATACGGTCTTTAAGCTGCATCTCCTTGAGTATTGCCCGTGCTTTTTTCTCCCTTACCGCCTTTTTTACACCTTTGAACATAAGCGGAAAGGCAACGTTTTCCACCGCTGTCATCGTAGGCATAAGGTTATAGGACTGGAATATAAAACCGATATTGTTCTGACGGAAAACCGCCAGCTTTTTCTCGTTCATTTTGGAGACGTTCTCGCCTTTTATAACAACCGAACCCTTTGTAGGCTTTTCCAGCCCTGCCAGCTGATTAAGCAGTGTGGATTTGCCGCTGCCCGATGTGCCCACAATACAGCAGAACTCTCCTTTTTCTATCTCCAGGTTTATATTGTCAAGGGCGACAACCTTTTCGTTGCCCACCTTATAAACCTTTCGCAAGTTTTTTACCTTTATCATCACTTCACCTGTCTTTTTCAAAACGGTTTTTAATATTATCTGTACAATTGAATTTACATATAAATTATTATATAATCTATTTGTATATACCGCAAACTGTATTAATTCAAATAGTACAGTTTGTATATACCCTATATTAACATATATACAGCAATAATCAAGCTATTAGGAAAAATTTTACAACTTTAACACTTTTATCATCTTTTTGAGGGGTTGATTGAAATAAGCTTTATTTTTTATATACTGTCTGCACTGTTCCTTATTAACGGTATTGTTATGAACATCCGCACCAATGCTACTGTAGGGCTGTTTATTCTTTACGGATTAAGCCTGTGCTGCTTTGTTTTTGGCAGATATCACACACAGATTCTTGCTGCCACAAGTCACGGCATTCCCTTTTATCTGCGTACCCTTGTGATTATTGGCATTGCGGTTTATCTTGCGTTTATGGGCTTTATTATGGCACAAAGCCACACCTCTGTGACATATAACGAGGACGTTATGATAATTCTTGGTGCAGGGGTAAAAAACGGCAGAGTGAGCAAGGCACTGCAGCTGCGGCTGGATGCAGGCATAGATTACCACAGCAAAAATCCCGATGCATATATTGTTGTCACAGGCGGGCTTACACCGCAAAAGGATACCACCGAGGCTGCTGTTATGAAGGATTATCTTATCAGCCACGGCATCCCCGAAAATATTATAATTGCAGAGGACAAATCCCTGTCCACGCAGGAAAACTACCGCTTTACCAAAACCATTCTTGAAGATAAAAATATAAAGCACAGCAGCATTGTTTTTGTGACAAACGATTTTCACATATACCGTGCAAAAACCTATGCAAAGCACTGCGGTTTTGAAAACGCACATCCGTTGAGCACCCGCACAGACATATTTACCATCACCCCTGCCCTTACAAGAGAGGTTCTGGGTGTAATTGATATGTGGGTATTCAAGCTGCGATAACCGCATTAAAAAATAATTACCGCATACAAAAAGGCATCTCTCACAGGAGATGCCTTTTAAATTTACCTATTAGTCAATATACTGGTCACAGAATTTGCAGCGGATTCTGCCGTTTTCGCCTTTAACAAAGATTGGCATTGTTTCGTCCTCGCTGTTTGTGATACATCTTGCGTTTTTACATACGCCTTCCTGCTCCACAACTACATCGTGGTCTTCTTCCTCTTTGTTGATGTCAAGATTTGCCATACCAAGAAGTGAAAGTATAAGTGCCATACGCACATACACGCCGTTGCCTGCCTGCTCAAAGTATTTTGCTCTTTCGTCATCGTCAACTGCAAGTGTAATTTCGTTTACTCGTGGCAGCGGATGGAGAACAGCCATTTCTTTTTTTGCAAGCTCCATCTGTACAGGAGAAAGGATGTAGCTGCCCTTGAGGCGTTCGTATTCTTCGATATCGTCAAAGCGTTCACGCTGGATACGTGTCATATAAAGGATATCAAGGTTTGGCATTGCTGCGGAAAGGTCTGTAACTTCTTCAAATGTACATTCGGATTTGGAGAGGTATTCCTCGATAATGTATCTTGGAATTTCCAGTTCCTTTGGAGAGATGAACACAAAGTGGTTGCCTTTATATCTTGCAAGTGCTTTTACAAGGGAGTGCACTGTTCTGCCGTATTTAAGGTCGCCGCAGAAGCCGATAACAAGGTTGTCCAGTCTGCCGTGGCGGCGACGGATTGTCATAAGGTCTGTAAGTGTCTGTGTAGGATGGTGATGGCCGCCGTCACCTGCGTTGATGATTGGCTTTGTGCTGTACTGTGCTGCACGGAAAGCTGTGCCGTCTTTTGGGTGACGCATTGCGATGATGTCTGCATAATAGTCGATAACACGGATTGTGTCTGCAACGCTTTCGCCTTTTGCTGCACTGGAGCTGCTTGCACTGGAAAAGCCCAGCACCTTGCCGCCAAGACGCATCATTGCGGATTCAAAGGAAAGACGTGTTCTTGTACTTGGTTCAAAAAACAGAGTGGCAAGAATTTTGCCGTCGCATTTATGGCTGTATTTTTCCATATTGTCGCAGATGTCATCTGCTGTATCCAGAAGTGCTTCTGTTTCCTGAACAGAGAAATATAAAGGGTCGATTAAATGTCTCATACTGCCTCCCTGTAAAATTACATAATTTTTCATTTTTTTAATTGTATCACAAAGACCGTCATAAGTAAATTGATAAAATGTGCTGATTTATAAAAAATATCCCCGGTATTGACAAATCGGTCTAACAGTGTTAGACTACAGATAGTCTAACATCATTAGACCTGATGTAATTATACCTGCGGAGGTTTATATAAATGGAAAAGTACAAGCTTGGAGAAATGGAAACAGCCTTTGCCGAAATTATATGGAAAAACGCCCCTGTATCCAGCGGCGAACTTGTAAAAATATGCGAAAAAGAGCTGCAGTGGAAAAAATCCACCACCTACACAATGCTGAAACGCCTTTGTCAGCGTGAAATATTTGAAAACGACGGCGGCACTGTAAAGGTGCTGATAACCCGTGACGAGTTCAAAGCTGCACAGAGTGAGGAATTTATTGAAGAAACCTTTGAAGGCTCGCTGCCTATGTTTCTTACCGCTTTTACAAAACGCAACAAGCTTTCCGCAAAGGAGATTGAGGAAATAAGAAGTCTTATAGACAATTATAAGGAGGTGTAGTGTATGGGATTCGGTTTAACCTTAAAATTGTTTTTGAGCCACCTGTTTACAGAACCTGCAGTTGCCCTTGAAGGACTTGGGCATAGCATAAAAGATATTATAGAAATACTTTTCTTCTATTTTTCAGAGCTCAGCCTTACAGCCTGCTATGTGATACTGTTTGTTATTGCGGCAAGATTTTTGCTGAGAAAAGCTCCTAAAATATATTCCTATGCCTTATGGGGTGTTGTATATTTCAAATTGGTGTCGGTTTTCAGACTTGAATTTTTTACACGCAGTCTGATACCGCAGATGCAGATAGACCAAATATACTACGACATCGCTCCCGACTACACAGCTTTTTACAGCACCGAAGCAGGCGTTGTAAGCCTTGTGCAGAGTGAATTTGTCACACCCGTACCTGTGGTTACACCAATATATACCCCTGCTCTTATCTGGTTTGTTGTGCTTTGCATTCTTCTTGTCGGTTCTGCAGTTATGTACTTTCGTGCATATTCAAAGCTGAAAAAAAGCACCCCAAGCAATTTAATAGATAATGTGTATATTTCAGATACAATCTCCACACCTTTTGTATTTGGCACAATCCGCCCTAAAATCTATCTGCCGAAAGGACTGACCGAACAGCAGCAGAACTATGTAATAACCCACGAAAAGGTACACATAAAACGCGGCGACCATATTATAAAGCTGTTTGCATTTGTTATCACCTGCGTGCACTGGTTCAATCCACTGGTATGGCTTGGCTTTTTCCTTTTGGAAAGGGATATGGAGATGAGCTGTGACGAAAAGGTGCTGCAGATTCTGGGAAATGAACACAAAAAGGACTACTCCTATTGCATTTTGTCCCTTGCTTCTGACAGAAAATTTGTGCCTAAAGCCTATCTTTCCTTTGGCGACAGCGACACAAAAAAGAGAATAAAAAACGTTCTGGATTATAAAAAACCTGCTGTTGTTGCCAGTGTTATGACAATAATCGGTATTGCTGTAATTGCTGTGGGTATGCTGGCAGACAGCGGTGTTGCATATGTTCCTGATGCAGAAAGCATCGGTAACAAAGTACACCAGATAAATTTCCCTGTTTATGACCAGCGTACAGAATACAACAGCGAGATTTTTGACAGAAAGTTCTCACTTGTCATGCAGCTGCCTGCCGGCTGGAGTGTTGAAATTCCTGCGAAAGAAGACACAAAATATCCCCTTATAGGTGTCTGGAACAGAATGGGTATCTACAACGAAAACAACGAGCTTGTGGGTGCTGTGGGATACAATATATTTGACCAAAATCAAAGTGAGCCTATGGCAATTTACAATCAGGTTGCACTTGGTAACGGATATCAGTTTGCTGTGGGCGGAAAAGATTATACATCTGTAGTTGCATCCGATAATTACAAGGTATCTACCGTACCTGTGTACTATTCCAGCGCTATTGCACAGCAAACCGGCTTTGACGGAGAGGAAGTTGTAAACCACGGCATACTCTGCCACAACAGTGAGAAAGGCATATATGTGGCAGTTGAACTGGACAGAAATGCCGTCAGCGAAGAAGATGTAAACAACATTGCACACTCGGTATTTATCGGAGATGATGTAGTCTCTGACAGTTTACCTGCGGGTGTCAAAAATGACGCAACCTACAGCTATTACAACTTTACAATTGAAGATATCAGTGTGACCGCACGCTTTAAGCTGCCATCTGCATGGAGCTTTAAGCCCCGTGATGTACAGTACAATGAATATGCAGAATATATCTGTCTTGATGACGATTTGATGTTTGTATACGATATTTACGATGATAAAAACAGAAATATCGGTGGTTTCACCGTTAATCTCTACACAGAAACCGAGTATTACGAAGACGACCCTATGGCGATATACGGTGGTGCTATAGGACTTGCGAATATGTATAACTTTATGGTTAAAAGCGAAGCCTATACACCTGTTGTGACCACAAACAGCGGCGTTACCGCCATAACAGATGTATATCATGCCCCGCAGCTGGAAAACCCGGGATATACCGAGCCGTCTGTATACCACAAAGGCATTTTATGCTACAACAAAAATCTTCTCACGCATATTGCCTTTGAAATTGACAGAGATGCTGCCACTGACGAGTTGCTGATGGACATTGCGGAAAGCATCTCCCTGCTCAGACTGGATACCCTGCACGCAACCAAAATGGAGATTGCACAGCTTGCAACAGATAACGATGTGGTGGATATGCTGTATGCCCTTGCCAGAGAATATAACTATTCCTATGCCGATATGGAAAAGCTTTATGTAAATACTCCATGGGACTACATCAACTGCGAATCACGCATTGGAGGCAACACAGAGCATATAAAAACTGTTTTTGATATGTTTATCAGCGGTAAAAGCGAAAGCGAAATCAATCAGTTTGCAAAAGACAAACTGCTGGCAAACGGCTTTACCGAGAAAACATTAAAAACCCTGACCCACCTGAGCTTTACACCAATAGAACTATACTATATGACCGATACAAAAGCAGAGGAATTTGTAAACAGAATGCTCGACCCCAATACAGACAGCGAATATGTTGTTAACCGATGGGATTTGTATTTGAAATGTGCAAAAGAATCCACAGACGATAAATATGTAATAACCTACTGCAATGAAAAAATCGTATGCAGCACAGGACTTCTCAGCTTTGACTGTACAAATGACTTTGATATAACTGTTCATCTGCTGAGCACAGGTAATGGCGAAATAACAGTTGATATTCCTGCAGGCATAACCGCTGCTGTATCATTGCCTCCTGTAAAAACAGAGTATACTGTCGGTATCCATGCCGATGTTGCCGCCGAGACCGATATAAATCTTATTGTGCGGGAAGTAAAAACCGAATAACTGTACAGTAAAACTGTACCATATGCAGAAATTCCACAGAAATCTGAAATGCCCCAAAAGTCAGACACTTTTGGATGTGCATATCAATTATTCTGTGGAATTTTTGTATAACTATTTAATTGACAGATGCTCAAGAAAACCTTCGCAGCCCGTTACAATATCTCTGTAGGTTGTCTCAAAGTCGCCTGTATACCAAGGGTCTGCAACATTTGCATCGCTATCTGCAAAATTCATCAGCTTGCTGATTTTATTCTGCGGGTCGGATGGAATTATCCATTTTATGTTACGCATATTGTTATTGTCCATACAGATAAGATAATCAAATCTGTCATAATCCGCTTTTGTCACCTGACGTGCACGCTTACCCTCGCAGGATATGCCGTGCTTTGCAAGTTCCCGCTTTGCAGGCGGATAAACAGGATTGCCCACCCCGTTCCATATTTCCTCTGTGCTGGTTGCACAGGATTCGATGTAAAAATTGTCCGCCATTCCCTTTTGGGCAACCATATCCTTTAAAATAAATTCTGCCATAGGGCTGCGGCAGATGTTGCCGTGGCAGATGAATAATACTTTTGTCATATATTTATCTCCTCTGTTGTTTTATCTCGCTTTCTTTTAACCGCAATTCTCGCTGCAAACAGTGCCAGCAGCAGTGTCCACGATATTCCCTCTGCATAAGCGATAACCATATTGTCAAACACCGGTTTAAGTGCATAGGAGTTTATTATCCTTACCGCAAGGGCTGTTACACCTATGATACTGGAATACAACACCTCGCCCAAACCTTCAATATAGCCTCTGCAGGCCATAGCCAGACCATAGATTACATAGAACTTTGCAAGACTGCGGAAAAAGTCTGTGCCTATTGCCACAACCTCCGGTCCTGCGCCAAAAATCTCGACCATTTTGCCGCCAAAGGTCACAACCAACAGCGTCAGCACGGATGATACTATTATCATAAGTCCTACACCCGATTTGAATATGTTCCATGCCCTCTTTTTATCCCCTGCACCGTAGCTTTGTGCCACAAGTGTGGATATGCCCGAGCCAAGATTTATAACAGGCAGCAGTGCTATGCAGTCCACACGGTATGCTGTGGTTATGGCGGCAACTGTAGCCGTACCAAAACCGTTCATAAATGCCTGCAGTATCATATTGCCAAAGGAGTTGATACAGGACTGCACCATCGGCGGTGTGCCAAAGGAAAAGCCTTTTGCAAGGCAGTCTCTGCTGAAGATTTCTCCCTTTTTAAATCTGATAACCGGATGTCTGCAAACACCGTAGATTATCATAAACGCTGTCATTGCCGCCTGTGCGATAACTGTGGCAACTGCGGCCCCCTTTACACCCCAGCCAAAACCTGCAACAAAGAGTATATCCATCACAACGTTTACTGCAGACGACACAAGCACGGCGTAAAAAGGTGCACGGCTGTCCCCTATTGCACGTATTGCCGCTGCATAAAGGTTATAAACTGTGAGAAAAGGAACACCCACTGTTATAATCTGCAGATATGTCTTTGAGTTTTCAAAGATATCCGCAGGTGTATCCATAACTGTAAGCAGTCTGCCCGAAACATTGAAAACCACCACTGCCACAACTGTGAAAATTACACCGAGAATAACAAGAAAGGTGGAAAGTATACGGCTAATCTGTTCCCTTTCGCCTCTGCCGAACTTCTGTGCGATAAGTATAGACAACCCTGTGGTAAAGCCCGTTATCGCCATTATATAAAAATTGTTTATCGAGCTTACCGCACCTATAGCCGCCAGTGCAGTTTCGCCATTTACATTGCCAACAATAAAGGCATCCGCCCAGTTGTAAAGCTGCTGCAGAATACCGCTTAATATAAGCGGAGTGCAGAACTTTACCAGCGTCCAGGCTATATTTTCGTTTTTAGTACCACTTGAAATCATCTGTTTCTCCGTAACACATCATGTATTGTATCCATATTAACACATTTGTCCCAAGGTATCAAATATCCAGATTTTTTATTGTATATAATCTTGATTTTGAGCTGATAAAATCTTATTATAAATATGTAAAATTACTTTTCAGAGGTATATCTTATGAGCAAAGCAATCCCATCCATACACGACTGGCTTAAGGAAGCCAAAGAACATCCGTCCGCCCCTAATGTGGGTATGTATCTTGTACATAATGGTGTTGTGCGTGAAACCGCAAAGGCAAAGGTACGTCATGGCGAAGAAAACACAAAACCTGTTGTGGGAATGGATTTTTCCTACGACAAGGAAAAGGTTGATGCCGCAATTGCCGAAACCTATAATCAGCCCGGCGTTCTTTACATAAAGGTATGGATTAACGAGGGGCTGCTGAATGTAGGCGATGACATTATGTATGTGCTTATAGGCGGCGATATCCGACCTCACGTTATAGACGGCCTGCAGTTCCTTGTGGACAAAATTAAAAAGGAATGTGTTGTTGAAAAAGAAATTTATTGATGTATATACAAAATCCTCCCGATGATTGGTCGGGAGGATTTTTGTATGGAGAGAATTATTACACTGTAATTATCCGAATATTTTAGCAAACATATTTATAATAAAAGTGAAAAAGCCTGTAGACTGCAGGAAAAGCACAGCCATAATTACAGGTGTGATAAATTTTACCATCACAACATACATAGCTTTTCTGCTGAATTTTTCGCCGTTACGCTGCATTTCGTCAATAATCCACTGTGGCTTGATAACCCAACCTACAAATACACTTGTAATAAGCGCGATAAGCGGCATAAGGAAGCTGTTGCTGATATAGTCAGCTATATCGAGAATCTGGCCTACTGCACCGTTTGGCAGTGTAAGTTCAAAATAGAATACATTGTAACCGAGACAGATTATAATTGATGCAACAGCAGAGATAACACCGATTATAAAACTGGTCTTCTTCCTGCTTGCACCTGTTTTGCTCATTACACCCGCTACAAGTGTTTCCATAATGGACACGCAGGAGGTAAGAGCCGCAAACGCAACCATAATAAAGAACACAATCCCTACAACAGAGCCCATTGAGCCCATTGACATAAATACTTTAGGCAGAGAGATAAACATAAGACTTGGGCCGGATGTCATACCCTCTGTGCCCATAAACACATAAACTGCAGGGATAATCATTGCACCTGCAAGCAGTGCAACACCTGTGTCGAACAGTTCAATCTGTGTGATGGATTTATTAAGGTCAACATCCTTTTTTACATAGGAGCCGTATGTAATCATAATACCCATTGATACGCTGAGAGAGAAAAACAACTGGCTCATGGCATCAAGGAGAATGCTGAGAAATTTTGAAAATGTAACACCTGTAAAATCAGGTATAAGGTAAACTGCAAGCCCCTGCATACCTGTGCGGGTAACGCCATTTGCATCTGTGTGGCTGAGGGTAAGTGAGAAAACAGCAATTGCTATAACCATAAGGATAAGACCCGGCATAACAATCTTTGAAAAACGTTCAATGCCTTTATCAACACCTGCATATACAACAAATGCCGTAAGTGCAAGGAATATGAGCATATAAACTATCGGAGATATCTGACTTGTGATAAAGCCTGTAAAATATCCGTCCTGTGCAGCAGCTGAACCTTTGCCTGTAATGTAATCAACAATATATCTGAGCACCCATCCGCCTATAACTGTATAGTATGTCATAATAATGGCAGGGATAAGGAATGTGATTTTGCCCAGGAAATCCCACTTTTTGCTGATTGCACCAAATGCATCAATTGCACTTTTGCCTGTTTTTCTGCCTATGGCAATATCCGTTACAAGCAGTGAAAAGCCAAAAGTAACAACCAGAATGAGATATACAAAAATAAACAGACCGCCGCCATCACGGGCTGCAAGATATGGAAAACGCCATATGTTGCCCACACCTACTGCACTGCCTGCTGCAGCAAGCACAAAACCTATAGAGCCTGTAAAGCTGCTCTTCTTTTTATTATCCATAACAATTTTCCTCTTTTGCTTTATTTACAAAATCTGCTTAGCAGTATACCTTAAAATCAAAAACATCTCAAATCGGTTAAAGTTTCTTTAAAATAGATTTTTATATAATCAAGTTTCTTTATAATAGAATATTGACATTTTTCTGGACTGTGGTACACTAAAATTGTAAAAAAACTATTAAATGTATATTTTAACGAAACTTTTTTAAGGATAAAATATGAAAAAAGTCAATCAGCATATAGGCAGCAGAATACGCAATTTCCGCAAGATGAAAAAGCTTACCATACAGCAGCTTGCGGATACTATACACAAAAGCCGTGCCACGGTAAGCAAGTACGAAACAGGCGAAATAACCCTTGATATAGAAACACTTTATGATATAAGTGCGGCACTGGATGTGGATTTAAACCAGCTTACTGACTATCGTCCCCCAAAAGCGGAACCACCTGCCGAAATTGTGGATTACAGCGGCAAAAGTCCGTTTTTCCACGCTGAAAAGCTGTACTTTTATTTCTATGACGGCAGATACAACCGCCTTAAAGATGGCATTATAGATATACACCGCAATACCTTTGAGGACGGATGCTATGACGCCAGCCTGTCCATACGCTCTGTTACCCCTACAGGCAGAATAAGCGAGGTTTATTACACAGGCAAGGTACTGTACAGCGATATGCTTATCCGTTTTTCCTTTGTAAACCAGTACAACAAACTGGAGGAAGACCTGCTGTACATCTTTAACCCACTTGAATTAAGGGATTTTACAGAAGGATTGCTGTGCGGCATCTCCAGTGCCGACCTTATGCCCTGTGCCTTTAAATGCATTGTTACATTGAGTCCGCAGGAGGCAACCGAGGAGCTGAAAAAGCAGCTTTTGTTCACCCCAAAGGAAATCCGCCGCTGGCAGAAAATGAATATGCTGGTGGTTGACAACCACGGATAATAATTGTATTGCGTAAAAACTCTGTAAACAGCAATATATATCCGTGCTGTACAGCAATATTTTCCCACCGGTTGTCAGCCGTCTTCCCTTTTACAACAAAAAATTGCACGAAAAAGCCCTGCAGAAAAATCTCTGCAGGGCTTTTCCTGTATGGTTTTAACAAACAAAAATTCAATTATTCATTAACAGCTGCAAGCAGTTCGTCAACCTTGTCTCTGTCTTCCCATCTTACGCCAAGGTCTTCGCGGCCGATATGACCATAAGCAGCAAGTTTGCGGTAAATTGGTTTTCTGAGGTCGAGAGTTTTGATAATTTCCTGTGGACGGAGGTCGAATACTTTGCTTACTGCAGCTTCGATTTTTTCTTCAGGAACTGTGTTTGTGCCGAATGTGTCAACCAGCACGGAAACAGGTTCCGCAACACCGATAGCATATGCAATCTGAACTTCACATTTTTTTGCAAGGCCTGCTGCTACGATGTTTTTAGCAACGTATCTTGCAGCATAAGCAGCACTGCGGTCAACCTTTGTTGGGTCTTTGCCGCTGAATGCACCGCCGCCGTGACGTGCATAGCCGCCGTATGTGTCAACGATGATTTTTCTGCCTGTAAGGCCGGAGTCACCCTGTGGACCGCCTACAACAAAACGGCCTGTTGGGTTGATATGATATTTTGTGTTTTCGTCAAGAAGGTGTGCAGGAATAACTGGTTTGATAACATATTCCATCATATCTTCTTTAATCTGTTCAAGTGTAACTTCAGGTGCGTGCTGTGTGGAAAGAACAACTGTATCAACTCTTGTCGGAACACCGTCGTTGTATTCTACTGTAACCTGTGTTTTGCCGTCTGGTCTGAGATAGTCCACAACACCTGTTTTTCTTACTTCGGAAAGGCGTTTTGCCATCTTGTGTGCAAGAGAAATTGGCATTGGCATAAGTTCTTCTGTTTCGTCACAGGCATAACCAAACATCATGCCCTGGTCGCCTGCACCGCCAACTGTGTCGTTTGCACCCATAGCAATATCTGGGGACTGTTCGTCAATAGCTGTGAGAACAGCAACAGTTTCGCTGTCAAAACCGAATTTTGCACGTGTGTAGCCGATTTCTTCAACTACTTTTCTTGCAATTTTTGGGAAATCAACATAACAGCTTGTTGTGATTTCGCCCATACAGAAAACCATACCTGTTGTAACGCTTGTTTCGCATGCAACACGGCCGTTAGGGTCTTTTTCGAGAATAGCATCAAGCACTGCGTCAGAAATCTGGTCAGCGATTTTATCAGGATGACCTTCTGTTACAGATTCGGATGTAAATAACATTTTTGCCATAATTTGTACTCCTTTTTTCAATATAGATATATTGAGAACTTAACTTTTAAACAAATAAAAAACTCGCAGGCAAAAACCTGCGAGTTATAATGACTTATCTCTCGGTTTTTTACCGTTGGATTTAGCACCTTGCAATAAGCAGGTTGCCGGACTTCGCTGGGCCAATTCCCTCTGTCTCTCTTAATAAGTTAAATTCAATTATCAGATATATTATATGTGACTATGTATAGTTTGTCAATAATAATTTCAGCTATTTTTACCACGAAGTATCGGTGCCAGCGGTTTGTAGATAAGCATTGTGATAACTACACTGAGCATACCTTTGATAAATGTGTACGGAACATTGAACCATAAAAGTGCCTGCCACAGATTTTCAACGTGTGGATTGATTGCACTGTATGCTCCGATGATAACCTCAAGCGGCA
The DNA here is from genome assembly GCA_017435045.1 of Oscillospiraceae bacterium. Lineage (GTDB taxonomy): Bacteria > Bacillota > Clostridia > Oscillospirales > Ruminococcaceae > RGIG3102. The sequence goes on from JAFSFT010000054.1 coordinate 22,866, forward strand.
TAATGTTTGTGTACACAGGATAAACGATAAAATAGTTTGTAAAAAGGCTGAGAATTGCCATTGTAGCTGCACCCACCACAGAAGCAATCATAGCACCTTTTTTTGTTCTCATTCTCTGATAGATAAAGCCTGCAGGGGCAACAAACATTGTGCCGAGAAGAAAGTTGGAAACTTCGCCAACTCCTCCTGTTGTGGTAAAAAATACATTGATAAGGTTTTTAACAAGGCACACTGTAATACCCGAAACCGGGCCAAATGTGAAGGATGCTATAAGTGCAGGAAGTTCGGATAAATCCATTTTGATAAAGCTTGGCATAAGCGGTACGCTGAAGCTGAAAAACATAAGCACAGTGGATACGGCTGCAAGCATAGCGGTTGATGTCATTTTTCTGATGTCAGTTCTTTTTTTCATATATTACCTCCGAATTTTCGAGGTCTGTTCTTCGAGTGTAGCTTGTGTATAAAAACAAAAGCCCTGATTATAAAATCAGGGCTTTGAAAAGCAACATAAGCTGGTTTCTTTCATCCGGACTGTACCGTCGGCTCTGGAATTCCACCAGATCAGCGCTTATAAAGCGGTCGTGGGCTTTAACCACCGGTGAGGAATTGCACCTCGCCCTGAAACAGACTGTTTACAATATTAATATATCACTAAACATCTGTTTGTCAATATTTTTACAGCGTGTAAATGTGAAAAACATTTTGATATTGCCATATTATTTTTTTACTGTTAAAATAACAATGTATATCCAAGGAGGTATCTTATGAATATTATCGATAACATTTACTTTAAATTATTTGACTCTCAGGATCCTGCTGGTGTTATTATCGGTATTGTTTCGGCCATTGCCGTACTTGTACTTTTTAAAATTTTTGCAGTAATTATAAGCAAAAATGCAAAATTCATTGCAAAAAAAATCTTCAGAGCCAAAAATGAAAATATTGAAAATGCAATTGTATCAACAATTACAAAACCTATAAATTATTTTATTTCCGCTACAGGCATTGCTGTCGCCATAACTATGCTTCCGTTCAGTATAGCAATCAGCACTGTTCTCAACCTTTATGTAACCAAAATATACCGGCTTGCTGTTGTTGCACTTCTGGGTATGCTTGCAGTAGGTGCAGTAGACAGCGTGCAGTATCATTCCAGGCTGTTCACAGAAAGCGAAAACAAAACCCTGCTGCAGTTTTTTATTAAAATTGCAAAGGCTATAGTTATTTTTCTTACTGTTGCTATTCTCCTTAAAGAAGTTGGATTTGACGTGACAGGTCTTATAACAAGCCTTGGCCTTGGCGGTGTTGTACTGGCATTGGCTGCACAGGATACCGCAAGCAATCTGTTCTCGGGTATTGTAATTCTTTTTGACAAACCTTTTGCAGTTGGCGACTGGATAAGTGTTAGCGGCATGGAAGGTATTGTTGAGGAGATGAGCTTCCGTTCCTGCCGCATCAGAACCTTTGACAATGCCCTTATCTCTGTGCCAAACTCCAAGCTGGGCAGCGACAGCGTGACCAACTGGACAAAGATGAATGTGAGAAAAACCAGAATTACTATAGGACTGGTTTACTCCACAAAAAAGGAAACTTTGCAGAAGGTATGTGACGAAATCAAAGCAAATCTCGCAAAATATGATTCCATCAAAAAAGACAATATTATGGTATGGTTTGACAACTTTAATGCATCCAGCCTTGACATTGTAATACAGTATCACACATATCTTACAGGTGCCGCTGACTTTTTTGCCCTCAAACAGGAAATACAGTATATGATTATGGATGTTGTGGAATCAAACGGCACAGACTTTGCATTTAATACCCAGACAATCCACATATCGTGACATTTAGTGTTAAATAGCGCATTTAAATCCATTTATCCCATATTTTTTCTTATTTTTACGCCCGTTTTTTTCGTCTGTTTTAACAAAAAGTATCAAAAAAGTATCACAAAAAAGACCGAGATTTCTCTCGGCCTTTTCTTTTATTTATACGGATTTGTTGTCGCTGTCGGACACATGCACTCAAACAACAATGCTTTCTGCTGTCTTGTAAAGTTTCTATTGTTAAGGTAGTTTTCCGCTTCATCCTGCGATGTGCTTCCGTTTTTATTTCCTTTGATATCTGCTTTATCTTTCAACACTGTTGCTGCGCCGTAGCCTATAACATATTGTGCAGGGTAAGTATCAATTTTACTTTCCTGTGTTGACAATTCATAATTACTAACAGCTTCTTTTGCCTTGGCATTTGCATAGCCATAGGCTTTTTCAATAACTGCCGCCTGTTCGTCAGTGTCCAGTATTGTATAAGCTGGATTAGTCATAAGTTTTTCAATTGTCTTATATGCAGTCTGTCCTCTTGTATGCGCAAACTTATCATATTCTTTTGCAGTCAGATGTTTTGTTTCTCCGTTCACGTTGAACTTTTTCGCAGCATAAGACGGCAACACTGTTGCTTCGCCCAATTCGTCATAAATACGTTTAATTTCATCGTCAACAGGTGTAGATTTATCTGTTGACCAATATCCTGGCGAAACAAAATTCTGCAGTGCTCTTGCCCCTACATTACCATTATCCTGCTTTCTGCCCCACTGGTCACGATATGCTGACAGCTTATTGTTAAGTCCAGGTATCTTCGCCTGCTGTTGCTGAACAAATCTCTGCATAGTTGGTGACACACTCTTGGTTTTATCTACGTATGTCTGTGTGCGATACCTGTTACCTGTGCGTGCAAATTGCCCTGATAATGTGGGGATAAACTGTCCTGCATAGTTTAATGCTCCTGCCTGTGCAAATGATATTACAGCCTTACTGTCGCTGTATGCTGTCGCTTCAATGGCATTGTTTAAGCCGTCCAGCATACTCATTTCAAACACAGGGTCCGCTATCTTGAATATCTGTGACATAAGTGTTGAAGATTTATCATCATCTTTCATTGCATTGTACAACTCAACACCTGTAAAGAACGGCATTGCTGCCGGTGCTGCCCAGTCAATAGTCATTGATGTGCCTCCAATCTGCATTGCATAATCCTGCACACCATACAGTTTTTCAAAGTCGCCTTCTTTGTCGCCATCATCTTCTTTGCCTGTCACCAAGCCAAGAGATGCCAGCAATGCACCCAAAGCACATATTCCTGTACCTGTCAGGCCACTGGCCAACTGGTCGAGCGCTTCCGCAACAGTATATTTTTCACCTTTAACCCCTTTAACAAGATTTTTAAAAGAGCTTATCACACTTTCAGTTGAAGAAAAATCCACACCACCAGTTGCAAGGTTAAAAGCACCTCTTACAAGATTTATCGGCGAATATTCCACACCTCTTGCAATTACATTTGCAGGTGTCTTTGCAAACGGCAATATACCTTCCGTTAATATTTGAGCACCTGGAGCTTCGTTCATTTTCCTTTTGATGCGTGTCACATTTTCAGAAAAAACATTTACATCCCTGTAGGTTGCTTTCTGGGCTTCGTTAGTTGCATAAGTTTTTAATGCATCCATAACCTGCATATTTTCAAACGTATTTGCATTTGCCGCTGTTATGCCGTTGGCTTTCATTGCTCCTGCCAAAGTTTTTGTATAATGATGTTTCAAAAACAACATATCTTCTGCTTCCAGCGCACCAGTGTTTGCTTTTCGCAGTTTTTCCAACAGTGGCATTTTAAATATCTTGCGCATTTCCTGTATGTGCTGATTTGTGCCATATTTAGCTTCACCTTTTATTGCACTGATATTAGCATTAAAATCTTTTTCTGCATAATCCAGCAGTGATTTATCTGTTTTTCTGTTTACAACAGCCTTTGTTTTTACACCATCTTTCACAAAAGCTTTTTCAAGATGTGCGCCTATAATATCTTTTGCAGTTTTGAAAGGCGAGAAAATTGCATTGCCTACAGTATTTCTTATATGCGTTCTTGGGTTCCCCAGCATAGACAGATATCTCCATGCGTTCAGCTTGTCACCTATTGTCGCAGGGATATTATCAGCAATATGCTGTTCTATCTTTTCAAAAGCGGCATCTGCAGCTTCACCGTCCTTTGCTTTTAACAGGTTATCTGCCAGATTCTGTGGAATTGTGATATCTTCCACATTCCCCTTATACCTGTCAAGCCTGTCTGCATTTATCTGATTTACAGTTTTCTGCAGCATATATAGTTTTCCACTTGGTGTCATCTGTTTAAGCAGTCTAAATGCCTGTACTGTCTGGCCGGCTCTTGTTGCCTGCACACAAAGGTCAACAACCAACTCCTGCGCCAATGCCGTGTCTCCTGCATTAACCGCATTGTTATACAACATCTGTCCAAGGGCAATGTCATTTTTAGATGGTGCTTTATTGCTTTTTGCCACTGCGTTCCAACGTTCTAAAGCATCTTCCCATCCGTTGTTTTCAATAATATGCTGTGCATGCTGCATAGCACTTTTGTCTGTCACAACCTCGTGAGACATCTCCCCTTTTGCAATAAGTTCTTCCATATTGGGGATAAACTTATTTGTTGTTGCTTCTGCTTCCATTGCAGTTCTTGCAAAATTCGATACTGTTTTACCGTCTGCAGATTTTGTCGGCACATCCACTGTTCTGTATGGATTTTCGCCTTCTGGTATTGTGCCGTGCTCATTTGCAAGAGCAAAATAACTGTCAGGGTTACTTTTCATCGCACCAATGCTATCCGGAAGATTGTCACCATTATTTTCCAACATTTTATTACCATTGCCAACTTGAGCATCTTGTGCTATATTATAGATGGTAGAGTTGACATCGCCGGACGGGAATTTGGAGACTGCAGGCTTTTGCTGAGTGGTCGCCCGGTTAGCGACAGCTCTACTTTTATATTTTGGGTTATTCATATATTTACGTGTAGATACACCCCACATATTTTTAAATCTAACGGAATTTCTTTCATTTGATATTATTTCAGTAATGACAGAATATCCGTTTATTTTTTTACCCAACTGTATCTTTAAGCCTGTTTTGTCTCTTGCAACATATATAATATCATCATAATCTCTTATATATTCCGCTATTTTTGCATAATCATCTTTTGATAACGCAATATCCCCCAGTTCTTTTGGTTGACTGTGACCATCGTATGAATGTTTGACATCATCACTGCTAATTTCCATAAATTTGCCTGAAAGGTCAACTTTACCTTTGCTCACAATATAAACATCTTTAATGAGCCTATCCAAAACAGTTCAATACGTTTTAATTTCTTGTTTTCTCTTGCCTTCAATAGAATCTTCTATGAACGCAGAAAACTCTTCTTGATTTGCAATTATTGGGTTATTACCATTTTCAGCCATTTTTGCTTTTTCACTTTTAGTGCTACCTTTTTTCCCTGTTTGCATATATCGACTGATTTCAGAATCTGTTAAATTAAAGATATTATTCTCGTCAACATTTACCATCACCTGCTTACCTCCAACAGGGGAATATATCGGCTTGATACCTTTTTGTGCGGAAAAAGCATACTCATCTGTAACTGCCTTAGAATTAACGGGCAGTTTTTCTATTTCGTCTACAAGGCCCTTAAACGCCTTATATTTCGCCGCTGTTTCAGGTGGGACAAATTCCCCACCGCCACGTTCAACATCAGCCCAAAAGGCAGATTCTGCGGCTGCTGCTTTCTGTTCCTGTGTTGGTGCCTTGCCGTATTTTGCATACAGATTCTGATAATCAAGATTCGCCTGCCTGTTTTCAGCCTCCGCCATCTTCTCTGCAGCACTCTGCCTCTGCTGTTCAACATCTTTCTGTGGAGCAATGCCCTCGGCAGCAAGTTTTTCCAGCATATCAATTTTGTTCTGTTCACTCTCTGCCACTTTCTGGACTTCTGTCCGGGTATCAATCCCCGCAGCCTCCTGCACCTGTTTTATAAGTGCTTCTCTTTCCTCATCTTTTGCATTCAACTGCAAATCAGCATTTTCTGCAGAATTAATTGCACCTGTACTATCAATTTTCTCGGAATTAATTACACTTTCGCCGTTTTTAATAACATTTTCAGTGTTTTTAATAACATTTTCAGTGTTTTTGCCAGGGACATTTGTGTCCTTATCAGCTGTGTTCCCGTCATTTATGTCGGCAACATTCTGCTGCACCTGTGCAGCGTTTTCTTCTTCCTGCTGCACCTGTGCAGCGCCTGCTGCGGTTTCTGCGGCATCTGCAGTATTCCTGTTACGGCCAACAAACTCAGCACCGCCGCCCATCACACCACCGCTGATGGCACCTCCAAGGAAGCTCAGCACCAAATCCTCAACAGTAAGTGATGCGTCAGGGTCTCCCACAGCAAGGTCCATTGCGTGATTTGCTATAGCAGCAGTCAGTTCTTCTCCGCCTTCCGTCATAGACTGGCCGAAAGCAGCAGCAAGCATCGGGCTTATCTTACCGTTACGCACAAGTCTTTCCACTGCGCCCTCTGCAGCTTCTCTGCCTGCGCGGCTGTTCATTATATTGGCAAGGCCTTTAAGAGAAACTGCTTCTGTCAGCACTTCAATACCGCCGCTTGCAAGGCCACGGCCAAAGGCCTGTCCTGCACTGCCGCCCTTTTCGCTGACATTAAGTGCCTTGCCCGCCATGCTCTGTGTGCCCATCAATGCAAGGGACGCACCCGGGACAACAAAGTTTGCAGGCAGTGTTGCAATGTTTGTGGCCATGCTCATGCCTGTGTCATAAAAAAACTGTTCGGCCGCATCAAAGCCTTTGCTTGCCTTCTTCTGTGCCTGCTTTGCTTCCTGCAGCTTCTGCCAGCTCCAGCCGCTTGTATCAAGTGCCTTTGTATACTGCTGCGGTTTCAGCTCTTTCAGTCTTGCCCAGCCTGCTTCATCCAGCACACCCTGGTCAGCCTTTCTTTCCAAAGCCTGTATTTCCATTTCCACGGGGTCTGTGGAAACCTGTCCAAGCATATTCACAGCCGCAAAAGGGGATGCCACAATATTCTTGGCCAATGCCTCACCGCTCAGCTTCACCCTTTCCCATTGTGTAGGATTTCCAAGCTGTTCGTTCAGCCTTTTCTGTTCTGCCACAAGGTTTGCAAGCTGCTGTCTCTGTGACTTATCCCTGCCCTGCACAGCCAGAATATCGGCTATTTCACGGTCAATATTCTGCAGCCTGTCTCTTGCTGCACCATCTGCAAACAGCCCCTGCAACCGCTCATAATTCGCCTGCTGGGCAATGCTTGCACTGTCTTTTTCTGCTGCCCCATTAACCTCAAAAGCAGGGGCAGAATAATTCTGCCCCTGTCTCTGTGTCGGTTCGGGTGCGGCCTTGTACAGTCTCTCCAGCTTGTCCATATCAATGCTGCCCTGCACGTTGGTGCTCTGTGTCTGAACGCCCGCAGGTGCATTGTTATACAGCCTTTTCAGTTTTTTAAGGTCAACTGACATATCCTTCACCTCTTATAATGTAAGTCCTTTTGCCTGCAGATATCTTGCTATAGCTTCCTGTGTCATACCAAGGCTTTTCAGATAGGTTATAAGGCCCTGTTCATCGTATGTCCTGCCGCCCAGCGTATATCTGTAGCCACCGTTTCCATTTGTTGCTGCTTTTTCTGCCGTGTTTTTCACAAGAGAGGCAAGCTCTGTAAGATAATCCTGATTGCCGCTTACAATCTGTGCATCACGGTTCGCCTGCAGCTCACGCAGATTGTCAAGATACCCCTGCTCCACAGCCGCTCTGTTGTTCTCATAGCCTAACTGCTGTTTTGCCGCAAGGCTCTGTGCATAACCGCCGTTGCCGCTTACCGCAGAAATCTGCGGCATATTGCGAAGTCCCTGCATATACGCCACATATCCGTCACGCAATGCCGCTGTCCTTGCCGTATCAAGGTTAGCCTTTCCCTGCTTAAAAGCAGCATCTGCGGCCGCTTTTCGCTCTGCCTGCATCTGTCTCAGCAGCCTTTTGTATTCATCTGCAGCAGCAGAAGCCTGTGTGTCTGCCACAGCTACCTGCGTTACAGGTTCATCATACAGATTGTTCGCATACCCTGCACCTCTGCCTGTAAGATCAGGTGCCAGAGGTTTAGCCTGCGTTTCTCCGTTAAGTATCTCAAGTGGAGACTTGATGGCGGTCGGTCTGATATATGGTTCGTATGCCATAATCTATTCCTCCCTGTGCTCTGTATTCACCGGCAGTGCCGCGTCCGCTGTCTCCTCTGTTTTTTCTTTAATGTAATCTACAAGTTTTACGAGGAATGGAGGGAGCGGAACTCCCACATCATGTATATTCTCAAGAATACTGATAAGCTCGTTAACCATCAGCCAGAATATTACGGCCAGTGCCACAATGCCGCCTACATTGATATCAATATGCATTGTTGTGCTGATAGCCTCGATTGCGTAATCCACCACATATCCCACAAAGACAAGCAGCCACATGAATATCTTTTTGACAATGCCCCAGAAACCGACAGAGCTTGAAATTCTTTCACCTCTTTTTGCCGCTGCTGCAATGCCTGTAACGTAGTCAACAATGTTTGTTGCTACAAGGAATATAAACGGGACGGCCAGCACACCCAGCCAGCCATGTACAAGCGTAAAAATTGTTACAAAAAACACTTTGATTCTATCGATCGCTTTCATTTTATTATCCTCCTATAATCTCTTTGATTTTGTTCAGCTTATCCTGGCATCTTGCAAGCTGCTTGCTGTGTATCTCATTGCTTGCCCTCTCAGCAGAAAGCTGTCGGTTTGCCTGTTCCAGCTCTCCTGAGACTCTGCCGTAATTGCCTGTTGCTTCCAGCACTTCCGCTTTCAGCTTCTCGATTTCTTCTGCCCTCGCCTGTGCAATTTCTGTCTCCGCTTCAAGGTCTTTCTGCAGCTGTTCCACCTGCTTTTTCAGCTTCTCCGCTTCGGTTTCCGCTTTCTCCGCTTCCGTCTTGCCAAAGCCGTTAAGGCCTGCGTTTTTGATGATTGCCGCAAAGTCCTTGTAGCAGTGGTTTAAGTCCACATTGCCGTTTATGCCCTTAACCTTTCCTGTGGAAGAATACTGCCATATGGAGTGCTTTGGTGCTGCAGGGCGTACATTCCTGTATGCCGCAAGCCACAAATCGTATTTTTCAAGCCTTGCCATATCAAGCTGTGTATTCTGATAGTTAAGGTAGGTGTACACCATTGCGTAGCAGCCCCAGCTTTCAATTGTTTTTGCCGCATACTCCACAAGGTCGGTAAGTGCAGAGGCGGAAAGGGGTTTAAGCAGGTTATCCTCCACGTCCACCACCAAGGGCAGTTCAAAGCTTTTGCCGCTTACCGCTTTTTTGAACAGAGCCAGTTCTTTGTCCGCATAAGTCTTGTCCTGTGCGTAGGTGTAGTAATATGCACCTACAGGTATGCCAAGGCGTTTGCACTGGGCGTAGTTTTTTTCAAAGTACGGGTCGATGTACAAACCGCCAAACTGGGTGTAGTTGGTGGAAACTGTTTTGAGGATTGCACCTTTTACGCCGTCCGCCTTTACCTGCTGCCAGTCGATATCGCCCTGATAGCGGCTGACATCAATTATCCTGTCTGCCATAAATCCTCCTGATGATGGCTGACATCAATTATCCTGTCTGCCATAAATCCTCCTGATTTAATGCAGTGCTGCAGCATTCAAAATTGTCTGCAGCACCGCTTTGTATCCGTAAGCTGTGCTGTACGGGCTATTCCTCTGTCTTTGTGTCGATTTTTACAGTAAGTTCGCCTGCGTAGAAGGTTGGCACTGTTTTGTTTTTAACCTGGATGCCAAGGCCGTAGATTGCCACCTTGTGGCTGCCCTCGCCTGTTTTGGAGTAGATTTTTACTGTGCCTGTTGTCTCGGTGCCTGTTGTGCTTTCGGTATAAAGCAGGCCGAAAGGTGTTGTGCCGTCGTCCTCGCCGCCATAAAACACAGGGTTGCCCAGTGCGATATAGCTTGTGCCGTCCTTGCTGTAAAGGGTTGCCGCACCCTCGTATTCCTTGTTTGTGTCGCCCCAGTAGACAATGTAGGTTTCGCCCTCTTTAAGGCCCAGCAGTTCTTCGCTTGTTTCGCTTGCGGAGTAATAACCGCTTAAATCCTCTGCCACGGCAAAGCCTGCAAAGTCCTTTTTCTCCCTTAAAACGTCCTTGATTCTGCCCCACATATATGCGGCAGAGCCTTTGGTCTCATTTTCGGAGAGAAACCAGTAGTTAAGCTTGTCGGGATAGTCCTCTTTTGCGGTGTTGAACTTTATCTCCTTGCTTGTGGAGATTTCGCCATCTGCCGCACTGCCAAAGCCGTTTGCGGCTTTGCCTGCTGTGGATGTGCCGCCCACCAGCACCCTTGCGTAACTGTTTACACTGGCAGGCTCGCCGCCTACTGCACCGTTTGAAAGTGCAGGCTGTGTGGCGGAAAGGCCAAGGTATACATTTGCAGGTGCAGGAAATGCACTTTTGCCTGCAAGTGCCGATAAAATATTGTTTGCGTATGTATTGGAAATCATATTTTTTCTCCTTTTCTGTTATGCCTGCAGCATACCCACCACAATATACACTGTTGCTGTGGTCGTTGCGTTTTTGTTGAATTTAAACGAGCTTGCAGGGTTGTAGCGGATTTCGTGACTGTCCGCATCGTAGTATGGATATTCGGTATTTACTGCCCCCAGATGTGCACCTGTGATAAGCTGTGTGTACTGATATGACTTGTTGCTCATCCTGCTTGCATACAGCACACAGCCGTAGCTTGGATTGCTGCCTCCGTGGGTTGTCATCAGATAGTTTGTGATGTTAAGGGAGATTATGGTCTTGAAGGATGTTGTATAGCTGTACCATTCATCCCCCACATAGGTTGTGAGGAAGCATTTTTTTGATATGTCAAAGCCGATGGATTCCAGCTCTTCCTTTGTGACAAGGGTTATAAGGTCGGTGGCAGAGCTTGAAATGCCCGACACCTGCTTTATAAGCACAGGGGCAGGCTGTGTTTCCTCCCCGCCGCCGCCTGCGGCAAAGTTCAGCTTTATGCTTACTGTATGCTCTGCATCCTCTGTGTCAAAAAGGGATACCATTGCCTTCATTGTGCCATACGCCATATACAAAAACGGCTCGCCTGTGTCGCCGCCCTCGGTTATGGCCACATTGCCCAGTGCCGCACCTGCAATGGCATTGTCTGCATCGTCATAGCCGACTGTCTCTATGGCTGTGCAGGTGTACACCGTGCCGTCCCAGCTTACATCGTAGGTTGCTCCTGCCCGTATATCGGGCAGAATGCTGTCGGTGTTCATACACATCGCCTCATCTTCCATATATGCAAAGGCCAGCGTGGTTTCCTCAAGTTCCAGAGTGCTGCTGCCGCCCGTCTGTGTCTCGGTGACAAGGCTTACTGCTATATTTACACTTTCCGGCTGGGAGTACATATCCACAACCCACATATCCTTGCTGTCGTTTACGGCAATCATAAACGGGTGGCCTGTGTCCTCGCCGCCCCAGAAAGCCGTATTGCCCAGCACCGCCCTGCCAAGGCCATCCACCCACACCGATTTAAGGCTGTGGGTGCTTTCGCCGTAGGTTACGGTATAACTTGCGTCAGGGACAATGTAGGTTATGCCCTCGCCCGTGTACATATATTTGCCCCAGTCTGCATCAAGGGCAAATGGAAGCTGTGTCTGTGCCAAATTCAGCACAGGGTCCTTTGCACCCTCAAAGCTGCCCTCTACCCCTGCAATGGTTTTGCCAAGGGCAATGTTTTCCGCCACAAGGTCTGCAGGCTTTTTGAGGGTAACGGCAGAAAACAGCGTCCCCTCGTCGGGGACAAGGGTGATATCCCCCTCTTTAAAATCCATATCCTCCACAGTTTTGTCCTGTGCGTCCCCAAGGGAGAATATGCTTTGTGTGCCGCTTTTGCGGTTGAGCAGAATTTTTGTGTATTCGCCGTAAGTAACCTCTTTGCCGAGAGGATTGCGTATAACAATGCCGTCGGCTTCCTTTGCCGCACTTACCGAAACTGTGTGGCTTTCGCCCGTTTCTGCTGTGGCAAAGGCGGCAAATCTTACACCGTCATCCTCTGCAAACTGTACAAAAAAGGGCATATCCCCACCGCCTGCAAGTCCAAACAGGCTGCCGTTACCTGCCCACAGCACCGCCATTGTTTCGTCATAGTTTACTGTGCAGGCATATTCAGCTTTGTCAAAGCACACAGCCAGCTTTGTTCCTTTTTCGGGCAGGGCGGCAATCTCGGCAATGCCGCTTACCCACACGCCTGCCTCCTCGTTGTACATAAAGTCAAGCTGTTGCTCTATCATAATTTCTTCTGCCACTAAATCACCTCCAGTATTCCGTTTTCCTTATCCTTTATTACACTGTATGCCTGGCGTATTTCCAGCACAGTGCCGTTTTTTGTTATGTCGGTGCCGTCGTCCTCTCTTAAAGGCACTCCGTCCCCCGTTGGTATAAACCACACCGCAGGTGCGGCTGAACCCGTGGTCTCTGCCGCAGCAAGTCCCTTGCAGCGGAAAGCGAGGTATCTGTTGGTATATCCGATGGCGTAGGATGGGATGTTCTCTCTGCCTGCTGCTGCGGTTACTGCATTTATAACCGCCGCCGCTGTGCAGAAAAAGGCGGTTTTGCCATTGCCGCCTGCACCGTGAGTGTCGAAAAGTCTGCCATAGGCTGCTGTGCCGTGCAAAAGCTGTGTGTATGCCGCCGCAGGCTGTGCAAAGCCAAGGCTGCCTGTGCCGCTGCCCAATACCGTCCAGCCGCCCTCTGCCCCAAGGCCCTGTGTTGTGTTAATGCCTGCCACAGCATCCCTTGCCGCAACCACAGATGATTCTTTTGCCGATATATCCGCTATGTACAGCGATGCACCCACCGCCGATGACGGCAGTATGTATACATTTCTGCCTGCTGCCACAGCCGCCTGCAGGGTGTCTGCAGTGGAATGTGCCGTGATTTTTTCTTTCTCCGATGCCGCCATATCAACCACAAAAAGCAGTTTTGCGGCGGCCTGCTGTGCGGTTTTTGCCTCCATAACGGTCTGCATAAGCAGTGCTTTGGGGTTTCTGCCCTTTGTGTCTGTGCCGTATACCGTTAGGGCATCTGCCGCCATACACAGCACGCTGATAAGCTGCATTGCACTGTGGGTGTGGGTGCTGCTTTCGCCGCTGCCGCAGATTATATCTATGGCAAGGGTGGTTATGCCGCCGCCTGCATCTGAAAAGCTTGCCGCTGTCCCCTGCATTGTCTTAAGCCCTGCAAGGCAAAAATGTGCCGTGGCAAAGCTTTGCGAATATCCGCCCCCTGCAAAAAACAAAGGGGATGAATTCTGCCATATTACCCTGCCGCCCAGCATAATGCGGTCTATAGGCTGTGTGCCGCATCTTACTGCCGCAATACGCATACGCTACGCCTCCTCCTTTATGAGATAGGGCGTTTTGGGGTTTATCTCCTCAAGGGAGTTGTACTCCTCCTCGGTAAGGCATACGGGCATATATTCCGACAGCCTGCCCTCGCGGAAGGCGATATCCTCGGCATCCATAAGGGCAAAGCTTTCCACGCCCTTGGGTTTGAATTTATCGGTAATTCCAATTGCCATATTGTCCCTCCTTTATGTCACAGCCACAGTAATTGTGCCAAGCCCCGATTTGCTGGACAGCCAGATATCGTAGTTTTCGGTATATCCGCTGCCGTTTTCAAAGCTGATATTCGGGTACATCTTTGAAAAGCCTGCCTCAAAACCTGTGTCCTTGTCCTTAAAAGCAGGTGTGCCAAGACGGGACGGCAGTGCACAGATTAAATACCAGCCTGCATCCGCTGTGGCTGTAAAGGTGAGTGCTCTGCTGTTCTGCAGCTTCTTTGTCAGAGCAAGCAGAGTGTCCCTTGACGGCTGGCTGCTGCCCTGTACAACGCCTGTATATATTCCGTTGCAGAATGTAACGGCAGTGCTGCCCGTTGCCGCAGCACCCCTTTCGTCCGTTGCCGTTACCGTCCATTTCTTTGTGGTAACCTCTGTTGGCTTGTAGCTTGCAGGGTCGGTATAGCTGTAGCTTGTAACGCCCTCCTGCGCCGCCACCTGTGTGCCGTTTACGCTCTGGCTGGCAGGGGTTTTGTTGACCGACCAGCTTATAACCACGCCCGAAAGCTGTGTGCCAAGTTCCTGCACAGATTGTGCATTGCAGGACACAGAGGAAACCGCTATCGGCTTGTATTCAAAGTCCTCACGCAGCTTGGCTATCAGCACAAGGGCATCATCGGCTGTATCCTGTGCATTGTCGGCCTTTCCCACTGCTGTATCTGCTGTGGATTGTGCATTGTCCGCTTTTTCCACCGCCGTATCCGCTGTAGATTGTGCATTGTCCGCCTTTTCCACCGCCGTATCCGCTGTGGATTGTGCATTGTCCGCACTCTGCTGTGCCGCATTTGCTTTCTGCAAAGCCGTATCCGCTGTGGTCTGTGCGTTGTCCGCACTCTGCTGTGCGGCATTTGCTTTCTGCAAAGCCGTATCCGCTGTGGTCTGTGCCGCCAGTATGCTTTGCTGCTGGCTTTGTGCGGTCTGTTCTGCCTGCTGTGCGGCAGATTCTGCCCGCTGTGCCGCTGTCTGTGCTGCGGTGGCGGCTGTCTGTGCTGTCTGTGCCGCCGCCTGTGCCTCTGAGGTTTTTTCCAGTGCCTGCTGTGCGTTTTCCGCTGTGGCGTTCCACTGTGCCTTTTCCTCATCGGTCACAAGGCGGTGGGTTTCGTCGTCCTTAAGCTGGGACAGTCTGCTGACGGTGCTGTTTAAAAAAAGCTGTTCGGTCTTTTCCGTTTCCAGAAACAGATTCATCAAATTACCCCCTCCTTAAGCACGTCCTCCATATAAAAGCTGTAGATGTTTGTGGCGTCGCTGTGGCCGTCCCTTTCGCTCCAGCGGAGCTGTACAAGGATTGGAAAGTCCTGCATAAATGTGCCGCTTTCCTCCTGGGAAAATGCGGTGGAAAAGCAGAACAAACCATCCTCTGTCCGGTACACCTGCTCCAGTGCGGCAAGCAGGTCCTCCTTTGTGCGGGTAATTTCGGTGCCGCTTTCCTCCTGCTTAAAGGTAAGCCAAAGCTGCCTTGCCTGTGCAGGGTTAAAGGTTGTAAAAATGTTTATGGGATTTGTCGAAAATCTGTACATCTTTCCCTCCTATTCCTCAAACCATATTTTTGTGATGGTGCCGCCGCCACCGTGGTCGCCGTTTATGCAGAAATAGCAGGTGTCGTTTATATCTGCAATATCAAAGCTGTGTACCCCCACACGTTCTTCCTCTGCCAAATCGTCAACCGCAAGGCTTACCGCTGTGCCGTTATCCTCTGTTCTTCGCCAGCGGATTATAAACTTGCTGTTGTTGTTATATGCGGAAATTTCCATGTGCAAAGTCCTGTACTTTGAAAAATCCACAGGCAGTGCGGGCAGGGTTCTGCTGCTGCCGTCAGTGCTGGAATAGAAATACATTGAAGTTTCGCTTACTTCAAAATTGCCGCTGCCGCTTGATGTCCAGTTGTCCTTTACGCAGGCATACTCTGATGGGAAGAACAGATATTCGCTGTTCCATACATTCACACCGTTCACATTGATTTTCTTGCAGGGGTGTGTCTGTCCGTTTTTTATTACATTGCAGCCTGATGCCTTTATGCCGTTTATCACAAGTGCCATATCATCACCGCCTACAGTGTAATTTCAAGGGTGGCTGTGGCCTGGTCAAAGTAAAGGTCGGTCTTTTTTACCGCAATGCTCCTTACCGATGCAAGATGTGCCACTGTGGCATATTCGCCTGCAAGGCGGCCACCCAGCCTTTCGGCATTGTCCACCGTGCCGTCTTCGTCTTTGTCGTAGACCGCCGTAGACATGTCGCCTTTGCCCATGGCCGTCATCTTGTTGTTTATGGCGGCAATAGTCTCCTGTTTGGTGTAGTAGCCGTTAAACTTTTCTGCCACCGCAGAGATAAAATCGTTCACCTTGCCTGCAATCAGCTTTGGCAGGGCATCAAAAATCTGCTGTATGCTCTCCGCATCGCCGCTTAAATGGTGCGGCTGGCTGTCCACACTGCTGGCTGCTATTTCTGTGTCTTTAATTTTATATTCTTCCATTGCTACCTCCTGTTTTTGCTGTAGTTGCCTGCCTCAAAGGTCTTTACAATTTTGTATATGCCAAAGCCCTCGTCGGCTGTGTTGTTTTCAAATATAAGCTGCAGACGTCTGTACCTGCGGTGTCTGCGGTTAAAATGAACCTCTCTTGGCCCCTCCGAGGCATCAAAGCTGATGCGTGTAAAGTCAATCTCCTCAAAGAAGCTGCTTATGTCCATTCTGCCCTCCCTTGCAAGGGTACGCCTGCCGCTGTCGTCCAGATAATAAACTGTGCAGCTTGAACGGCTGTAAGGTGCAAGCAGTGCAAGACAGCCCTTTTTCTGCAGGGTTTTAAAGCGGTGGGTAAGGCCGTCGTCGGTAAAAGGGGTGCTCCACACCGCACGGATTGGTGCACCGTCGTCGGAAAAGCGTTTTATGCCCTCCGCCTCGGTTTTAAAGCTGCACACCCTGCCGTCTGCGGTGCCAAACCACAGCCTGCCGTTAAAATCTGCGGCAAGGCAGCTTGCAGGCACATTGTCCCAGAACCAGCATTCGTAGCTGTAGTCGCTGTCGGTGCCGTTTTTGTTTTTTTTGCGTCCGTCCAGCAGATAAACATTGCCGTTTACCGCCAGCAGATAACATCCGTTCCAGATGCAGGCAACTGCATTTTCGGGGTGTGGCTCGGTACGCAGAGCGCTGTCTATATACCTGCTGCGGCTTCTTGTTACCCTTTCGTAGGAAAGATTAGAGGGAGACACGGCATACACCCCCTGTGTGCTGAAAAACAGAGGGTCGTCCCCCAGCACCGCAAAGGCATTTTTGCTGACAGCCCCAATGCCCACAATGCCCTCTTTTGCCGTAAAAAGGGCGTTGCCGCTGCTGTCTTGTGTGCCGCTGCGGATAAAGATGGCTGTGTCCTGCCCTGTGCTTTCCTTTACCACCGCCACCTGACCGCCGATTTTAAGATATCCCATAACCGCCGTGTCGGCATTGCCGATTATGGCGTAGTTAAGGTCGGGAAAATAGCTTGGACGGTAGACATCGCTCCAGAAATCGTAGGCCGCAAAGTCGGGATTGCCTGTGAGGAACACGCGGTTGCTGCCGCCCACGCCGTAGGTGCAGAACTGTGTTGCCTTTGCAATTTTTTCCCCATAGCCGCGAAAGCTTTTTGTGTAGGTGATGTAAATGTTGTCCTGCCCCTCCACAGGTGTTTTGTGTGCCGCTGTAAAGGTTACCCGTCCGCAGACGGCATCCACCGTGTAGTCCACATCGGCAGTAAGTGTCTGTGTGCTGCCGTCCTCCAGCAGCTTTTCCACCTTGTTCACCGTCTCGATATCGGTGTGGCCAAGCTGATACACTTTTGCCTTGTCATCGCCTGTGAACAGTTCCCTCATCCTGCCGCTTAAAAGGTTGATATCCTCGTAAGCTTCGCCCCCGCCCGAGGGGCTGCGTGCAATTATTGTGGTGGGCACATAGGCGGCATCCCTTACCTCGCGGCAGGTTTTGCCGTCAAAAACCAGATATTCGCCCCCTGTAAGTATGTAAAAGCCGTCCTTTTCGCCCTCGCGGAAGAAAAAGCCGCAGCCTTTTTTGTCCGCCACATTTGTGCGGATAAGGGTGGCGGTGTAACTGCCATCTGTGCGGGAAAGGGTGTAAAGCCTTGTGCCCGCGTGGACAATGCAGTAACTTTTGCCCCCAAGCTTGCAGAACCATAGGTTGTGCACACTGCCGCCAAGCTTAAGCTGTGTCTGCCAGCCTGTACGCTTTACGGGGTTTTTGCCGTTGTCCGATATCATATTGAGACAGTAAGGCGAATGGCGGCTGTCCACATTTGCCGCCTCCTGGGAAAAGTCCACACCTGCAAGGTCGGTATACTCGGCAGTGCGGATATCCCTTTTGGGGTTAACAGGTGCAATTGTGTACATAGCAGTCCTCCACCTCCTCCTGCTGTGCCTGCAAGGCGCCGTTTACCGCAGCGTAGTAAAGCTGCAGATAGGTGCCCTCCAGCCCATGCTCGTCGGCAGTAAGCAGCTTTGCCGCAAGGCCGTAGATAAGGGCGTTGTCAAACTGCCACTCGTAAGGGTTTTCGTCGTTTTTGTCGCTGACAACGGGCACCACCGCCAAGGGCGGCTTGCCGTTGCGTTTTCGGGCAATGTTGTTGTGGCAGAACAACTCCCGCAGCAGAATGTTGAAGTATCCCACCACAAACTGCCCGAAGTCCGGGTTATCCGCAGGCGTTTCCAGCGTAAGCGCCAGCGTGTTTTCGTAAATTTCCTGCAGTTTCATCGTAACTCCTAAAAAATGTGTAAAAATATATACTCCCGCCGATTCTGCACAGCCCCGCCTTTGCCCACAGACCTTAAAAGGCTTCCTCATGTAAATGAAGCTGTCAGCAACGCTGACTTAAGGATTGTCCCTGTCTGCACAATCCCTATGCCCTTGCAGGGCTCCTCCCCTTACACAGGGGAGGCTTTTATCGCCAAGGATATTTCCAAGGGTTCGGGAGCACAGCTCCCGAATATAATCGGGGGTGGAACGGGGGCAGAGCCCCCTTGTAACCAATATGTATCGCCGCAGAACTCGCTTTGTTATGGGCACGTTGCACACGGACTTGTGTGCGGTAGTGCCATATGGCTTGGGCGGCAATTTGGTACATATTCCCACGTGGGTCCGCTGCATCGTAATCAGCGGGACTTTTGGTTACTTTTGGTCACAAAAGTAACATACAACGTATCAAAGAGCAGCCTTTCTCTGCCAAAAGCGGTATCCGAAATAACGCCCTTTGGTCACTTTTGACGCCAAAAGTGACATGCGAAGCATATTGCCTTTGCTCACTTTGTGCAAACAAAGTGACAGCAGCTTTATGCAGCTTTATCCACATAAACGCCCTTGTTGCGTGCGTCAAGCACAAAGCAGTCGTAGTACCAGCGGCCTTCGATAAGGCTGCCGCTGATGCCCGGAGGGTCCTTGTGGATTTTTGCGTCGTGCAGTTTTCTCGGTGCAGTTGCAGAGTCCTTGTGGACGATGATAAAGTTTACGCCCTCGGGCATTCTTCTTGCAGGCACCTTGCGTACCGCCATGCCGTCAAACTCGCCAACGTGGCCTTTGCCGATGCTTTTTGCACCAAGTTCCTGCACGGAGATAAACTCGTCAGAAAGCTTAAGCAGCTTGTAAGCCTTTGCGGACACAAAGAGTGTGCGGTTTTCTTCCGGCATTTCGGCATCGTCCAGCACCACAGTGCCGTCCATAACTCTGGAGGCGATGTTTGCCTTTGTAAGTGCGGATGTGTCCTCGTTTGCCGCACCTGCCTTTGCTGCAAGCACGCCAAGACAGTATTTGTCGTAGAGAGGGATTGCCCTTTCCCTGATCTGTGCCTTGAGGATTGCGCCTGCCTTTTTGAGGAAGTTCTGGTCCTGATAGTTGCCCTTGTCCACAGTTACGGAAAAGCTTTTGTCCTGTGTAAGTGTAAGTTCCTGTGCTGTGTCCTGAATTTCCGCAGGAGTACCGTAGCGGTTTGTGCCCTCGCGGTTGTAGTCTGTCATTTCCTGGGTAACCGCTGTGATTACCTCCACAGTTTTAACGCCCACAAAGCTGTATTCCTCGCTGAGTGCACCCTGAAGCACAGATGTGCCAAGTGCTGCCTCCTGTACAAGCTTTGCTGCGGATTTTTTGCTGAGATTACCTGTCATAATTTAATTCTCCTTTTAAAATAAATATTGTTTGTTCTGATTGCGACTTTGTTTGCACAAAGTGACCAAAGGCTTTGTCCTCTGGACGTTTCTTTTGTGACCAAAAGCATAGATGCTTTGCATGTCACTTTTGACGTCAAAAGTGACCAAAACCGGCACTGATTGCGATGCAGCCTCTACGAGCCTGAAAAACAATCGTCGCATACTTCGACGGCATAAATGCCCTCTTGTCTGCTCGTTGTTTTCCCTTCCTCCGCCTCGCTGCATCCGCCACTGGCGGCGCTTCGGCTCCGTCGCCCACGCACAGATGTGTGCGGCAGGCTGACTGCCTCATTGTGCTGGCCCGCCTTCGCACGTCGGCAGTCACGACCGCCCTGCTCCTAAAAGAGCAGGCCGACCTTTGACGCCAGCCGCTTATTGAAAGGGGGCAAGCCCCCGCAGACATTAAATTTTCCCGACAAAGCGGTGAAAATTTAATCGGTCTGCTCCCCCTTGAAAGTATCTTTAGGGTGTTTGGCTTGGCACAGGTAGGTAGGCAAAGTCGGGTAAAAGTAACAATCAGAACTCCCACTCCAGTTCCGCTTCCCTTACGGCACTGCCGCGGGATGTGGGCAGGGTGGTTTTGCTGTTTTTGCTGTTCTGTTTAAGTATGCTGTTTTCCCTTTGCAGGGCTGCAAGCTGCTGCTGTGCCTTTGCAAGCTGTGTTATGGCAAAGGCGCCCTCAAGGCTTTCGCCGCCTGCGGCAAGGTGCATTATTTCCTGGGGAATATGGGTTATTTCGGGGTGGTTTTCCATAAAAATGTCATACTCCTCCAGTTTTTCCTCCTCCCAGCGGCGGTACTGCTGCCTGTCCATAAGCTGCTGTGTTTTTTCCCTGTCTGCCTGTGCGTTTTCCAAAAGCAGAGTTTTCACATCCTCGGGCAGGTTTTCCTCGCCGCCAAATTGCTGCACAAGGTCGCTGTGCTTTGCCTGCATACGGCTTTGTGCCATATACTGATGGGCATCCACGCCCATTGCCGCCGCCTGCTGTTCCACAAAGGCAATGCGTGGGTCGGCATAGGCTTCCTTAAGCCTTGCCATGTACCTTTCTTTCATAGGGGCATAGGCAAGGCCTTTGGCTATATATGCGTTTACCTCGCTCTTTTTTACCTGCCTTTTTTCGCCCAGCACCTCAAATTCTTCGGGATACATTTCCTCCGCATCGGCCTGCTGACCGTCTGTCTGTTCGGCCTGCTGACCGTCTGCGGTGGCTTCGCTTTCCGCTTTTTCGGTTTTTCCGTCTGCGGTTTCGTTTTCAGCCTCGTGGGTTTTTCCGTCGGCTGCTTCAAGAACGGTATCTTCCGCTTCAAAATCGGTGTCCTCCGCTTCAAAATCGGTATCCTCCGCTTCAAAATCGGCATCCTCCGCTTCAAAATCGGTATCTTCCGCTTCAAAGTCGGCATCTTCCGCTTCAAAGTCGGCATCTTCCGCTTCAAAGCTGATATCGTCCTCAAACTCAACATCGTCCTCAAACTCAAATTCCACTTCCATCTCTGCACTGGTCTGCTGCATAATTTCTGTGTTTTCTGTCATAAAAATCTCCTTTTCTGCCGCTGGTTTTGCGGCTATAAGCTGATTTCCTCGGTTTTGCTGTTGTCAAAAAGGTTAATCCTCTTTTCCACAGCACCTTTTTTATATTCACTGCACCTTTTGTTGGTGCAGCCGAATATCAGTACCTGATAGGGAATGCCCTCCTCCACAATTACCTTGCTGTGGAGTATTCCAAGGGGTCTTTCGCTGCATTTACATTTGTCCATAGCTGTCCTCCCAGAGTGTGTGTGCCGCAGCCGTGTGCTGTGTGCCTGCTGTATTTGTGTGCGGCACAGCCGCCCCATCTGCCTGCGGCGTGTCCTGTGCAGCCTGCAAAAGCTGTTCCTGCAAAAGCTGTTCCTGCAAAGGCTGTTCCTGCTGTTTAAGCTGCTGCAGAATTTTGTTTTTGTTCGGCAGTGCCTTGTCGGGCAGGCTTTCCACAAACAGCCTTGCGTCGGTGATTATGCCCGCCTTGAACAGGTTGTCCATGGTCTGTATCTGTGCCGCCTCGCTGAAGTATGCGCTGGCGCCGATGTCCACGTTGATTTCCCTGTCGAAATCCAGGGCGGAAAAGTCCACCCAGCCGCCGCCCTGTGTGCCGCACACCCTTCTTATGCCGTATTTTGTGCGGATGATGTCCAGCACAATGCGGATATAGTCCTCGATAAACTGATAAAAGGAAAGTCTCTGTAATTCCAGCGGTGCGGCAGAAGCCTTTTGCACCTGAATAAGTGCGGAGGTGTTCTGCGGGTTAACGTTGCCCAGCACCGCATCGTTGGCACCCATAAGTTCCTTGGTGTGGCTTATGGTACGCTCCACAAGCTGCATTACCTGGTTTGACATATCGCTTGGCTTAAAGCTGCTGGCAAAGGCATCATTGGGGTTGCCGATAACCCCCACAACGCCGCCCACGCGGTTGTCCCAGCGGTCAATTTTGGTCTTGTCGTAGAACACCTTCGGGAATGCGTTGTTCTTCTGGTACAAAAGAGCCATCGCCCACAGCTTGTTGATTTCAATCTGGTTGGGGATAACCTCCTCCACCACACCCACGCCGTGATACTGGTTTTTTATCTTTTCCCAGCTCATATATGCAACGGGATAAAGGGAGAGGCCGCTGTCCACAGGGGCGGTGAGCATTGCCCTTTCGGTGCACTGGCAGAACCACACCCTGCCGCCGTGCTTGTACATATAGATAAGCACTGTGGTAACATCGTCTGCCTCTGCCGTGCCGGCTGTGCAGCCGTCGGGCCAGATGCGGTCTGCAAGGTGGGGAAACTGCTTTTTAAGGCGGCTGGTCTGCTCCAGACGGGAGATGATGATGTATGGCTGTTTTTCCACCTCGCCCGTGAGGGGAAAGCCAAAGTGGATGTTGGTGTTGTCGATTATTTCAAGGTCGATTTCGCCTTTTGTCTGCCCCCCATCCTGTACGCCCTTGCGGGTGTCAAAGCGGACGTAAAGTGCCGTGTCGCCGTCCACCGCCGCATTTCGCAGACAGCTTCGCAGCTTTACCTTAAGCTTTACACGCTCGTTGATACGCTCCACCTCGGCAGGCAGAATTTCTTCGGCAACAGGCACAGCCTGTGCATCCCCATCCGCAGCAGATTCCTCGCCGCTTTGCTTTACAAGTGGATTGTAATTGCGGAATGCAATGCCGATATCGTCCACCACCAGCACCGAGATAAGGTAGTTGGTAACTCTTTTTACAATGTTAAGCACAGGCTTTGGCAGGTCGGGAGCGTTGACGCCCTCCCACTGTCTGCCGATAAAAAAGTTTTCCTGCTGTTTTACCCTGCGTTCCAGCTCCAGCCTGTTTTTGTATTCCATATCCTGCTGATATCTGTCCCATACCAGCTTTTCCGTAATGTTGTTCATAGTTCACTCCAATCTGATTTGTATGTCGCACAGATGCTTTGCATGTCACTTTTGGCAGCAAAAGTGACCAAAAGACTTTGTCCTCTGGACGTTACTTTTGTGACCAAAAGTAAGAACCTTGAAGCTATGCTTCAGAACCTTGAAATGCAAGATTAAATTTGTGTTCTACGCACAAAAGAAATTTGCATTATAATCCAAAAGTCCCGCTGATTACGATGCAGCGGACCCACGTGGGAATATGTACCATATTGCCGCCAAAGCCGTATAGCACTACCGCACACAAGTCCGTGTGCAACGTGCCCGTAACCGAGAAAGTTTTGCGGCGATACATATTGAATACAAGGGGGCTCTGCCCCCATTCCTCCCCCGATTACATTCGGGAGCTCCACTCCCGAACCCTTGGAAATATCCTTGGACGATAAATGCCTCCCCTGTGCAAGGGGAGGTGCCGAGGCACGAGGCGGAGGGATTGCCCCCTGCGAGCCTGAAAAACAATCGTCGCATACTTCGACGGCATAAATGCCCTCTTGTCTGCTCGTTGTTTTCCCTTCCTCCGCCTCGCTGCATCCGCCACTGGCGGCGCTTCGGCTCCGTCGCCCAAAAATCACTTTCAAAGCTATCGGGTTTGCTTTGCCTTTCACTTTTCGCCCTACTTGCCGTGGTAGTTCATAATATTTTCAAGCTGTTTTTCCATTGTCAGCCTGTCGGCTGTGCTGTCGGCAGGTGCGTTGTGCACCTTTTTTGGCACAAGGTGCCTGTCTGCCGCGCCGCAGCCGACAAAAAAGCCAAGGGCAAAAGCCGCCACAACGGCAAAGGCCGCCAAAGCCGCAAAAAACACCGTCATATAAAATTCCTCCTTGTTTATGTGTGTCGGATATTGCTTTGTCTGCCAAAGTAACCAAAGGCTTTGTCCTCTGGACGTTACTTTTGTGACCAAAAGTAACCAAAAGTCCCGCTGATTGCGATGCAGCGGACCCACGCACAGAGGTGTGCGGCAGGCTGACTGCCTCATTGTGCTGGCCCGCCTGTGCACGTCGGCAGTCACGACCGCCCTGCTCCAAAAGAGCAGGCCGACCTTTGACGCCAGCCGCTTATTGAAAGGGGGGCAAGCCCCCCGCAGACATTAAATTTTCCCGACAAAGCGGTGAAAATTTAATCGGTCTGCTCCCCCCGTGTATTTGGGAGCTGTGCTCCCGAATACACGGAAGTATCACTGCAAAACTTCCAACATTTATGTCCCAAACTCCACAAACCTTTCCACCTGCTTTTCATAGCTTTCCTCCGCCGGCTGTCCTGTGTCTGCCGCTGTGCCACGAAAAGCTGCAGGCCGTGCCGCCACAAAATACCTTATGGCGTCGGGGCTGTGGGTTATATCGTGGGGGATGTCCGCCACGTCGTTTGGGTTTGCACTGTCAAAGGTAAGGGCAGGCAGGCAGCGTATAAGCTGGGTGCAGTTTTCAAAAATAACCAGCCTTGCGGTTATGCCGCCCGTCTCATCCGCAAAGGGCTTAAGCCACTCTTTAAGCAGCAGCCAGCCGCTTTCCCTGTCGTTGCTGCTTTTTGCCAGCATAATGCCGTTTTCAAAAAAGATTTCCGCCACGCTTCTGCCCGTCTCCTGCCGCCTGTTCCACATATCGGGTGGTGCGTAGAAAAACTCTATCCTTTCGCCCTCGCACAGCTTTTTAATCTCCTGGGCCGCACGGCTTACAATCAGGTTTGGCCTGCACAGCTCCTTTATCACATACCCTCTGCCCTGTGTGTCCACCGCCACCACATACGCCGCCAGCATATCAAGGCCGTAGTCCATGCAGAAATACCGCTTCCAGTGGGGCGGCACCGCAAATGGCTTTACGACGTGGATATGAGGGCTGAACTCGGAAAAGAACTGCCCCTCAAAGATGTCCCACCTGCCGTACAGCAGGGCCTTTCTGTCCTTTTCGGGCAGGGAACGCAGACGGTTTATATAGTCGGGGTCTGTGTCCATAAGGGGTTTATTTTCAAAGACGCTGGCAGGGATAAACAGCCTTGTGGTGTCGTCCTTTGTACGCCACGAATGCATGGGCGGTGCAGGGTCGATAAACCTTGCCTTTACCCAGCTGTGCCCTATGCCGCCGGGGTTGGTGCAGCTTTTTACGCACTTGGGATAGCTGTTTGCCCCACGCACACGGGAGATGAGGTAGGTGTACATATACTCGGTAAAGTGGGTAAGCTCGTCAAAGCGGATAACGTCGTACTGTGCCGACTGGTACTTGTACACATCGCTCTCCCTGTCGCAGTAGCCAAAGTCGATAAGGCTGCCGTTTACAAAGGTGCCCGTGTGCTTTGTGCCGTTGTAGCGGTAGATGCTGTTGGGGTACAGCTCCAGACTGGTGCGTATAAGGCTTTTTTCCAGCTCGGGAAAGGTGCGGCGCAGTATAAGCTGCTTTGATGCAGGATATTTAAGGGCGTAGAGCATTGCGTCCATAAGCTGAACGTAGCTTTTGCCGCCCCCTGCCGCCCCGCCGAACAGCGTTTCAAAAGCGGACGAGCAGCAGAAGGCCTTCTGCTTGTCGCTCATTTTCCAGTTGATATCCAAATTTGTCCCTCCAAATCAAATGGGGCTGGCCCACAGGGCATTGTTTCTGCCGCCGCAGCGGCGGTTTTGGTCACTTTTGCTGCCAAAAGTGACACACTTTCCCTACTCCTCAAAGCCTACTCCTCAAAGCCCGAAATCTGCACCCTTATCACCCTGTCGGTGTCCTCGTTCTGCCGGATGCCGCCCACCAGTTCCGCCACCAGCTTCCAGCATGCAGAGAGTGCCTACTCCTCAAAGCCTGAAATCTGCACCCTTATCACCCTGTCGGTGTCCTCGCTCTGCCGGATGCCGCCCACCAGTTCCGCCACCAGCTTCCAGGCGGACAAATCGCCTTTTTCCGCCTTGTCCAGCAATGCGGCGGCAATGCGCCGCTGCCTGTCGCCGCAGGCAAGCTGATTTTTAAGCTCCTGCTGCAGATTTGCCGCTGCACCAAAGCTGCTGCGGAAGTTTTCCTCTGCCGCTTTTTCCGCAGCAGATTCTTCCGCAGCCGCCTGTGCCTCTGCGGAACTTTCTGCCGCATAGCTTTCCGCTTTCGGCTTATCTGCAGGATTTTCTGCAATAAAATTTTCCGCTGCAGTTTCTGTGGAGCTGTTCTCTGCCGCTTTTTCCTCTGCCGCCGTTTTTCCCTCGGCTTTCGCCTTATCCGCCGCTTCGGTCTTTTTCTCCTCGGCTTTCACATCTGCCGCAGTTTCCTTTGCTTCTGCCGCAGTTTCATTTTCAGTTTCTGCAGCCGCTTTTTCCGCAGTCTTTTTTCTGCCCAGTGCCGCCACCCCCTTTTAAATCGGTAATAAACCGTAAATTGCTTTTTATCACACGCACCCGCCCGCTTGCATCAATGGTGATATTTTTACCCTTAAAGCAGACAAAAACAAAACAGACCCTATCGCCGATAAGGTCTGCCGAAAAAGGCATTTGCTGCCATATGCAGGCTGCGGATACGGGCAACCTCCCGATAAGAAAACACAAACCCAAAACCCAACACAAAAAAGGCCGCTGCTGCATCGGCAACACTTGCATTACACAAAATAGTAATGCCTGTCTTTTCCCTGCATCAGCACTTTTTGTGCAAAAACGGGCAAAAGTGTATCCACCAAAGCACTTTACAGTGTTCTGGTGGATATTTATGTTTTCTTATCGGGAGGCCGCTTTTCTCCGCCGCCGTCTTTGTCCGCTGTTCCACGATATTATAATACCACAGACGAATGTGGAAAGTCGTGGAAAAGTGTGGACTTTTGTGGCAGATTTTAAAATCTGCCGAAAAAGCGGCATTGTATGCGCCTTTCACCTGCCATAAAAAACAATGGCCGAAGTATGCGAAGATTGTTTTTCATCCTCGTAGAAGCTGCCTGCCTCAGCGGCAGTTTTGGTCACTTTTGCTGCCAAAAGTGACATAAAAGCATCTTTTGGTCGTGCAAAGCATCCCTACGAAGCCTCCTTGCAGTACTGTTCCAGCTTTTTAACCGCCATACGCACCTTGCGGTAGACGCCGCTTACGTCCATATTCTCCTCCTCGGCAATGTCTGCCGCACGCCTGCGGTTTATGTAAAAAGCCAGCAGAATGGCACGCTCCCCGGTAAAATCCTCGGGCAGAGTGTAGATAAGGTCAAACAGCTGTGCCTGCAAAAGCTCCAGCTCGGCCTTTTTCTCCTCGATTT
Source organism: Oscillospiraceae bacterium (assembly GCA_017435045.1). GTDB lineage: Bacteria > Bacillota > Clostridia > Oscillospirales > Ruminococcaceae > RGIG3102. Next base: position 50,213 of record JAFSFT010000054.1, read on the forward strand.
TCTCCCCCAGGGACAGCACCGTAACCGCCCTGTTTTCGGCAGCATTGCCCCGTGTGCCCTGCACCGCCTGCCCAAAGGAGGGCGACGAGTACACCTTTGTCTGCTCCGCCTCGCTGTACGCCTTGCGAAGTTCCCATATTTCCCTGTCAATCTTTCTGGCACGCTCCAGTTTTTTTCTTATATCCATATTACTACTCCTTTACCTTAACCATTGTCTGCGGATGCCTCCCTCTGACCAGACAGGTGGCAAAATGCCCCAACGCCTCCCCCGCTCACCCTGCCTCCCTCTGACGCGGGAGGTGGCAAAAATCTTTGATTTTTGTCGGAGGGAGAGACAGTAAACCGCACAGATTTGTGCATTAAAGTTGTGCTTTTCTGTCTCAAAGCCTGTCGTTGTATGTACAGAAATTACAAAGCAGGTTACCCGCCCCGCTTTGCAAACCTCTGCCGCTAATCAATCTGCGGCACCTTGCCTCTTGCCTGCAAAAGCCTGTCCTCGCCCGAGGGTATGGGCCTGCAGCTTTCGATAAGATTTCTGCCCTTGTCGGTTTCTCTGCTGTGCCAGCTTCGCACTGCGGCACGCCAGTCGTTCATCTTGTTTTTGCCCACAAACCAGTTTTTGCTCTGATAAAAGTCCACAAACCTGCCGCTGTCCACCCAGTAGCCCATGGCGTCGCAGTATTCCTGCACCTGCTTTTTGGTGGGCGGCACAAAGACCGCAGGAGGCTGCTCTATATGATTGTTGCATTGTTTTGCTGTTACATTGTTGTCTGTTGTTGGCAGAGTGTTGCCCGCCTGCTGCCCGTCTGCCAATGGCGTGGCAGTTGGCGTGATAATGGGCGTGGTGTCCTCTTTTTCGTAGCTCTGATATTTGTCCCAGCCCGTAACGGAAATAAGGGTGTACCTGTTTGTTGGTGCAAGGGTAATCTCGCCTGTTGATTTCAGCTTGCCAAGGGCGGTACGCACGCTCTGCACCGAAAGCCCCGTCTCGGCCGCAAGGTGAGCAAGGCTTGTGATAAGCTGCCCACGCTGAAGCTGAATGCCCCGCCAGCGCTGGGGCTTGTGGTTTGCACAGAGCAGCAGATGCAAAAACAGCACCTTTGTGTTTATGTCGCCATACCATTCCCAGTCGAGAATTTCGCGTTTTAAAACTATAAAGCCTTTAGAATTTTTCACCTTTCCTCCTTTATGCCTTTGCTGCCGCAAGGCTTATCCCTGCCTCACCTGTCGCCTGCTGTCAACCTCCACCGCCACCTGCCTCCCTTGTGCAAAGACAGGTGCCCCAACATGGCGGAGGGGTTGCCTCCGTCCGCACTCACCTCACCGCAGCCCCAGCAGCCTGCTTATTCTCTGCTCCTCGCAGATATCCTCGTAATACTGCTGTTTTAACTCCTCCTCGGTAACGATGTGCACAAGCTCGTGGTCAATGCACCAGTCGCAGCCGATAACACCGCCATCTCTCATATACACGCTGTCGTTTTCGCCGATAGTGCTGTCACAGCAGGGACAGCAAAACTCCCCGTAAAAATCCATAATAACCTCCTTTTAACCCTGTCACGTCCTTTATGCCTAACCGAACCGACTGACCTGCACCGACCGAACCTACTGACCAACCAACCGACCGAACCAACCAACCGACCAACCGACCGAACTGACCTGCCCTCACCCTGCCTCCCTCTGACGAGGGAGGTGGTAAAAATCTTTGATTTTTGTCGGAGGGAGAGACTTTTCCCCTCACCGCACCCTGCCTCCCACTGACGAGACAGGTGGCAAAAATCTTTGATTTTTGCCGGAGTGAGAGACAGTAAACCGCACAGATTTATGCATTAAAGTTGTGTTTTCCTGCCTGCAAGCCTACCGTTGTATGTACAAAAGTTGCAAGACAGTTTTACACCACCACTCTGCCGCCGCTTTCTGTCAGGCCGCCTGTACCCTTGTGCAAAGTGGCACTCTGCCGCCATATCCGTCACGCAGACGCCCTAAACGGCCTTATACCCTGCTATTTCGTCCGCAGACAGAAAAAACGCTTTTTTGTGCAAGCTGTCGGTTTTTGATGCAATTGCAAAAATTATCCAAAAAAAGCCGTAAACAATGTTGCAAAATGAATTGGACGTGATATAATATTCTCGAAAGCTCATTGCAAAGCTCTCACTATATAAGACCTGCGGTTTCTGTTGTTGCCGCAGGCCTTTTTGTTTGTGCAGCAGACCAAGCCTTTTCCAGATAACACTCCCTGTTCATTAAGAAGAAATTTCCCTGCGGCCAGTTAAAAGTGAGCAGAAAATATATCCCTGCACATAAAAGCAAGTCTGTTTTTGCAAAGCAAAATGAACAAATGTGTCTGAGGATGAGCAAAGCGTTAGCTTTGGTGTATCCGAGTTATTTGTTCAAAGACCTTGCGGCTGTGAAAAGGAGGCGGGGTCCGCTGCCTGCCTCAGCGGCAGTTTTGGTCACTTTTGCTGCCAAAAGTGACATGCGAAGCATCTGTGCTTCACACTGGCAAGGTAACATACAACATATCAAAAAGCAGCCTTTTGCTGCCAAAAGCGGTATGCGAAACAATGCCCTTTGGTCACTTTGGGCAAACAAAGTAACATTCACCCTTTCAGCTCAGCAGCTCTGCCAGCACCGTCTTGCTGATATAGTAGCTGTTGTAGCATCGGTTTGCACGGACGGTAAAGGGGAACACCCGCACCACCTGCTGCCTGCTCATGCCGCAGTATTCGGCCACGTCCACCGTGTTAAGCAGCTCCTTGGTGGGAAACGCCCTGTCCAGCCTCTGCAGATTTTCTCTGTACCTGTCATTTTTCTTCTTCATTTTCAGCACCTCTTTCGGAAATAATGTTGTTCACCGCCGCCTCAAAACGCTGCTGAGCGCCCTTTGGCCTGCACTTGCCCGCCAGCACCATGGAGACGTACTCTCCCGTAATGCCAAGCTGTGCGGCAAGCTGTTTTTTTGACACGCCGTTGTTGTGCATTTTACCCACCAGCAGCCCTGTCCATTGTGGAATATTCACGAAAATCACTCCTTCTGCGAATAAAATAGTTGAAATTTTTAAACTATAATGATATTATAAAGATGTGAAAGTTTTAAACTATAAAGTTTAACGTTTTCAACCTATGACCATATTATAGTTTATTCCATCAATCTTTTCAAGTACATTTAGTTGATTTTGATAAACTTTATTAGCTTTCACCAAAAAAAGAAAGGATGTTTTGTGTATGTTTTATGAGATATATGCAAATCTTTGCAAGGAAAAAGGCAAAAGCCCCAGCCGTGTAGCGCTGGAGCTTGGTATAAACAAATCAACCGTATCGGTATGGAAAAGCAAGGGCACCACGCCCCAGACAGAAATTCTGCAGAAGATAGCGGACTATTTTGGCGTGTCGCTGGACTATCTGCTGGAGACAAAAAAGGCCTCTGCCGAGCCGGCAGAAGACCAGGAGATGACCGAGCTGCTGGAGGCGCTGAAGAACAACCCGGGTATGCGTGTGCTGTTTTCCAAGACCAAGAACGCCACAAAAGAGGACATCGAAAAGGTTATAAAGATGCTGGAGATTATGAAAGGTGACGTATAATGAGGGAAATCATCGTGCGGTACATCGACCTGCCCCTTTCCATAAAGGGCTACACCGCCACCGACAGCGAGGACGATTATAACGTATATATAAACTGCAATTTAAGCAGTTTTGCCCAGCAGCTTGCATTGGAGCACGAGCTGCGGCATATAGACCGTGACCATTTTTACCGCAGCACTCTTGTTAAGCAGGACGAAGCAGAAGCGGAGCTGCACCCGCAGGCAGACAGCGACACAGATGCCGAAACCTATGCTGACACCGATGCGGAAATATACGCACAGGACGATGCGGACGCACAGGCAAAAGCGGACATCTTTGCACAGGCGTACAGCGACACAGAAACAAATGCCAAAGCCGCCACCAAAGCGGACACCGCCACCAAAGCAAAAACCAATGCGGACAACGATGCAAATGCGGATTTTAAAACCGCTGCGGAGGCAGAAACTGAAACCCAAACCCAAACGGAGCAGAGCAGCCTTTGCCCCGATAATTTGCTTTGTGCCAAAAGCCGCACACCGTCCCCCTGCACACCCCTCACCGACCACACCACACCCCTCACCGACCACACCACCTCCGCTCACAGCACAACCCCCGCCAACCACATCACAACTGCACACAGCACACCACCCACCAACTACATCACAACTGCACACAGCACCAATTCCACCAACCAATCCACCGCCCAAAACGGAGACAGCATAAACCAAAGCACTGCCCACCCCACCGTTCAAAGCGGAAACAGCAGCCGCACCCCGTCCCCTCTGTGTGCCGAGATAAAGGCAATTCGCACCGCCTGCGGCCTTACCGCCGCACAGGCAGCAGAGATATGCAAAATGAGGGTGTCGCTGTACATAGAATGCGAAAAAGGGCTGTGCCCCCACAGCGAGGACACCCACCGACAAATACTGCAGGCCTTAAACCGCTACAGCAGTGCAGGGTGATACGGCACAAGCCACACACCGCCAAAAGCTGATTTTTGCAGCACCCACGCCTCCCTCTGACAAAGGCTACAAAGCGGTAAGCCGACCTCCCCACCACTGCCTCCCTCTGACGAGGGAGCTGTCAGCGTAGCTGACTGAGGGAGAGACACCCACGCCTCCCCTGTGCAAAGACAGGTGCCCCAAAGTGACTGAGGCGTAGTCCTCTGTCCACAAAACAAAAAAGCCATCAGAACACTTTTCAGTGTCCTGATGGCTTTAATTTTTTTATAGTTTTTCGCCTTGCGGCTTTATATTCGCCCTATGGCTTTATTTGCTTTTTGCTTTACATTCGCCCTGTGGCTTTTCATTCGCCTTGTGGCTTTACTTCTGCCTTTTCAGCTTTTGCTTTCCGCCTGTATTTCCGCTTTCCGCTGTCGGCTTTTGCTTTCAGTCTGCGTTTATTCGTTTCCTCTTTCCGTCAGCTTCCGCCTGCCTTTTTGCATTCCACCGCTGTAGGCTTTATACTTTTGGCTTTTTTACTCTGCATTTCCGCATTCCGCTGTCGTTTCCGCATTCCGCCTGCGTTTCCGCTTTCCGCTGTCGTTTCCGCTTTCCTCTTATTATCAGCTTACGGCTTTAATGCTTCCGTCGGATTCCAGCTCAATGTCCCAGCTTTCTTCCACAGCTTTTGCGGGCTGTGCCTGAATGGCCTCGGCAAAAACCACAATCACCTGTCGGCTGCCGTCCTCGTCATCGTACTGCAGAGGAATGGGGCTTTTCAGCAGGTTCTGCGTAAAGTGCCCGTTGCTGCTGCCGTCAGAGGGTTTTACAGGCTGCCTGTAGTAATATGTATCGTCCGAGCCCTTAAGCCACAGACTTTCGTCGTACTGCACGCTGTCCAGCGAGGCAGAAGGCTTTGCCACGATATACTCTTTGCCCTCGCCGTCGGTATTTACCCAGTAGGTAACCAGCCGCAGACGCAGATAAGCAGTGATATTGCCCGTGTTCTCGATGGTAATTTTGGTTTTCTGATTGTCGGAAAGCTCCTCAGCCACCGAGCAGTCAACCTGTGCAGGGATAAAGCTGTTTTTCTGCTGCTGTGACACCTTGAACATATAAGCCACGGCAGTGCCGCACAGTGCCGCCGCAAGCAGCACCGCAGCAAGGATTAACTTTTTATTCTTCATAATCAGCCGCTCCTTTTGTTTATCTTCGGCTCGCTGTTGCCGTTAAGCCATTTTTTTGTATGTTCATCGTTGTCAAATCCAACTGTTGCGGAAAATGCACCGTCAACAAGAACAAAATCGTCTTTAGCCACAGTTTCGCTGCCATCATTGTATCTCCAGCTCCAGCCGTTCTGCTGTGTAATAGTGTAGTTTCCTATAGGGATATCGCCTATGGTGGTTTGTCCATTACCCTGCACAGTTACATACATTACAAAATCAGGCTCGTCAACACTTTCCACCTTGTAGACAAACATCTGGCTTTCGTCTGCCGCACTGCCTGCACGGTCTATTGTAAGCAAACCTGTTGCAGGCTCGAACTTGGCGTAATAGGTTTTCATTATCCAGCCGCCATCAGGCTTATCGAGCACAAGCTGCGGATTGGATGTTACAAGCCTTGTACAGGCCTGGTCCTCAAACCATCCCACAAATCGATAATTTTCATCAGGTGTTGCCAAAGAACCTGCCCCTGTACCCGTAACTGTTTTAACGTCTGTATGCTGTGGGGTTACGGTGCCTCCACCGGGTGCCACAACAACATAGTCAATACGCACAGACTTCTCTCTGTAATAAACTATAATTGCATTCTTGGCAGGATTTTCCTTGTTTTCCTCCACCATTACTGTAACGGAGGTAACACTTGAAAAATCGTAGTTTTCGATTTTAGGCGGATTGCTTTCTGTAATTACTGAACCATAGTATGCATACTCTGACTCTGCGGCCACCTTATCTTCCAGCAATGTTGCACCTGTATCGGTATCTCGGTAAACTACTTTGTACGGATACTTGTTGCGTGTGTAATGTATCTCAATAAGCAGACCGTCCTCGGTTATACTGCCCGTAACATTGTTATCGGCAGGTGTTGCCGCACTGCCGTTCACCTCTGAATAACTGTATGTAAATCCGTCAAGATTAAGCAGTGGCACAGAAATTTCCGTACCGATAATGTCAATGCCGCCATCCTCCATATATATGATTTCGTCTGTACCGTCAACATTCTGTATATAGTGTGCATAGTAATAAACACCCTTTGTTTCGTCCTTGGTGTAGACAAATTCTATAACATTGTGTTCTTCGTCATCCGCATCAACAATAAGTGTTTTTTTGTATGCATCAGGCACATAGCCGTCTATCTTTTCATAAATTTCTGTAACAACCGCCAGTGTATTGTCATTGACAATCTTGGATGCTTTAAGCTCGTTGCCGTCACTATCCACATACTTTACTGTATACGGCACAGCAGGCTTTTTGTTGTAGATAAAATCGTAGGTTACGCCACTTTCCGCCATATCCTCATGCATATTGAGCGAATGGCTGGTTGTCAGCGGGAAGTACCCCTCTCTGTATCCCTCGTACAAATCGTTGTTGCCCTTTGCGTTAAAGGTCAGTGTCTGTCCTGCCAGTGCCGAGCTGCTTATCGGGTCGGCAATTTCGGTATAAGTGCCGTCGCCATTGTCCACAACAAAACGCACTTTATAAGGCACCAGCACCTCGGAGCTCCATTTTGCATAGATATCGGTATCCTTTGTAACAACAGTGTGATCAAAGTCCCACATCAGTTCCTTGTCTCCGTCCATATAGAACCAGCCGAGGAACTTGTAATTTAATTTATCTGGGTGTTCAGGAGTTTCCATCTCATAATTGCCGCCAAAAACGGTATGTCCGTGAATAACCTCGTCTATCTCCTCTTGCAGTGCTTTTTCGTTCTCGTTAAAGGTGCCGTCGGTATTTTTACGCAGATAGATATTTACCTTGTGGGTAACCAGATTCCATTTTGCATAGACAACCATGTTTTCGGCTTTCATGGTGCTGTCCCACCTTACAGGTGTCTGCAAAGCTTGGTCAACATACCAGCCGTCAAACTCGTACGCACCTTTTTCAAGATTAGGGGGATATGTCTCCGGCTCATAGGTTTCAAATTCTTTCAGAGACTGTTGATACTTTACATTTTCCGTATTTATTGTTTTGTTTTCAGAAACAAAGTCAAGGGTGTAGTCAGCCGTAAGATAATACAGATTCAGCTTGTTGTCTGAAAAGTTAGCTTGCTCATCAGAACCGAAAACAGAATTTTGGGCTTCGTATCGTGTATACCCAACCATATCGTGATATTCTTCTTCGTAGGTTGCGTAGTTAAAGTATGTCTGCACCGTTTTAAGCAGTTCAAAATTATCTGTGCTTGTTGGCCATGTGTTTTCCGACACTGTTGTGCCAGGCTTCTGCACATAGTAATAAATTGTTTTTAAAATATTGGTGCTTTTATTGTACAGATTAAATGTTGCATCAAACTGTGGCATAATATCCAGTGTCTGCAATGCAAAACCATACTTGCTGGATTCTGTACACTGCCATGCTCGGCCATTATATGTTGTACTGAAAGGTGCCTCATCAAATCTGTCAAAAATTTTTGCACCCCACTTTTCCTCTATGGTAGCAACCGTAGTGTTGCCATTCTTAAAGGTAAGTGTAAAGGTTGTTCTGTCAAGATAAACATTAAGAATGGTAGAACCGTCAGGCAAAACCGTTACAGGATTGGTTTTGTCTGTATTTACTGTCCACAGATTTTTATTGTACAAATCCTCAAGAGTACATTCATTACTATGGGTATGCTGTACACATTTTGTATAACAGCTATCCTCGTGTGTGTGTTCATCCTTACCGCAGATTACAGCACAGCCGCTGCCGTGGGTGTGGGCATCTTTTCCGCAGGTAGGTTGTATAATAGTACCATTGTTTGCTGTGCCATTATATCTATACCATTGTCCGCCAATATAAATATATCTGTTTCCCCATCTATATATCTGCCCTTCTTTAGGGTTAGAAGGTGCACCATATGGAGTATCCGCTGCATTCCCAACATTGTTATAACAATCTTTTGCTATATGAGCGTGTTCTTCCTTCTTGCAGCTATAGCAGTCCGCAGAATGCTTATGCGGCTCTTTTCCGCAGCCTGTTACACAGTTATTGTCATGTATATGCTCTGTAAGTCCGCATTTGTACTGCAGGGAATCGATAGTAATTGTGTCACCCGGTTTAGCTGAAATTAGTTCGGCGTTGATGTAGGCATATTTATCTTCTTCGTCATCAACACCTTCCTGCCAGTCGGCATCTTCTCCCCAGAAAACCACTCGCACATCCGCTACAGTATTTTCCACCCATACAGCTCTATAGACCATATCGTTGTGTGGAACAACCGCAGGCAGGCCCTCGGGCTCGGCAATACCGTCCCCCTCGTCTGTATATACAATCTTGCCGTCTTCCTTATCAAACTTGCCGTTTTCGTCCAGCCTTGGTGTCAGCTTATCCCATCCTGCAAAGCTGTATCCCGGTTTTACAGGTGTACCTATATGACTTGCAAGGTCAGAGCCAAAACGGGCATAGGTGGAGTATACACCGTGGCCACCATCAAGGTCGATAATTGTCATATAGTACTCTCTGTTGTAGTAAATTTCCAAACGTGTACTGCCGTTTGCCGCAATTTCCGGATGAGTGTGCAGCAAAGCATACATACCGTCAAAATCCGCAGGATCGTGCGGCACAAGAGAACCTGTAAGCCCCTCAAACTCCTGAGAACGATAGAATGTATATTCGTTGTCGTGTGTGTTCTGGAAATATATATCTATTGTATATTTTACATCTGTAGGCTTGTAAACAACGTTGAATACAACGTCAGAGTTAACTGTCATATTGATAAGCAGTTCGTCCTGCTGCACATCATCAAAATATGGCAGATAACCAAGAACAGTAGGAAACGGCACAGGATAATCCAGCAATACCTCGCCCTTTAAAAATTTCATTACATAAGGGTTTGCAGCATCTTCACCATCTGTAAACACATATTTTACCGTTACATAGCAGTAGTCGTCATCAGCAAGGGGAACAACATCATTGTACACCTGCAGTGCAGCACTGCCCTGTGCGGTGTGGTTTTCGGTCTGCTGCTCATTATGTTCGGGCAGATTTTCTCCCTCTGTCTGTGTCTCGGATTCTGTCTGTACAGGCTGTTCCGCCTTAATTCCGTATTCTGCTTCTGCCGCTTCTGTCTGCACAGCTTCTTCTGTCAGAACTGCTGCATCATTTTCATCCGCCTTATCGGCAATGTCTTTTTTATCTGACTGCTGTACCTCTGCACTATTCTGTAACAAAGCAAAATCAGCCACAACCTGCTGCTTGCTTTCAGCGGATTCTGACTGTGCATTGTCCCCTGCAAAAGTCTGCTCATCATTTACATTTTCTTCTGTCTGCTGCACATCTGCCTCTGTCAGCAGTTCGCCGCCATCAGCTTCTGCGATATTTTCGTCACCTTCTGCGATATTTTCATCAGCTTCTGCGATATTTTCATCACCTTCTGCGATATTTTCATCAGATTCTGCGATATTTTCATCACCTTCTGTGGTGTTTTCAGTCTTCTGCTCATCCGCAGAGGCAACCACAGGTTCTCCGTCCACTAAAACCGGCGGTATCACCGCATATTCAGGCTCCTCAGGCTGTGGAAATTCATAATCCTACACAGTTATAACAAAACTGTCGCCCTCAACTGTTCTTGTGCCCGCTTTTGCAACACAACGTACAGTTGCAATATTATCTTCAAGTGCAGAGTAAAGCATACCGGAAGTAATTTCAATCTTTGATTCATCTTCGCCCAGAATATCCAGCCAGTTTTCGACCGCATAAACCTGCCACTGATAGCTTACATTACCCAAAAGGGTAGAAACGCTTTCAAGCTGCAGTGTTTCAAAAAACGGTAAAACAGCCTCGGTAATTGTGCTTCCCTCTGTATCTAGGATATAGTTCTTCCCGCCTTCGCCAATTTCCAGAGACGGCATATCGTCGTCTATGGAGACCATATGTAGAATATATGGTTTTTCTTTCAGCTTCTGTGGCAGTTCAAAGCCCGGAGCAGCCTCCACCTTGTACCAAAGGTACTCTCTTTCGGTATCGGCATAATAGTTTGTAACGGCAAATTCTATGCTGTCATCGGGTATTTCGTCAACACCCAGTTCTTCGTTGTAAATCCAATAACTATCATCATCCCAGTACTCGTCGCTGTAGGCAGACGGATTGTCAGTAATATGATAGCTGGACCAATATGTGTTCAAAACGGCAACGTTACCTATGGCATAGCCGGGATTTTGCCAGATATCTGTTTCTATGGTAATTTCCTCGGCAAAGGTATTCAGCGGAACAAGCTGAAATACCAGTGCTACGCAGAGGACTAAAGAAATTATTCGGTTTTTCATTTAATCCTCCTTTCGCAAGATTGCCTGTGCGGCCCGCAGCCGCCATTGAATTATAAAGTGTAAACGCACAGTGTCTGCCGTAATTTTTATTTTATGTCCGCAGACAGCCCTTACCCGTGGCTGCTTACCGCAGTCCAGGCTTCTTTTGCGTCTGCAAAGCCGCCTGCCTGCACCGCAGTTGCCTCAAAGGCAAACTTTACAGTGCCAAGCAGTTCAAGGTCGGCCTTGGTGGTCTCCTCGTCCACGGCAATCTGGTTGCCGTATGCGTCTGCGTCCGCAAAGATTTTTGCGTTTTCCACGCTTGTGTTTGTGTCTATGTATCGGTAGAAAATATGTGTTTCGCCGTTGCTTTCAAGGTGCTGCCAGTTATCTTCAACGGTGCAGCTTAACACCCTTTTGGAGTTTATCTCCCTGTAGAAAATGTTTTTGCCGCCCTCAAATGCCCTTGTCCAGCCTGTGGCCTCCACCTTTGCAAAGAGGTAAACGTCGGTTTCGCTGGCAGTAAAGCTGACAGTAACGTCCTTTTTAAGGTTTACCCCCGGGGTAACAATCATATTGCCGTCTGCGTCAAAGTTGCCTGTCTCCTGCAGGTCGATACTGCCAAAGGTGACAACCCTTGCCGAGTCGCCGCCGCTGGCGCTGGTGGTGTACCTTGCGTACAGCCCGCCTGTAAAATGTATGGAAAACAAAGTGAGAAACAGTATCAGCAGCCCTGCACAAAAGGGGATATTCAATTTTGAGTGCCTTGCTCTGCCCATACCGCATCTCCTTTCTGTTTATTTCTGTTTATTTTTGTTTGTTGTCCGCCCTGCTTTTAATGGTTTCTCCAAAAGTTCAAAACCTCTCCCACATAAGCCTATGCTTCGCATGTCACTTTTGGCGTCAAAAGTGACCAAAACCGCCGCTGAGGCAGGCAGCCTCTGCGAGCCTGAAAAACAATCGTCGCATACTTCGACGGGCTGAAGCCCCTCTTGTCTGCTCGTTGTTTTCCCTTCCTCCGCCTCGCTGCATCCGCCACTGGCGGCGCTTCGGCTCCGTCGC
>JAFSFT010000055.1 GCA_017435045.1 Oscillospiraceae bacterium
GCTTTACCTTCTTCAATTATCTGTATTCGCCTTTCTTTATCAGGCAAATATCGTTTAAATCTATCAGGTAAGACACTTGCTTTTATATTTATTATACCTCTGTCCGCAGAATTTTCAACCGCCTGCGGTCTTTCGGCCTTTTGGGTATTGTACACCCTTTTAAGAATTACCAGTCTGCGGGCGGTGGCAATCTTTTGGGCAGCCTGTCTTTCTGTCTGTTCAAGCTGCTGCTGTGTTGCCATACCCATGCGGTACAGAAAGTACACCGTTTCCATCTGCTGTGCCTGCTGGTTGATTACCTTTTGCAGATTTGTCTATGATGTATTCTGCGTGCGTTTGCTTTTCTGTGCTTTTGATGATACCTTTTTCTTCTGTTTTTTACGCTCCTTTATAATCTGCTTGTTTGATGTCTCTATGGCTTCTTTTAAAGTATCGAATTCGTCCGTCTCCATCAGGCCCTGCCATCCGGTATCGCTTTTTGTGCGAAATATAAAATAATCTCTCCCGTCTGCCAGGGTGACATAAGGTATGTCGTACTTTGTATTGTACTTTTTGATATTTTCGCCACGATATCCTGTCAGAGTAATTTCACCCTGCGCAGAATTTCTTCTTCTGTTTTGCTGCTGTTGATTATATCCAGAATTTTCTTTGCGTGTGCTTCCCTCAATTCTTCGGGAAGTGGTATAAATGTTTCTGAAATCATCAACTCTGTACTCGGCAAATAATTCTTCTGAGAAAATGTTGCCAGTAACTCTGCCCGCATAGTTCCAACTGCCAATTTCCTTTTCATAAATGTAATCCCTTACCCTTTCTATGTCTGTTTCTTTGTTCAGGAAAATATGGACAACTTTTTCTGCACTTGGGTTTTCGTTATTGCCATCGGTGAAAACCATAGTGTTATTAACGCCAAATATATCCCCTATCGGTATTATATACAGTCCATTACTTGCTTTTTCAAAGTGTGTGCCTGTTTTTATAGACATAACCTTTGAGATAAAGTCCTCGTATTCTCTTGTCGTAACAAGAAATTTGTCCCTTATCCATCTGCTTTTAGTATAATAATTTTTTGCATAATAATCAACGGGTTCATCAGAATCGACATTTTTTTGCATTTCCCGTTCTGAACTTACATACGCATCTGTGCTGTATTTGTTTTCTACTTCTTCCGGTATTTCATTTATACTGTTATCCGTTTCATCCACAGGATATGAGTATGTATGGTTTTCTGCCGATGCTGCCTCTGCGGTCTGGCTTTGCTTTTGGGTATTGTACACCCTTTCAAGAATTTCCATTTTTCGGGCAGTTTCAATCTTTTGGGCGGCCTGTCTTTCCGTCTGTTCAAGCTGCTGCTGCGTTGCCATGCCCATACGGTACAGAAAGTACACCGTTTCCATCTGCTGTGCCTGCCCGTTGATTACATTTTGCAGATTTGTCTGTGCCGTATTCTGCAAAAAATCTTCTGAACTGGTGTCGGCATAATATGGATAGCTTTTCGTATTTGATTTCATCGCACTGACACTACCTGGCATACCGTTGTCATCATTTACATTTTCAAAAAACATAGACGGAACGTATTTACTTAAATCAATATCTGCCTTGACATTCCGCAACAGTTCTGATAACCTAATGGTAAAAGCTGATGGAGTGTTGTAGAGTCCACTTTTATTAGTGGCTGTCTGCACTGAGAAGTCGGCTTTTTTTATTTCCGACATTGTTGTCGCAAGATAAAGCTTATTATCTTTTGTTCTAAATTCCTTTACAACAATCTTTACCGGTATAATTTTTTCATTATTTTGATAAGCACTTACAAGCACATAAGTATTCTGTAAATCCTTATCTGCTCTTTGCGTATATTTATACCTGTCCCCGTGAACTTCGATAACTACTGCATTTTTTACAATTTTATCGAACACAGGCATCATTTTACCCATATTTTCAAATGAACCTTTTTGCTTGTTTACACTTTCGTTTAAACTGCCACCCGAATAGTTAACAGTTATTTTGGCATCATCAATACGATATTTCTTAAACAATTCAAATTTTTCAGCTAATGCCCTCAATATTGGCTTAGCTGTTTTTTTATTGCTTGTATTAACTCCTTCAGTTATTTCTATTTCCTGAGGTAATTGAACAATTTCCAAAACCTTATCTTTTAATATTTCATATCGTTGAGTCTCGGATAATCCTTGCACAATTTTGGGAGAATTGATATTTTCAATATTTGATTTTTCTTTTACCTGCTCAAGCTTTGCTCTGTTTTCTGCAACAGCACTGCTTATATTTTCTGCAGGCGCGCCGTTTTCTTGCATCTGTGCAGATGGCTTAATTTCAAAAGGCTCTTTATCTGCAGCGTTTTCAGCTTTACTGCGGTTAGCAATACCAACTGCTGCCGCAGTGCCGCCCAGCACCACACCTGACAGATAGCCGCCAAAGGCTGCGGCTGCAGCATCTTCCAGACTGAATGTGGCGTATGGGTCCTGTGCGGCTTTGTCTGCCACAAAGTTGAGCACATAGGAAACAAATTCTTCTCCTGCCTCGGTTTTGCCCTGTCTGTGCATACTGCCTGCAAACTTTCCTGCGTTTTTAAGGGCAGCGGGCAGATTTTCCGCTGTCTGCTCAAAGAAGGTCTTCAGGTATGTTCTGCCTGCACTGCTTTTTGCCAGTCTGCCCAGCTTGTCGAGAGCATATTTTTCTGTAATGTATTCAATACCGCCGCTTACCGCACCTCTTGCCAGTGCCCGTGCTGCCGTTTCTCCCTGACTGCCCGCTTTGTACACTTTTTCAGCTGCAATTCTTGCAGAAACAAGCCCTGCAGATACGGCAGGACCAATTACAGGCAGAAGCATAAGCGGCAAACGGCTTGCATTGTCCGCTATGGCTGTGCCAATGCTGTAAACTGCTGCCGCAGTATCCCCCATACCGTAGGTTGCCTGCTGCTGTGCCTGCATTGCCCTTTTCATCGCCTGCATACTGTTGGTACTCATATCCAGCGGTGTGGCGTAGCGTTCTGCTGTGGCTTTGTCAAGGGCAGATTTTTCCCTGCGGAGATTTTCGAGATATATCTGTGCGTCTGTGTCAAGTGCACCCATATCCGCCCTGCGTTCAAGGCGGGAGATGTCGCCCGCAAGCTGTGCCTGTTTTCTTTTTGCCGCAAGATAGTCTGTATTTTTTATATTTGCCGCTGTGTCCTTTACCGCCTGCACTGCCGCATCCGTCAGCACAGAGGCCGTTGCATCAAGGCTTTCGCCTATGCCCTGTGCGGATAGCTGCAGCCTTTCAAGGGGTGTAAGGTCTTTGTCGTATCTGCCCACATTCAGCCGCTGTTCCAATGCGTCCTTTTCTCGGAACAGCTGCTGCAGGTTTCTTTTGTCCGCACCTGCACCGCTGCCGCTGATGGCCTGTATCTGTGCGTTTATGCTGCCAAGCTGATTTTTGTCCCTTTGCAGAGTGCTGTTCTGCATTGGGGTGTAGCCTTTGGGCAGCGTGTAACTTTGCCTTGATGTGTAGCCTTTGGGCTGCGTGTATCCCTGCAGGCTGTTGTATGCCGCCGTCTGATTGTAAAGCTGCGGCAGAACAAAGCTTTGTCTTTGGGTGTGATTTACAATATCCTCTGCGGTGTAACCCTGCTGCATTCCGCTTTTAACCGATGTGTACCCCTGCTGTGTGCCGCTTTGATGCGTGCTTTGCGGCAGGCTTTTTTCTTTTATCGGGCTGGTCTGTGTGCTGTTTTTATATATTCCCTGCTGTGTGCCGCTTTGGTTTTGCCCTGTCTGCAGGGGGATGTGGTACAGCGGAATGCCCGTATTTGCATATCCGCTGCGGCCTGTGCCTGCAAGGTCTGCGGCAAGGTCTGCGGCTGTAAAAACAGGGACAGCAAGCTGTCCCTGTTTTGTTGGTGCGGGGGCAGCATTGTACAGCTGTTCCAGCCTGTATTTGTCAACGCCGCCCGATGTATCTGTGCTGTATTCATTTGTGCTGTATCTCTCTGCTGCAAAGGTCAGCACTGCTGCAGGTGCTGAGTTATACAGCTTTTCCAGTTTCTTTAAATCAACTGCCATACTGTGTGCCCCCTTACAATGTAAGGCCCTTTGCGTTCATATAATTGGCAATCTCCTTCTGCGTCATACCCATATTTTTAAGGTGCGCCACAAACTGGGGTGCTGTGTAGCTTGTGCCTGCAAGGGTGTAGGTGTACTGGGGTGATGCTGCGGCTGTGGTTTTTGTGCTTTTGCCCGCTGTGCTTTTGGCAAGGGATGCCAGAGTGGAATGATAGCTGTTGTCTATATCCGCAAGGCCGGAATCCTTTTTGGCACGCAGGCTGCCCAGATTGTCCAGATAGCTTTGCTGTATGCTGCTGCGGTTGTTCTGATAGTTAAGCTGCTGCTTTGCCGCAAGGCTTTGTGCATAGCCGCCTTTGCCCACCGCCGCAGTAATCTGCGGCATATTGCGGAGCGAGAGCATATATGAGATGTATGCGTCCCGCAGTGCCGCCGTCTTTGCCTTGTCCAGACTGTTTTTGCTGCTGTTGTAGGCCGCATCTGCCGCCTGCTTCTGTGCCTTGTACTGCTGTGCCAGCACCGCCTTGTACTCTGCGTAGGGGTCCTGTGTCTGTGCGGTCTGTGTCTTTGTGGCTGCCGCTTTTGTCTGCACAGGCTGCTGGGAAACCGCCAGCCTTGAAAGCTGCTGCTTTTTACGCTGTGCCGCTGTTGTGTATTCGTTGCTGCCGTAGCTGTTAACATATGCCATAGGCTAAACCTCCCTGTGCTGTGTATCTGCAGGCAGTGCCGCCTGTGCTGTCTCCTCGGTTTTTTCCAGCACAAGCTGTATAAGCCTGTTGAGCCACACAATCTCCACGCCGATGTCCCTGATGTTTTCCAGTATGCTGATAAGCTCGTTAATCATAAGCCACAGTATTGTCACAAGGGGAATTATGCCTGCAATATTAATGTCTATATGCACAAGCTGTGCAAGGGTGGATATGATAAAGTCCAGCTCGTAGCCTACCCACACCAGCACCCACATACTGATTTTTTTAAAGATGCCCCAGAAGCCGATTTCGCTGGAGATTCTTTCTCCGCGGTGCTTTGCCGCCACCAGCCCTGTAAAGTAGTCCACCACGTTGGTGAGCACCAGCATATATGCAGGCATTGCCAGAATGCCCAGCCAGTTGCCTGCCATTGTAAAGATGGCAACGAATGCCAGTTTGATGTTTTCCAGTTTGTCCATTTTATCCTCCCGCAATTTTTCTTATCTGTTCCAGCCTGCTTTTTGCGTCTGCAAGCTGTTTTTCCGTTTTTGCAAGCTGTGCTTTCAGCTTTTCTGTTTCGGTTTTCTCCGTTTCGGTTTCCGATTTCTCCGTTTCCGTCTTGCCAAAGCCGTTAAGGCCTGCGTTTTTTATGATTGTTTCAAAGTCCTTGTAGCAGTGGTTTAAGTCCACATTGCCGTTTATGCCCTTAACCTTTCCTGTGGAAGAATACTGCCATATGGAGTGCTTTGGTGCTGCAGGGCGTACATCTCTGTATGCCGCAAGCCACA
>JAFSFT010000056.1 GCA_017435045.1 Oscillospiraceae bacterium
ACAACGTAGGCGGTCTGCCGGAAGAAATGGCAATGGAACTGGTAGAACCTGTTAAACTGCTGTTCAAGGACGAAGTTCGCGTAGTAGGCGAAGCTCTTGGCCTTCCACACGGCATGGTATACCGTCAGCCATTCCCAGGCCCTGGTCTTGGCGTTCGCTGCCTTGGTGCAATCACACGCGACCGTCTCCACGCATTGCGCGAAGCTGATGCAATTCTCCGTGAAGAATTTGCAAAAAACGGTCTCGAAGGCAAAGTATGGCAGTACTTTATTGCAGTTCCTGACATCAAGAGTGTTGGTGTAAAGGATGGCGCACGTTATGAAGGCTGGCCGGCAATCATCAGAGCAATCAACACAACAGATGCAATGACAGCAACTATCGAAGAAATTCCATATGCATTGCTGCACCACATCACATACCGCATCACACACGAAGTGGAAGGCATAAACCGCGTGCTTATGGACCTTACACCTAAGCCAATCGGCACAATCGAGTGGGAATAATCCTGTAAGGCATAATCTGCCCGAAAACCCTTAAAAAACAGGGTTTTCGGGTATTTTTTATGGTGTATATAAATCATAAAGGAAACACGATTTTGCTGATTTTACAAAGAACAATGCCTTTGCAAACACATAGTGTCTGCAGGGTAGAACAAGGTGACAGATATGACAGATAAAGAACTTATAACGCTTGCACAGCAGGAGGGCTTTACAGCTGCAGTTATACCAACATCAGAGGTTGTGGTGGACTATGGTTTCCGAAAGTTCTGCGAAGATAATCTCTGCGGAAAATACGGAGCAAACTACTCCTGCCCGCCGGATTGCGGCACTCCACAGCAGGTACACGAAAAACTGATGTCCAGAAATTCGGCACTGGTGCTGGAAAAGATATGTCCGATAAACGGCTATGACGACAGAGAAACAATACAAAAATACAAAAAGGCAGTTAATTTTTCGGTTCTGGATGTATCGGATAAGATGGCGGCAGCAGGATATAATGTGCTGCCTCTGGGATATGGCGGATGCCCGCTGTGTACACCCTGTCAGCGTGCACTAGGCAAACCCTGCACCTTCCCTGAAAGAAAAATCAGCTGCATTTCGGCCTACTGCATAAATGTTACCGAGCTCAGTGCAAGCAGTGGTCTGGAGTTTGGCTGGTCAGAGGAGAAGCTGTACCTGTTCGGTATGGTGCTGTTTGACCGATAATCCCGAAAGCTTACTCCAAAACGTATAAGGCATATGTAACAGAAAATCCCACAGAGCAGTATACTCTGTGGGATTTTTTGCCGGTATATAAAATAAGGCGAAAAGATTGTTGTTCGGTGAATATAATTTTTGCCGAAAGTATATAAGTGTATTCTGGCAGTATGGTTTATTCCACAATTCTGCCGTCTGTGGAGATTGTAACTATCTGCCATGGAATAAACTTGCCGCTTTTCATAAGTGCCATCTTTGTGGCATTTTCAATGCCGCCGCAGCAGGGAACTTCCATCCTTACAACAGTAACACTCTTTATATCGTTGTTTGCGATAATCTGCGTAAGCTTTTCGCTGTAATCCACCATATCCAGTTTTGGGCAGCCGATAAGTGTAACCTTGTTTTTCATAAACTGATTGTGGAAATTGCCGTAGGCATATGCTGTACAGTCTGCAGCAATAAGCAGGTTTGCACCGTCAAAGTAAGGTGCGTTGACAGGCACAAGCTTAATCTGTACGGGCCACTGGCCAAGCCTGCTTATAATCGGTTCACAGCTGGCTGAAATTGCCTTGTTTTCGGCTCTTTTTATAACCTTGGAGTTAGCTCCCGGGCAGCCGCAAGGCAGCTTTGCAGTGGTTTCTTTGGCTTTCTTTGCAGCAAGCACGGCAGCCTCGTTATATGCAGGTGCTTCTCTTTCCTCAAAGCTGATTGCATTTGTCGGGCAGGCAGGCAGACAGTCTCCCAAACCGTCACAGTAGTCCTCTCTTGTCAGCTTTGCTTTGCCGTCAATCATTTCAATTGCACCCTCGTGACAGGCCTTTGCACAAAGACCACAGCCGTTGCATTTTTCTTCGTCTATTTTAATTATTTTTCTTATCATATATTAATCCTCGCTTTGTACAGTTTGTTGTTTATGGCTGTATTATATCCGTTATACGTAGCAATGTCTGTTGTTTTTACAACAAAATATAATACGGATTTAATTTTTGGTTATATGTGGATTTTTTAAGGGGAATATTGTAATATATTGGCAGAGCACAATTTATTGTATCAGTACAGGCGGAAAGGGGCGGTGGCTGTGAAAAAGAGAAAAAACAGAATTGACTGGGGCACAGCGGCGGTTATATGGGCACTGGCGTGGCCAACAATGCTGGAACAGCTTATGCAGACTGCGGTGCAGTATATTGACACTGCCATGGTAGGTTCTCTCGGCACACAGGCTACTGCAGCGGTAGGCTCCACAACCACTGTAAGCTGGCTGCTTATCAGTTCAATTTCTGCCCTCAGCATCGGCTTTCTCGCTTTTATTGCAAAGGCCTGTGGTGCAAGGGAAAAACAGGCGGCATCAAAGGCAGCAGGACAGGCGGTGCTGGTTACCCTTGCAGTAGGGGTGTTTTTTACAGCGGTAACACTTGGCTTAAGCGGCAAAGTACCTGTATGGATGCAGGTGGATAAGAGCATTCAGTCCATTGCATCAAATTATTTCTTTATACTCTATATGCCGATGCTGCCCAGAACAGCCAGTATAATCTTCGGCACGGTGCTGCGTGCGGCAGGGGATACAAAAACACCTATGAAGGTTGGTGTTGCAGTCAATATAATCAACGTGGTCCTTAACTTTCTGCTTATATACCAGACAAGAACGATAACTGTTTTGGGCGTTTCCTTTACAATGTACGGCGCAGGCTTTGGTGTACTGGGGGCGGCAGCTGCCAGTGCGGTGGCCTTTACAGTGGGCGGTATATATATAACTGTGGTCATGTGGCGTCATCCTATGGTGTCTCCTAAGGGGCAGAGTCTGGTGCCCGATATGGCAATTCTTCGTCCCTGCCTCAAAGTTGCACTGCCCAATATGCTGCAGCGTTTTGGCACCTCTTTTGGTTATGTTGCGTTTGCATCCATGATAAACTCGGTGGGCGAAATTGCCACTGCGGCACACACGATTGCCAATACTGTAGAGTCTGCATTTTACATCCCGGGCTTTGGCATGCAGACAGCGGCGGCAACACTTACGGGCAATGCATACGGGGCAAAGGATAAAGCGGGTATGAACCGCATTACCCGTATGTTTATTGTTATCGAGGTATGTCTGATGACCTTTTCGGGCATAGCACTGTTCTTTGCGGCAAACCCATTGATGGGACTGTTTTCAAAAAGCAGTCAGGTTATCGGTCTTGGCACAGCGGTGCTTAAAATGGTTGCCTTCTCCGAGCCTCTTTATGGCATAGCACTTATTACAGAGGGCTTTATGATGGGTGTTGGCCAAACAAAAACACCTTTCGTTTATAATATCATAGGTATGTGGGGCGTGCGTATTCTCGGCACATTCATATGCACACAGTTACTGGGCGGCGGACTTATAGCTGCATGGGCGTGTATGATTGCCCACAATGTGCTGGTGTGCTGTCTGTACCTTGTAAGCTATGTAAAAGGCAGCTGGAATCCGCTGAATGACATATAAACAGAATACAGGTATAATAACTGCCGTAAGGTTTGGTTTTACACCATAATCCTGCGGCAGTTTTAATTTTCAACATATTTCCATCAGCTGCGACATATAATTACAGGCGGTTTATTTGACTTGACGGACAAATAAGGGTAAAATAAAGATAAAGTATAATTGCAAACAGTGTGTGCGGTTATGCTTTGAATATAAAAAATTATATACATTACATTTCAGAAGGTGAAAATTATGTACAGAATTTTAGAACTTAATCCTCAGCTTGAACCGTTCAAAGGTGACATTGACCTGAGAATGGCACTTTATAATAATACAAAAAACCGTCTTCTTGGAGATGGACAGACCCTTAATGATTTTGCAAATGCACATCACTATTATGGTTTCCACCGCACAGAAAGCGGCTGGGTATACAGAGAATGGGCACCAAGTGCATATCAGCTTTATCTCACAGGCGAATTCAACAACTGGAACCAGACATCCCACCCTATGACACGCCTTGACGGCGGTTCGTGGGAACTGTATCTGGATGGTGAAGATGCTCTCTGGGACGGCTGCAAGGTTAAAACCGTTGTGGATGCAAATATGACCCGTACAGAGCATATTCCTCTCTTTGCACGCCGTGTAACACAGGACAAAGGTGCAGTTACATGGACAGCAGAGGTTGTGGACCACAAGCCTTTCGGCTGGACCGATGCGGACTTCAAAGGCGAAGATTCTCTTTACATATATGAAGCACACGTTGGTATGGCACAGGAAGAAGGTAAGGTTGGCAGCTACCGTGAATTTGCCGACTATGTTCTTCCACGCGTAAAATACGCAGGTTACAACACAATCCAGCTTATGGCTATTATGGAACATCCGTACTACGGCAGCTTCGGATATCAGGTTTCCAACTTCTATGCAGCTTCCAGCTGGTTCGGCAAGCCTGAAGACCTTAAATATCTTGTAAACAAGGCTCACGAGATGGGCATCCGTGTTCTGCTGGATGTTGTGCATTCCCACGCTGTTAAAAACACAGCCGAGGGCATCAATATGTTCGACGGAACAGAATGGCAGTTCTTCCATTCAGGTGCAAAGGGCGACCACCCTGCATGGGGCACAAAATGCTTTGACTACGGCAAGGACGGTGTAATCCATTTCCTCCTCTCCAACCTTAAATTCTGGATGGAGGAATACCACTTTGACGGTTTCCGCTTTGACGGCATTACATCTATGCTCTACCACGACCACGGTCTTGGCACAAACTTTGATTCCAACGACAAGTACTTCTCTCTTAATACACACGTTGAGGCCATCACATATCTCCAGCTTGCAAACGAGCTTATCCGTCAGGTTAACCCTGCTGCAATTACAGTTGCAGAGGATATGTCCGGTATGCCTGGCATGTGCCTGCCAATTGAAGACGGCGGCATCGGCTTTGACTACCGTCTTGGTATGGGCCTGCCAGATATGTGGGTTAAAACTGTAAAGGATAAATCTGACGAGCAGTGGGATATTGGCGGTATGTGGGGCGATATGTGCCTGCGCCGCCCGGGCGAAAAAACAGTAGCTTACGTTGAAAGCCACGACCAGGCACTTGTTGGCGACAAGACAATGATTTTCCGTCTTGCAGATGCCAATATGTACACAGATATGAACAGCGACTGCCACAATACAGTTATCGACAGAGCAATTGCACTGCACAAGATGATAAGACTTTTCACAATCGCAGGCGGCGGTGAAGCATACCTCAACTTTATGGGCAACGAGTTTGGTCACCCTGAATGGATTGACTTCCCGCGTGAGGGCAACGGATGGAGTTTCCACTACTGCCGCAGACAGTGGAGTCTTATGGACAACGGCTTGCTCAAATATAAAGGTCTTGGCGAATTTGACCGTGACGTTGTGCTGCTGACAAAGGAACACAATATGTTCTCACAGCTTATGGGCGATCTGCGTCTCCACGAGAATAAGGTTATCGTGTTCTACCGCAAAGGTCTCCTGTTTGCATTCAATTTCCACCACAGCGACTCCTACGAGGGTGTGCGTGTGCCTGTGCCAAACAAGGCAGACTACACAGTTGCACTTTCCTCTGATGACGAAAAGTACGGCGGTTTCGGACAGATTGCACACATGACATATCCTGTAAAGGAAATGGACGGCAAAAATGTGGTTGAACTCTATCTGCCTGCACGCACAGCACTTGTACTGGTTGAGGGCGAAATTCAGGATACACCCAAAGAAGTAAAAGCAGAGGAAAAACCTAAACGCACCAGAAAAACAGCTACAAAAAAGGCTGCTGAAGGTGAAGAAAAACCAAAACGTACCAGAAAGACAAAGGCTGAGAAAGAAGCAGAGGCAGCAGCGGCAGATGAAAAGCCAAAACGCAAAAGAACAACAAAAAAGGCAGCAGAAGCTGCAGAACCTGCTGAAGAAAAGCCAAAAAGAACAAGAAAAACAAAGAAAACTGAAGAACCGGCAGAATAATTTGTAAGAAAGGGAGGGGCGGCAGCTTCTCCCTTTTTATCCACTTGATGTTACAGGGCACAGATGGTAAAATGATACTATATATTAATACGTTTTTACAGGAGATATTTTATGGAACTTAAAATTGTTGGCAAGGACAGTACAGATTTTATTATGCTGGCGGACAAGCTGGATGAATATTATTTTGAAATTGTAGGTCCTGTGCAGGCACGTTATGCCGAGGTTAACAAGCCGCACAATATGAATGGTCTGTGCGTTGTGTACGAAGGGGAAGAACCAATCGCCTGTGGTGCATGGAAAAAGGTGGACGAAGCCACAGCAGAAATCAAGAGAATCTACGTTCTGCCGCAGCACAGAAGAAAAGGGGCTGCATCCATGATTGTAAAAGGTATGGAAGAAGATGCCGCAAGGTCGGGCTTCCGTCATTTTATTCTGGAAACTGCCCGTACCACAATGGATTCTGCAAATCTTTACCTCTCTCTGGGATATAAAGAGATTGACTATTACGGCAGCCCTGCAGGGGCAGAAAACTGCCGCTGTTTTGAAAAAAATATATAGTGTGACAAGGCTGCAGCAGGCAGCGATATAGGGTAAACAAAAATACCGCATCGTTTTTTCGATGCGGTATTATTATTTTGTGTTATAAATTTAAAGCTGAAAATTATATCAGAAAATCTGATGAGGGACTATTGGTTTTTAATCAGGTATCAATGGTTTCAGCCTTCAAGAATTTCTTCGTCGCTTGTAAAGCTAAGTCCCATTACCTTATCGATAGGCAAACTCAGTACAAGGCCTTTGGCGTCGTTTACAGTATAGTGCAGGGGCACCTTGTTTTCAAAAAACAGGTCGGTGGCTTTTCCGGAATATTTAGGAGCGGCAATCATTACAAAAATACGATATCTGTTATTGTTCATATATTAACCCTCCTAAAATTCTATGATATCATCAAGGCCAAAGCTTGCCTCTTCGGCGACAAAGCCTTTTTGCATTTTGTTAAGCTTGAATTTGAACTGCAGTCCCATTATCTGTATTGCAATAAGAGGTGTAAGAGCAACAAGGGAAACAACACCGAAAGCGGCGGTCATAATATTGCCGCCCAGTGTCTCGCAGGCTCCTATGCAAAGCGGCAGCAGGAATGTTGCAGTCATAGGACCTGACGCAACCCCGCCAGAGTCAAAAGCAATGGCAAGAAAATCTTTGGGAATAAAGAATGATGCAACAATAGCTATGGCGTACAGCACCATCAGCATCTTGAAAAGATTAAGTCTGTAAACAATTCTCAGAACCGCTGCAGTGAGAAAAATACCCACACCGATTGCAACTGTGAATATAAGTGTCATGTTCGGAATTGCAGGTACCTGATTGGACAACACTTGCAGGTCAGGCTCTGCTATGGTGATAATCATGTCCATAACAAAACTTGCAAGGCACATCAGCAGCAGATTTTGTGATTTGGAAACCTCAACACCAATACCTTCACCTATAGGTTCCATAGAAATTTCCGCACCAAGCTGAAACATGCCCATACCTACAATCAGGAGAAAAGCACCTACAAAAAACATAACTGCGGTGCCTATCTCCAAAGGAACAAGAAAGATGCTCAGTACCAGCACAATCCCTGTAATTGGCAATACAGCGGACAAGGATTCATGAATTTTGGATCTTAATTTTGAATTCAGAAACAACGCCTCCTTTACCGTCGAGTATGTCAATAATAAATATATGTAATAATTTTATTATTTATAATTACATTTTATTATACATATAAAGAGGTAAGCAACTCAAGAAAATATAACATATAATCATTAAAAGTTCACAAAAAACAACGTTAAAAATAAGCTCCCTTTTACCCTTTGGACTGATTTAAGGTATAAAGAACCTCCCTCCGTCGAAGTGACGAAGGGAGGTATATCCACAGACATCAACCGTTCGATAAATTGGAATTTATCGACCTGCTATGCCTTTTCCTACCACATAAATACCAGCCAGCATTTCAGCGATTGATATTCCCAATAGAAGTCCTGAGAAAAAGTCTTTTACATTGGAACCGCCAAGCGTATAAGAAAGTGCCTGCAATGCAATTCCCATTACAATAAGTAACACTCCGTAAAGCAAGTTTTTTTGCT
>JAFSFT010000057.1 GCA_017435045.1 Oscillospiraceae bacterium
ACCTGCGGCAGAAGCGGTATGCAGGATATAGAAAAGGTTATATATCTTGCAGATATGCTTTGTGAAGAAAGACGTTTTGAGGGAAAAGAGTATCTTTTGTCCCTTGCAAAACAGAATCTGGACAAGGCTATGTACGCGTCCCTTAACCATTCGCTGGAATATGTGAAGGCCAGAGGAAATACTGTGGACACAGACAGTCTGGAGGCACTGGAATATTTCAGAGCCTGTCTTGACCACAGCCTTTAAGGAGGAAAAAATGAGCGAAAAGAAAACATATAAATCTGAAAAATCTGCCGAGGCGGCGTCAAAGAGAAGAAAAAAGAAAAAGAACCCCAAAAAGACCCTTATTGCCTGTCTTTTGTGCATTGCAATTATCGGCGGTATGATTTTTGCGGTGGATAAGGCAATCGGCAATATGTACAATGTGGGCGATGAAATTCCGGAGGACCTTACAACCGACAACTCCATCGACCAGGACGTTGTAAATATTCTGGTTTGCGGCATCGACTGGGACGACAGCCGTACCGCAAAGATGACCGACGTTATCGTTTATGCATCGCTTGACGTAAAGGCGGGCAAGGTTAACCTGCTGCAGATTCCGCGTGATACATACGTTGGCGAGCCGTCGGGCACAGGCAAAATCAATGCGGTTTATAAGGACGGCAGCGAGAAAAACCAGATTATGAATGTGGTAAAAACTCTCAATGAACGTTTTGGCCTGACAGTTGACCACTATGTAACGGTGGATATGGATTCCTTTACAATCCTTGTTGACCATATCGAGCACGGCCTTAATATGTATGTGCCTTGTCCTATTATTTTACTTGATAAAAAGACAGGCAAAGAGCAGGTGCTTTATGAGGAAGCAGGCTGGTACACGGTTGACGGTGCAACAGCAGAGGCTATCCTCAGAAACCGCAATTATCCTGATCAAGATGTATCACGTCTGCAGGTGCAGAGTGCATTCTATGCATCACTGATTAAACACTTTAAAGAGGTTGGCGTGGTTGTATGTGCACAGCTGGTGCCTACCTTTGCAAAATTTGTAACCACAGATATGCACTGGACAAGAATGGTGGCACTGGTTACAGAGGTGCTCAATATAGACTTCAACAATATGCAGATTATCAAGCCGTCGGTTCACGGCTATGTGATGGACGGACAGGCAATTGTTGCAGTCGAGGAGGAAGAATGGCTGAGAATACTCAACGAAAACTTCCGCCCTTATCAGGAACCTATCACAGACATCAACACAGATGAACTGGGCGAAATTACACAGGACTACGGTGCAACCCAGACAACAGTACAGACAATCGGCGGCATCCTTGCAGGAGCCGGCGAATAATCAATAAATTTATAAGGAGAAAGTATGAACGGTTTAGAACTCTCTAAAAAAATTGCAGGCTATCTTGACAACAAAAAAGCTCAGGATATCAGAATCATCAAAATTGATGACCTTACAGTAGTTACAGACTACATTGTTATTGCAACAGGTAACTCCACAACACAGGTAAAGGCTCTTGCTGACGAGGTTGACTTTATGGTTGAAAAAGAGCTGGAAATCAAACCTGCACGCGTTGAAGGCTACGAAAGCAAAAACTGGATTCTGCTGGACTACGAAACAGTTATCGTACACGTTTTCCACCCACAGGCAAGAGAATATTACGACCTTGACAAACTCTGGGCAGACGGTACAGAAATTGAATTTGAACTGGATGCAGAATAATCAGTTATAAAAATGTAAATAATTACCACACTTAAAGCACGGCTTGTTTTGGGCTGTGCTTTAGGCAGGTTATAAGGGGATAGAAATTATTATGAAAGATTACAATTTTTCTGCCATTGAAAAGAAATGGCAAAAAATCTGGGATGATGAAAAGACATTTGCAGCTAAAAATGACTACACAATGCCAAAATTCTACGGTCTTGTAGAATTTCCGTATCCATCAGGTGCAGGCCTCCACGTAGGTCATCCACGTTCCTACACAGCTATGGATATCATCTCCAGACAGAAACGTCTTGCCGGCTACAATGTAATGTACACAATGGGCTGGGACGCATTTGGTCTTCCAACAGAAAACTTTGCGATGAAACACCACATTCATCCTGAAATTGTTACAAAAAACAATGTGGCACGCTTCAAACAGCAGCTTAAGATGCTTGGCCTTTCCTTTGACTGGGACAGAGAAATCAACACAACAGACAAAGACTACTACAAATGGACACAGTGGATTTTTATCCAGCTTTACAAACAGGGCCTTGCTTACAAAAAGGAAATGAACGTAAACTGGTGCACAAACTGTAAAGTTGTTCTTGCAAACGAAGAGGTTGTAAACGGCGTTTGCGAACGCTGCAACAGCGAAGTTGTGCGTAAAGTAAAAAGCCAGTGGGTGCTTAAAATTACAGAATATGCTGACAAGCTTATCGATGGTCTTGACGATGTAAACTTTATCGACCGCGTTGTTGCACAGCAGAAAAACTGGATTGGCCGTTCCACAGGTGCACAGGTACGCTTTAAAACAACACAGGGCGACGAAATCGAAATCTACACAACAAGACCTGATACACTTTTTGGTGCTACATACATGGTTATGGCACCTGAACATGCTCTTGTTGAAAAATGGAAGGACGCACTGGAAAACTACGACGAAATCGTAGCATACCGCGAAGCTGCAGCAAGAAAATCCGACCTTGAAAGAACAGAACTTGCAAAAGAAAAAACAGGTGTTGCACTTAAAGGCGTTAAAGGCATCAACCCTGTAAACGGCAAGGAAATCACAATCTTTGTTTCCGACTATGTTCTTGCAACATACGGCACAGGTGCAATTATGGCTGTTCCGGGCCACGACACACGCGACTGGGAGTTTGCAAAGAAATTTGACCTTCCAATCATCGAAGTTGTAAAAGGCGGCGATGTTACAAAAGAAGCATTTACAGACTGTGAAACAGGCATTATGGTAAACAGCGGCTTCCTCGACGGCCTTACAGTTGAAGAAGCAAAGGTTAAAATCATCGAATGGCTTAAAGAACAGGGCATCGGCGAAAGCAAGACAAACTACAAACTCCGCGACTGGATTTTCTCCCGTCAGAGATACTGGGGCGAACCAATCCCAATGATCTACTGCGAAAAATGCGGATGGCAGCCAATTCCGGAAGAACAGCTTCCGCTGGAACTGCCTGAACTTATGGACTTTGAACCAACAGGCGAAGGCGAAAGCCCACTGGCACGCCTTACAGACTGGGTAAACACAACCTGTCCTTGCTGCGGCGGTGCTGCAAAACGCGAAACAGACACAATGCCACAGTGGGCAGGTTCCTCCTGGTACTTCCTCAGATACATCGATCCAAAGAACAGCGAAGCTCTCGCAAGCAAGGAAGCAATGGAATACTGGATGCCTGTTGACTGGTACAACGGCGGTATGGAACA
>JAFSFT010000058.1 GCA_017435045.1 Oscillospiraceae bacterium
ACCGCAAACCTGAAGAAGTTATGCAGTCCGCAAAAGACCTTGCAAAACTTATCAAAACAGCAAACATTCTTGCAATTCCTGGCGGCTTCTCCGGCGGTGACGAACCGGACGGTTCTGCTAAATTTATTATCTCCCTTATGAGAAACCCACTTGTTGCAGAACAGATTCACGAACTTCTCAACAACCGTGACGGCCTTATGACAGGTATCTGCAACGGATTCCAGGCATTGGTAAAACTTGGCCTTGTACCATACGGCGAAATTGTTGCTCCAAGTGCTGATATCCCTACACTTACATTCAACTCTATTGCAAGACATCAGTCCCGTCTGACACACACACGTGTGGCAAGCAACAAGTCTCCTTGGCTTATGCACCACGAAGTCGGCGACTGTGTGACAGCTGCAACAAGCCACGGCGAGGGCAGATTTATCGCTCCAAAAGAAGTTGTTGACCAGCTTATCGCAAACGGTCAGGTTGCAACACAGTATGTTGATTTAAGCGGCAATGCAACAAGCGACATCATGTTCAACCCTAACAACTCTGTAATGGCAATCGAGGGTATCACAAGCCCTGACGGACGCGTATTCGGCAAAATGCTCCACGACGAAAGATGGTGCAGCCGCAACTACAAGAACGTTCCTAATTCCAGAGGTCTTGAAATGTTCCGTGGTGCTGTGGACTATTTTAAAAAGTAAGTAATATGATGTTATTAAAAATAGAGGTGTAAATATGAAAAAAGTAGCTATTGTTATGGGCAGCGATTCCGACCTTGGCGTAATGGAAAAAGCAGCTAAAAAGCTGGAAAGCTTTGGTGTTGAATATGAAATGAGAATTATGTCTGCACACAGAACTCCTGCCGCAGCAAGCGAATTTTCTGCAAATGCAAAGGAAAACGGCTTTGGCGTTATCATTGCAGCAGCAGGCAAGGCAGCACACCTTGGCGGTGTTCTTGCTGCACACACAACACTGCCTGTTATCGGCGTGCCAATCAAATCCTCCACACTGGACGGTCTTGATGCACTTCTCTCCACAGTTCAGATGCCAAGCGGCATCCCTGTAGCAACAGTTGCAATCGACGGCGCAGAAAACGCAGCAATCCTTGCTGTGCAGATGCTGGCACTTAGCGATGAAAGCCTTGCAGGAAAGGTTGCACAGATGAAGATTGATATGGAAAACGCAGTGCTTGAAAAAGACAGAAAACTTAACAACAAGCAGTAGTGTTAAGTATAATTACTTTGAAAGTGTAAAAGCAATCTTTTTGGTTTACCTATGCTTTCTAATGAATTTAGTTGGCAATATGTATATTTCTACGAACAGTATAGAGTCAAACAGGTTAATATATGATAAATGCGGCGGGTAAAAAATTTTTGACTAATTTACAGTTGTAAATATATACCGAGGCTTACGGCCTACAATAAAAAATATAAATATATATGAGGTTAAAATGAATAATATCAGGGTATTTGTGTCTTCTGTTCTTGCAGGCACATGTATAGGTTTTGGCGGCATAATTTATCTTATGAGTGCAAATAAGGTGCTTGGAGCAATGTTCTTTGCTATAGGCCTTCTTACTATCTGCTCCTACGGACTGCATCTTTACACCGGCAAAGTTTGCTATGTGTTTCAGAATAATAAAAAGTTTGTTCTGCAGATACCGATTATCTGGTTTGGCAATCTTATAGGAACGGGTATAACAGCACTGATTGTTCTTGCAACACGCAATGGTGCAGCAATTGCACAGGCCGCATCTGCACTTTGTGAAGTGAAAATGAATGACAGTTATTTAAGCCTTTTTATGCTGGGGATATTCTGTAATATTATGATTTATATTTCGGTTGAAGGCTACAACAAAATTCAGTACGAAATGGGCAAATACATATCACTGTTCTTTGGCGTTATGGTGTTTATACTTTCGGGCTTTGAACATAGCATTGCGGATATGTTTTATTTCTGGGCTGCAGGCAACTGGAGTGTGGACAGCATAGTTCGTCTGATTGTTATAACCCTTGGCAATGCTGCAGGCGGGATTGCTTTTGCTGAAACCAAAAGATATATATGTGAAAAGTAATATCAAAACTATTGGCAAATTGAAATGTTAAACTAAAGGCGGATACATGGAAATCACCATGTGTCTGCCTTTTTGTTGTGATAAGATGTGAATTAACTGATATAAAAGGTCAGTGTCTAATAAAAAGCAGCAAATAATTAAATTGAAAAATTATTGTAAAAGCAGTTAAACAAATATATGTGCATAGACGGTATATCTATATGACGAATTGTAAGAAATAATAATCCGGCATTACCTTTGTAATATCAATGGAATGGACATTAGTAATTTTGAGGAGGGTATAGTAATCAGGGAGAAAATGTGATAGTTTGCTTACTATACTGCTTTTTAGAAAATTTTTTTGAAAAATGCTTGATTTATATTAACAGGTTTCTACTAAACTTTATAAATTAAATGTATATTTTTGATATATTAAAATTTTATCTGAAAAATCATAAAAAAATTAAATTATTTGGCTTAAATAGTAGTTTTTTTGACAAGCTGGTGCTATAATATTACAGGACAAATTATCGGCATTATTCAGAGAAATAATTGACATGGTTTTTATGGTAAACATTTTTAACTGAAGGGCAATTTAATGGGGGTAAATATAATATTATCTTACCCATATAGTTGTTTATTCAAGGTGTGAAATTATAATTTAAGAGATATTTATTATGATATATATTGCACTGCTTATGGATAATGTAAGTGCGGAGGTCAAAAATGACAGACAAGGAACTGAAAAGGCTTAACAGAAGAGAGTTGCTTGAAATTCTTATAATGCAGATGGAGGAAAATGAAAAACTCCGTATACAGCTGGAAGCAGCCAATAAAGAATTGGAGAACAGAACCATTATATCTTCTCGGGCGGGGTCAATTGCTCAGGCGGCACTTCAGCTGAATAACATATTTGAGGACGCTGAAAATGCTGCAAAGCAGTATCTTGACAGTATCAGAGTTATGGAAGAAGAATTACGTAAAAAACATATTGCTTTGGATAATGATACATTGGCAGAAAATAGTTCTGCTGAGGTAATGGATGAAAACGAATCTGAACTGGAAAATATAAACAATGATACGTTGTCGGACGCTGAAAAAACAGCTGAACAATGCATATGTGATAGCGATAACAATTAGAAATTTGAAGACTTATACAATATTGACTGAATTAGATTAAAGAGCATAAATAACAAAATATGTGGAGATAATCGTTAGAGATGAAAAATAAAAAAAGAGATGCTGTCTCTGCGGAGAGTAATCTGCCAAGTGTTGAGCAATTAAAGACAGAGCTTAAACGGGAAAAATACAAAAGCAGATACAGTACTGTAATGAAAAGCACCGTTTATACGTTGATTACCGTGGCTGCTGTAGCTGTATTGGTTGCAACTTTGTGGCTGCCGGTGCTGCAGATATACGGTAATTCCATGACACCTACATTTGTTGATGGTGATATTGTGGTTTCGGTAAAAGATAAAACACCACAACAGGGGGATATAATAGCGTTTTATTACAACAATAAAATATTGGTTAAAAGAGTGATAGCGGGACAGGGCTCATGGGTTGATATGGGCGAAGATGGCACAGTCTATGTGGACAATGTACAGTTGACAGAGCCGTATATCACTGAAAAGTCCTACGGTGAGGTAGATATAGAGTTTCCTTATCAGGTGCCTGACGGAAAACTGTTTGTGATGGGAGACCACAGGGAAACATCGGTTGACTCGCGACACGGGGCGGTAGGATGCATATCACCTGAACAGGTGGTGGGCAAAATAGTATTCTGCATATGGCCATTGGAGAATCTGGGGATTATCCAATAAAAACAGAATAGAAAAATATTGAAGAAAGGAGAAGAAGGGTGAACAGTATAAATAACAAAAATGCTGAAGAGTACGTTAAAAATAATAAAAAACGTAGCATCTGGCACAGAATAGTGCGGTTTTTGGGATGTATAGTTGTGTTTTGTACTACATATGCCCTGATTCTCCCTGCGATAACAATGACACAGAGCTATGTGTGCGGTATAGAACAGCATACCCATACAGATGATTGCTACAAGGAAAGTGTCACTAAAGAATTCACCTGTGCTGCAGGCGAATTTGCACATACTCACGGATATATGTGCACTGATGAAAATGGCAGCATGAT
The DNA here is from genome assembly GCA_017435045.1 of Oscillospiraceae bacterium. Classification (GTDB taxonomy): domain Bacteria; phylum Bacillota; class Clostridia; order Oscillospirales; family Ruminococcaceae; genus RGIG3102. The sequence goes on from JAFSFT010000058.1 coordinate 4,199, forward strand.
ATGTCCGCTTGAGGAAAAGAGTGCACATGTACACGATGATGCATGTCTGGATGAAGATGAAAATATAATTTGTACAGAAGATATAACTGAACATAACCATACAGACCAGTGTGTAACATTGAATGTACATAACGCACTGGCGTGCGGCAAAGAAGAGCATTTACACAGTGAAAATTGTCTGCCTGAACATGAACAGACTCCACAGCCTGTGCAGGAACAGATAACAGGTATAGTGCGGGAAGAAATGAGCACATACAATGCTGTGCTTGCAGCACAGTCGGCTACACTTAACCTGAACCTTTACAGCTGGAATGAATATTGTCCTATCTCATTCCCTGCAGGAAACAGTTACAGTACTCAGGTAGGCTCACTTGTAACTATAGTGCTGGGAGACGGAGGGGCAAGCTATTCGGCACCGGCACTGAGTGTTACCGGGGCGGAGATTGTTTCCACATCATATAACTGTCAGGATGCAGGCTGCAGCCACAACGGCTGGTGTGTTTCGCCAAAGCATACAATAGTTGTGCGGATTACAGCACCTAATGCGACGGTAAGCGGTCAGATAAATGGTTCAGCATGGAGCAGCAATACTGTGACGGTGGGAAGCGGCGGTGTAACACCAACACCTACAGCAACACCGGCACCAACGGCAACACCGGCACCAACGGCAACACCTGCACCGACACCAAGCATTACCTATCCATATTATCCGCCGGCGGTGCATACAGGCAGTATAGAGATTTCCAGATTGCGTATGTATAACCTGTGTGAAAATGGTGACGAAGGCGTTTCGGCACTTGCAGGCTGTGTTTTTGAGATAAAAGGCGATAATGGTTATACGGCTACAATTGTAAGTGAGGACAATCCGGAAATTAATCTGCCGTCAGATATTCCTGATGGTAAGTATACAATTACAGAGCTTTCCACACCAAAAGGGTACATAAGAGACGATAACTACGAAAGAACATTTGAAATAAAGAACGGTGCATTGGTTTCCGACAGCACAATAGGCGTATTTATAAACCATAATGTTGAGCAGCTGCAGGACAGCAAGCTGGCAGAAGTGGAGGATTACAACAACCGCATTTATGAGGTGATGCTGACAGCAGAGTCACATATGAGAAGATATCAGATGGACCCTATTGACCTGCTGATTGCGGTTGATAAATCGAACTCAATGCTGTTTCCGTCAGCTCTTAAGGATACGGGAAAAAGCGTAACACTCAGGCTTGATGGTCAGGGGAATGTAAACAGTATTGAGTCGCAGAACCTGGACAAGAGCAAGGTACATTATATTATTTCCGACCCTACAGGTACATCTACTGTATGGGCGGTATGGTTTGACGGTAAAAACTGGCTTTATCAGGACGCATCTTACTATGTTAAAGCTCAACAGAACAATCAGCCGGGATACAAAGACCCTGATGAGACAGCCATATTCCCAAGCAACAAGTCATATAACGACCAGAAAAGTTCAGAGGCAAGCGGCACACGTTCCAATGGCGGTGGTCTTGGATACAATATCAGTGGCGGCGGTTTGGGTAATGACATAAATGCAGCACCAAATGATGTAAAAACATATAAGATTTATACTGCGATGGACGAATATAACCGTCTGCACTATCTGGAAGAAGCACTGACAAATATTATTTATCAGCTTTCGGACATCAATCATGAAAACCGTGTTACACTGGTAACCTTTACAAAAGAAATAGGCGAAGACATTGGTCCGCTTGAACTTTCACCTGACAACACAGAGTATCTGGTTTCTCAGGTAAGGGCCATCAATACCAGAGGTGGTACAAGACAGGATATAGCACTGAAGCACCTTTACGAAAACCATCTGAATAATGCTTCAGAAAACTTCAATCCTGATTCAAGATATAACTATTCGCTTCTGATTACGGACGGTGCCCCGGTATTGAGCAGCGGCAGTGAAATTGATAATCTGGGCAGTGCAAACGACGCTGCATCCACTACAGCAAACTCTGTATATGCACAGATTAAAGGCTGGGCTTCTCTTGTGCGCTCGAGGTCAACACTGATGACTGTTGGTCTGGGTATGGATAACGTAGAAGCAGGCAAGGCTGTACTGGAAGAAATTGCAACAAACAAAGAGTTCTACTGTGCACTTATCGATGCATCTGAACTGGTTGAGAATATGCGTAAAATCATATTCGATGGTTTCCGTCCGCATAAAGCGATACATGCAGTTGGTGACATAACGGATGAAATTTCCGATTCGTTCTATCCTGTTGCATGGACTGACCATGGATACAGCCAGCAGACCGGAAGAACTGTACTGGTGAATGACACCGGAGTCAGAGACTGGATACTTTTGCAGGCTAACGACTGGATTACTGCAGAGGGCAGATACACAACAGCAGGTGCTGATGATGCGGCAGGTCAGCTGCTGCAAAAGCCTGACGGAACATTCTATGTATTATGGAAAGATGTTGATATATCCGATCCGTATGTAGATGATGTGGAAAGAATAGCCTGGGTAGACGCAGGCAGCGGTGCAGGTACGGGCCGAACAGTGATAAAAACTGAAAACGGCAAGGACTGGATACTGCTTAACGAAGGCGACTGGATTGAAACAAGCGGTAAGTACTATTCAGGTACACCATCCTACTGGAGACAGAGATATTACGGACAGATAGTAAAAAACAGTTATATGTATTCTGTTTCCTGGGGCAGCAGTGCAAACGGCAACAGCCGACAAAAATATGCTGTAGACCACGGCTGGGAGGGTAAAGTTTACCTTAAAGCCAAGGAAGATTTTATTGGCGGCAATGCAATACATACAAACAAGGACGCCTTTGTCACATTGCACGGCTCGGACAAGCATTTTGATAAACCTACGGTAAATGTTCACCTGCTGGATATGAACGAGTTTTCCAGCGAAGTTACGGTGTTTAAAGGAGACATTATAAATAAAGAAGGCAATGCTCCTCTGGACAGTGTACAGGGCTTTTACAGTGATACAGAAATATCAAAACTGATTTCCTGCAGCGGCACAGTGATGAACAAAGCTGAAATATCCGATGATACAGGACTTGAAGAAGCTGTGTTCAAGCTGAAATATGCAATAGGCAGAGATTTGACAGAGGGCGAATGGAATGCACTGAAAAACGGATATTCTATAAACATACCATATGTTTATGATTCCGACAGCAGTATTGGACCAGTAGGATATTTTACGTTCTCATTGAAAAAGACGGGGATAGCCGGTTCTGAGCCTGCATGGGAGGAACATATTGCAAAAGCAGGATGTCAGCCTATGGGCACACCTCTTACAGAAAACTGTGATACCCCTGCAGAAACCTACACGCTGGATGTTGTATACACAGCCTACAGGCTTGGCGAAAACGGCAGACCCGGAGAAAATGCATACAATAATACGGCAGGCCCGGGTACGGAGGTAGGCACAGGTCAAAGCCTGGCAACAGGTCTTGGCACAGTTGAAAAACACAATGTACACGAGGTTCACGTTGTATCGGGAACGATAAAAATAACAAAAGTATTTGAAGATGGAATTACATCGGAAAATGATAATATATTTACCTTTGTGCTGCACAGGGTTGAAGACGGAGACGATACTTCAAATGATATGCAGGGTACGATAACAGTTCCTGCAGGCAGCACACAGGGAGAAACCACACTTACATTTACTGACCTTGGCAGAGGCACATATACAGTGACGGAAGCACCGCACGATGCCTTTATGCCGGCAGAGGTAAAGGTAATGGATTCTACAAACTGCTACAGCGTACCGACAGCGGGAGGAACATCGCTTCAGCCGCTGTTTACGATGGGCAGTAACACAGAAAACATTTCTGTTATAGGCTATACATCACCGTCAGATATATATACAAGCTATACAGACCCGTTTAACGGTGTGCTTGGAGAATTGAGATTTACAAATACAGAGATTGTATATACAGGCGAAATACCTGTAGAAAAAATCTGGGATGACGACCGGGCACTCCATTCGGAAGACAGCGTATATGCAGTGCTGTATCTGGACGATGTATTATGGCTTGATGATGAAGGCAGGGCACAGGTTGTAAAACTTGATGCAGCCAACAACTGGAAAGGTGCTTTTACAGTTGTCCTTGCAGACAAGGACGATAAAACAGAAAATTATAATTATACTGTAAAAGAAGTTTCCAAGGTATCTGTCACAGAACTACATAACTGGCAGAAAGCAGTTCTGGCAAATGACGGGACAACCGTTATTTACTATGAAAAAGCAGTGCAGGATGGCGGATATGTAGGCGTAAATGACAGAGGATATGTGGCGATGTACCATCCGGATGGAAGCGGTGGATGGATTATTGAAAACTATCACACTGCTATACTGCCGGAAACAGGCGGTATTGGTACGGATATATTCAGATTAAGCGGTATGGGATTGATTTCCATATGCCTCTTGATATATGGTATACGCCGGAAAAAAGCACACCGAAGGGAGGCGCAATAATCAGATTTTTGGGCTACTTCGGATAAAGACAGTATTATAAAATTAACCTGTGTTCCGTAAGGTTAATTCATACAGTCTTAAAGAAGATTGCGATTCCGGAACGGTATCAGAAAAACGGAAACAGATATAAGCTGCCATCGGTCACGACAAAGCTGCCCTTAAGGCAGAGGAAACAGATGGTAACGATGTCCGGCAGGACAACATAATAAAAACATTTTTTTAAAACTGCCATCAACATATGGCAATGGGAACACCCACGTATATTTCAGGAGGTTCAGCACGGATTTTATGCACAGCCTGCCTGATTTATATAAAACATTTCCGAAGAAGAGATACCTTAAAAATGTAAATAAGGTATTTTGGATGAGGACAAAACAGAAAAGGAGAAAAAATTATGAAAAAAATAATCAGTTTGATTATGACACTCGCTCTGGTGATGGGTCTGGTTATTCCAGCTTCAGCAGCAGTAACAGAAAATGGTCTGATTACCATTACAGGTGTAAACGCTGGCGAAATGTATACAGGCTACAAAATTTTTGATGTAGAATATGACCCTGTAAACCCAAACAACGTTACATACACAATTGATGCAAATGCAGGCGATATCCTTACACTTGTTAAAAATTACAAGTACAAGGGTGTAGATGCATTTGCACTTACTCCAAGAACAAGTGATCCAAACACATTGGTAGTAATACCATCTGCAGAATTTGTTGGTTCAAACGATGCTGAAGCAGCTGCTTCTGCAAAAGCATTTGCAGAATATCTCTCTGCAAATCTTGCTATTATTGAAATTCCTGCAACAGCAACAGGCTATACAGCTTACGATGTAATTGCACCAGACAACTTTGTTGACTCAAACGAAGGCTATCAGGTAGAGATAAACGTAACTGAAAAAGTTGTTGATGGCCAGAGCACAATCTACTGGAAAAACCTTTCTTACGGTTACTGGTTTGTAAAAACAACTACAGGTACAATCTGCACACTTACAACAGCTAAACCATCTGTAACAGTAGCAGATAAAAACCCTGATACAACAGTTGACAAAAAAGTTAAAGAAGATTCCGACAGCACATGGAAAGATGATTTCAACACAGTTCAGATTGGTCAGGTTGTAGAATACTACACAACAATCAACGCAAAAGTTGGCGGTATCAACTACAAACTCTACGACAGAATGACAGAAGGTCTTACACTGGACAAGGACAGCATCACAGTATTTGTTGATGAAAACGGAAATGGTGAAAAAGACGCAGGCGAAACAGAACTTGTGCTTGGCACTGATTATACAAAAAACTTTGATGTAACACACAAACTTAAATCCGGCGAAACAGTTGACTGTGATTTTGTGATTGATATTGATAACGATTATATTGAAGCTCTTACAGCTGACACAAAAATTGTTGTAGCTTATAAAGCAACAGTTAACGAAAATGCAAAAATCAAAGGTTCCGGTGTAGCAATTGATTACGAACACAACGATACAGGTCTTGCATACGGCGACAACAGCGAAACAGAATGGGACAGCGTAAAGACATACACACTCTTCTTTGACCTTGTAAAAATTGACACAGCAGGCGAATACCTTGCAGGTGCACAGTTTGAACTTTACTATGACGAAGCATGTACAGACAAAGTTCCTCTCGTGTTTGATGGCAGTGCTATTTATGCAGTAGCTACAGAAGAACAGCAGAATGCAGTTGGTTTTACATCTGCTGTAATCAAAGCTGGTCATGCTGATATCAGAGGTCTTGATGCAAATACAACATACTACCTCAAAGAAGTTGCAGCTCCAGCAGGTTACAACATGGTTGACGGTGTTATCGATGTAGCAATCGGTGACGACAGCAAAGGCTTTATTGCTGAATACACACCATCTACAGATGCATGGACAACAGATAAAGGCGGCGTAGGCGTAGTTAACAAAACAGGTACAGAACTTCCATCCACAGGTGGTATGGGTACAACATTGTTCTACATCCTTGGTGCAGCTCTTGTTCTTGGTGCAGGCATTGCATTGGTAACAAGAAAACGCATGAGCGAAGAATAATTTATGTTAATACTCTGTGAACCGGAGTAATCCGGTTCACAGCAGTAAGGAGAACCCTGATGAAGAAAAAGGACAAATTAATAAATACAATATTTGTATTGCTTATCCTGGCAGGGTTTTGCTTATTGCTGTACCCTACCGTCAGTGATTACTGGAACTCTTTTCACTCGTCACAGGCAATACAGGGTTATGTTACCCAGGTGGATAACATTGACAGAGAAAAGTATGAACAGATATGGAATGACGCTGTGGAATATAACGAAAGTCTTCTGACAAGAAAAAACCACTATCTGTTAAGTGATAAGCAAAGAGAAACATATTTAAGTCTTTTCAATATAGATGTTACGGGGATAATAGGTTATATTGAAATTCCTGCAATAAACTGTATGCTGCCCTTTTATCACAGTACCGAGGAATCGGTGCTGTCCACAGCGGTGGGACATCTGGAGTGGACCAGCCTGCCTACAGGCGGCGAGAGCACCCACTGTGTACTGTCCGCTCACAGAGGCCTGCCAAGTGCCAAGCTGTTTACAGACCTTGACAGGATGACAACAGGAGATATATTTATGCTCCATGTTCTCGATAAAACACTTACATATTCTGTTGATCAGATACTTATAGTAGAACCACATGAGGTTGAGGCACTGCATATTCAGGATGGGGAAGATTTGTGTACACTTGTAACCTGCACCCCTTATGGCATAAATTCTCACAGATTGCTGGTACGGGGACACAGGGTTGAGAATATTGATGATAAGATTATTCATGTAACGGCAGATGCTGTGCAGATTGAACCTGTATGGGTTGCAACTGTGATAGCAATGCCAATACTTATAATTCTTTTTATTATTGCTGTATTGCCTAAAAAATCCCACAGAAAAACAGAGAGGAGTGATATGTGATATGAAAAAGTTTAAATTGCTCACGGTTTTTCTTGTATTGTTAATGGTGATATCTCTTCCGTCTGCGGTTTCAGCAGTCGGAGAAATAGATATTCATAAAAAAACCTCCATAGAGATATTGGCCGCAGCAGATGATGCAGCACTTAATGGTGCGGAATTTGAAATATACCTTGTTGCATCAATAGGTGCAGATGGTACAAAAACAGCTGCACACGGTTTTGAATACTATGAATATTATGTTGAAAATAATAATATGGCAGATATACAGAAAATGGCAGGAACTATCGAAAGCCATGCTGTTCAGAATGGTGTAGAACCATTTGATAAAGGAAAAACAGACAGTAACGGGTTGCTGACTTTTCCTGTAAATGCTTTGGAGATGCTGCCGGGTCTTTATCTTGTAACAAACAATAATCACATTCAGGGCGATTATATATATAGTGCAGAGCCATTTGTCGTGATTGTTCCGGGGATGGATGACGATGGACAGTGGAATTATGATGTTGTATCATATCCAAAATTCTCAAAAACTCCCGCAGATGGATTATATGTGGATGTTTCTGTTATAAAAATCTGGAAGGATACAAATCACGAAAAGCACAGACCTGCAGAGGTTACAGTAAATCTGTATAAAGATAAAAATATATACGATACAGTCAAGCTGGATGCTTCAAACAGCTGGAGATACACATGGAAGCACCTTGATAAAAAAGCAGACTGGTCTGTTGCGGAGGAATTTTCTGACGGATACACTGCCACTGTGGAAAAAGACGGAACACAGTATGTAATTACCAACACATACAAAAAGGATACTCCACCGGATGAACCCGAAATACCAAAAACAGGTCAGACATGGTGGCCTGTGCCGGTATTGTTTGCTTGTGGATTGCTCTTTGTTGTAATAGGACTTTACAGACGTAAAACAGGTGAATATGAAGAATAAAAAAGGAAATATGTTCATATATGCCGGTCTGGTTATGATTGCGGCAGCGGGTATTTTTGCGGGATATAACTTTTATGAAAGCAGCAAAGCGGCAAAATCTGCGGCGGACGTATCCCAGCAGCTGCACATACCCGAAACGGTTGTGGAGGATGTGCCGCTCTATGTATCATACCCCGAAATGGAGATGCCTACAGAGACAGTTGACGGCCACAGATATATCGGCAGACTGGAAATTCCTGTACTGAATCTGGAACTTCCTGTTATGGAAGAATGGAGCTATGACAATTTTAAAATTGCTCCCTGCAGGTATTCGGGAACAGCCTATCTCAACAACTTTATTCTGGCAGCCCACAACTACCGTTACCATTTTGGAACCCTGAACAATCTGTCAGAGGGAGATAAAATGAGCTTTACCGATATGGACGGAAATGTTTTCGAATACGAAGTTATCCTTAAAGAGGTACTTGAGCCTGATGCAATTGAAGACCTGTTGGCAGGCCAGTGGGATCTTACCCTGTTTACCTGTGTAGGAAACGGCAGCCACCGTATGGTTGTACGCTGTAAGGTTTTATAGATATAAAATAAAAACGGCACTGATATACATATAAGTATGTCAATGCCGTTTGTTTGCTTTGGGGGATGACTGATTTTTGATTGAAAAGTTTTTGCTGTGCGAGGCAAATACATTATACCCTGCAATTTCGCTGCATATAAAAAAGCTATCCGTAAATACAGATAATGTACTGCGGATAGCTTTTATTTTGAATTAAGTTATCAGATTAAGATGTATATTATATATATTATAATACATTAATTATAATGCATTAGTATATTACATCTTTTCAGGAACTGTGATTGTCATAATCTTCAGGCAGTTTGCAATTGCGTGCTTTGTTGCAACACACAGTGCAAGTCTTGCTTTTGCCAGTTCTGCTTCAGCACCTTTAACGCGGCATGCGTTGTAGAAGCGGTGGAACTGTGTTGCAAGGTTGATAGCATATTTTGGCATCTTGGATGGGTCGTATGCTTTGCCTGCGGAGATGATTTCGCTTGGCATGTAACTGAGAGTTCTGATAAGCTCGATTTCTGTTGGGTCAACAAGGAGAGACAGGTCTGCACCTTCAGCAGTTTCAGCTGTAAGGCCGTCCTCTGCAAGCTGACGGAGAATGGAGCAGATTCTTGCGTGTGCATACTGTACATAGTAAACAGGGTTTTCGCTGTTTTCCTGCACTGCAAGGTCAAGGTCGAAGATAAGGTGAGTGTTTGGTTCACGCATATTGAAGAAGAAACGTGCTGCGTCAATTGGAATTTCGTCCAGCAGGTCAACCAGCTGGATTGCCTTGCCTGTACGTTTGCTCATACGGATTTCTGTTTTCTTTGGCTTGCCGTCCTCGCCCATAATAACATTGCCGTTTTCGTCTCTTGCGTCACCGATAAGCTTAACAAGCTGCATAAGAACAACGTCAAGCTTGTCGCCGTCAAGGCCAAGTGCATTCATAGCTGTCTTCATTCTTGCAACATGGCCGTGGTGGTCTGCACCCCAAACGTTGATAGCCTTGTCAAAGCCGCGAGTAACAAATTTGTCGTAGTGGTATGCAATGTCAGCTGCAAAGTATGTGGAGAAGCCGTTTGCACGTACAAGAACTTCGTCCTTTTCTTCGCCAAGTGCTGTGCCTTTGTACCAAAGAGCACCCTCTTTTTCGTATGTGTAGCCGTTCTGTGTAAGGATACCAATAACCTTTTCAACATCACCGCGGTCACGCATTTCCTGTTCAGAGAACCATACATCGTAGTCGATGCGGTATTTTGCAAGGTGGTCCTTCATTGCCTGAATGTTTTTTGGAAGTGCAAATTTAACCAGGGCAGCTTTTCTTGCTTCGATATCAGCGTTTACAAAGCTGTCACCGTTTTCTGCGGCAAATTCTTCTGCACGGGCTTTGATATCTGCACCCTGATAGAAGCTGTCATCAAATGGATAGCTTTCATCAAAAAGCTGCATATATCTTGCTTCAAGGCTGCATGCAAACTTTTCAATCTGGTTGCCTGCGTCGTTGATAAGAAATTCTCTTGTTACGTCATAGCCGCTCCAGGAGAGAACCTCTGCAAGGATATCGCCAAGTGCACCGCCACGTGCGTTGCCAAGGTGCATAGGGCCTGTTGGGTTTGCAGAAACAAATTCCACATTGTAGCGTTTGCCTTCGCCGTAGTTTGTTCTGCCGTAATTTTCCTTGTTTTCAAGAACAGCCTTTACAACTGTTGTAAAGTATTCTTTGCCAAGGAAAAAGTTGATAAAGCCGGGACCTGCAAGCTCAGCCTTTTCAAAGAATGTGCCTGTAAAGTCCATATTTTCCAGAATTGCTGTTGCAATAGCTCTTGGATTGGAACGGAAAACCTTGCTGTTTACCATAGCAACGTTGGTGGAGTAGTCACCATTGCGTAAATCCTGTGGAATTTCAACCACAAAAGGACGGATTTCTTCCTTTGGCAGAGAGCCTTTTTCCATAGCTTTTGCAATGCTGTCATTGATAAGTGCGTTCACCTGGTTTTTTGCCAGTGTAACGCCGTCAAATTTTGCAAGATTCATAATTTTAAAGCTCCTTGATGTTCATTGTCAGTTTGTTTTCGCTTATTAAAAGTCCGCCGGAATTGAGGGTGTATTCAAGGTTAACCTCGCCGCCCTTTTCGGTCAGATTGTTGTCTATTTCCACACCGTTGATATCCAGCACAAGGCTGCCTGCAGGTGTGTCGTAATTGCAAAGGTTTGTAATGCCTTTTTCAATCATAAGGCAGGATTTGTATCTGCCAAAGCGTGTTATGCTTGCACCTTTGTCCCATACCTTAACGCAGGTTTTGCTGCCGTCAAAGCCTGTGGCTGTGCTTTCATCATAGCACACATAATATTTATCTTCCTTTTTATAGAAGGAACCTGTTGTGGTAAGATCAATGGTTTCACTGTCGCCATCGGTTACCACAGTACCAAGTATCTGAATCAAATAATTGTCCTGCATACTAATCCTCTATATTCTTCAAAATAGATTTTATATGGGCATCTTCCCCTAAAAATACCTTTGCAACGCTGTCAAAAGCCTCAGTGTTGTTTGTTACAAAGTACTCTGCACTGCCGCCGCTTTCACGGCTGTTAAGCAGGTTCAGTTTTTCCAATGTCATGCGTATTCCTATGGCGGTTTCCCTGCCGGAGTCGATAAGTGTTACACCATCGCCCATAATGTCACCGATAACTGCCGAGATAAGCGGATAATGTGTACAGCCCAGAATAAGAGTGTCTACACCGAAAGCTTTAATTTCGGCCAGATAACCCTCTGCACTTTTGCGGATGATGTCATCGCAGATGTGTCCGCTTTCGATAAGCGGTACAAAATCAGGGCAGGCAACACCGATAATCTGTATTTCGCCGTCCATTTCCTGCAGGCGTTTGCCCATGCTGTTGGCTCTGATGGTGGCAGGTGTTGCAATAATACCGACACGCTTTGTTTTTGTTGCCTTAAGTGTTGCGTTAACTGTTGGGTTGATAACATCTACAAAGGGCACGGTAAGGTTGTCAATATGTGCTTTTGGCACATTGCTGGATACTGTTCCACAGGCTGCGGCTATCAGTTTTACGCCACGGCGCTGCAAAAATGCCACATTGTCATTTGCACAGGTATGCAGCTGTTCAATTGTCTTTACGCCGTAAGGCATTCTCAAGGTATCGCCCAAGTATTTTATATCTTCCCCCGGCAGAATGTGCAGCAGCTCCTTTACGCAGCTGAGACCGCCAACGCCGGAATCAAAAACACCTATTGCTGATTTGTTCATTATTTGGAACCTTTCAAACCTAACTGGATTATGCCGTCCACAAGCTGGCTGTATGTAAATCCTTCATACTGCATAAGTTTTGGATACATACTGATTGTTGTAAAGCCCGGCAGAGTGTTGATTTCGTTGATAAGGATACGGTCTGTATCCTTTTCCACAAAGAAGTCCACGCGGGAGAGACCTGCACAGTTGAGCGCAGTGTAAGCTTTTTTTGCCCTTTCTCTGATTTCGTCACGGATTTCCTTGCTTACAGAAGCAGGGATAAATGTTCTGCTTGTGCCGTTTTTGTACTTGTCATCATAGTCGTAGAAGCTTGCTGTTGCGCCAATTTCGCCAACTTCGCTTGCAATAAGCTCAGGGATGTTGCCGTAAACTGCACATTCAACCTCATGACCCTGCACAAATTCTTCAAATACAATCTTGTCGTCGTGTGCAAGTGCTGTGTTGATGGCGTTACGCATTTCTTCCTTGTTTGTAACCTTGGAAATGCCAACAGAAGAACCGCTGCGGCTTGGTTTTACAAACATAGGATAACCAAGCTTTTTAACCATTCTTTCTTCAACAGCATCAATATCGTCTGCTTCGTATGCTCTTATATAATCCCAGCGGCATCTTTCAATGCCAAGGTGGTCAAAGATTATGTTTGCATAAACTTTATCCATACATGCAGCGGATGCAAAAATCTGGCAGCCGCAGTATGGAATGCCTGCAAGGTCAAGCAGACCCTGGATTGTGCCGTCCTCGCCGTTTTTGCCGTGGAGAACAGGCAGCACAACGTCAATTTTTTCTATAAAGATTTCGTTGTCGTAAATTTTGATAATACCTTTTGTGGTTTTGTCAGGGCTGATAAGGCAGGGAACACAGTCAGGGTGTTCGTGCCATGTGTCGCTGATGATATCATCACTGCAGCCAGGGAAGAACAGCCATCTGCCTTTCTTTGTAATGCCTATTTTAACAACGTCGTATTTGTCTGTCGGAATATTGTCTATAATGCTTTTAGCGCTCATAAGGCTTACTTCGTGTTCGTTGGAAACACCGCCAAAGATAACGCATACTTTAGTTTTTGCCATAAAAACCTCCTGAATACGGGCACAATAACCCATTATTACATTATACTTATATATAATACCATATATTACACAGAAATCAAACCCCTTTTTTCTTTGAAATTTTAAACAAAAATGCAGGTGTGCAAAGCCGTATTTTCGGCATTATTTCAAAGAAAAAATTATTGTAAATATACTTGACATACACTGCTGTAACTGTTATAATAGGTTCACCTCTTTGTGCAGGTTTATTTTTTATGCAATAATTTATTGCACGCAAAGAGGGAGGCTAACTTTAAATGGAGGTGCCGAAATGAGAGTTAGAATCACACTTGCATGTACAGAATGCAAACAGCGCAACTACGACACAAAGAAAAACAAGAAAAACACTCCAGACAGAATGGAAATGAACAAATACTGTCGTTTTTGCAAAAAACACACTCTTCACAGAGAAACTAAATAATTAGAGGAGACAGGACAGATGGCAGACAAAAAAGAAAAAGTTGGCTTTTTTGGCTCTATCAAGAACTTTTTCAAAGGCATAGGTAAAAGATTTAAAGATGTTAAATCTGAAATGAAAAAGATTGTATGGCCTACAAAAAGTCAGGTTATCAACAATACAATTGTTGTTATTGTTGTTTCCCTTATTGCTGCAGTTGTAATCTTCGGATTAGACACAGTATTTGGTTTCATTGTAAGACTTATCTATCAGAACGTTTAAGCGAGGTGTAAACTATGTCAGAGGCAAAATGGTATGTGGCTCACACATATTCGGGCTATGAAAACAAGGTAGCTAAAAGCCTTGAAGCAATCGTAGAAAACCGCCGCTTGCACGACCTTATCCAGGACATCAAAGTTCCTACAGAAACTCTGGTTGAAATCAAAGACGGTAAACGCAAGGAAAAAGAAAACATTCTTTTCCCATCCTACGTGTTCGTTAAGATGGTTTTGACAGACGATACCTGGTATATCGTGCGCAATACCCGTGGTGTTACAGGCTTTGTTGGCGCATCATCATCAAAACCTTCCCCACTTTCTCCAAAAGAAGTGGAAGCAATGGGTGTTGAAACAAAAACACAGACAATCGATTTCAGCGTTGGCGACAATGTGGAAATCACAGACGGCCCGTTGGCAGGCTTTATCGGTGTTGTTGATGCAATTGACACTGAAAGCGAAAAAGTAAACGTAAAAGTTTCTATGTTCGGCAGAGAAACATCTACAGAACTGTCACTTTTACAGGTTAAACCAATTTAACAAAGAAAACAGGTAAGAATCACCATTAGTGATTTTTATAGGGCGGTTTAAAGCTGCCCGTGGGAGAGCAGAAAAGTTCTGCTCGTCATCTTACCACAATTATCGGAGGTATATAAAATGGCTCAGAAAGTAACTGGATACATCAAACTCCAGATCCCAGCTGGTAAAGCAACTCCAGCACCACCTGTTGGTCCAGCTCTTGGTCAGCACGGCGTAAACATCATGTCTTTCACAAAAGAATTCAACGAAAGAACACAGAAAGATATCGGTTACATTATCCCTGTTGTAATCACAGTATATGCAGACCGTTCCTTCAGCTTTATCACAAAAACTCCACCAGCACCAGTTCTCATCAAAAAAGAACTCGGTCTTGAATCTGCTTCCGGCGTGCCAAACAAAACAAAAGTTGGTCAGCTGACAAAAGAACAGGTTAAGAAAATTGCTGAAATGAAAATGCCTGACCTTACAGCAGGCAGCCTTGAAGCAGCTATGAGCATGGTTAAAGGTACAGCTCGCAGCATGGGCGTTACAGTAGAAGAATAATAGCTTAAACACTCAACATAAGTGGGAGGAAATTTCCGTTTGACCACAGGAGGATATAAATGAAACACGGTAAAAAATATGTAGAAAGCAAAAAGCTTGTTGACAAAACAAAGCTTTATGACTTGGAAGAAGCTTGCGCTTTGTGTGTAGACACAGCAAAAGCTAAATTTGACGAAACAGTTGAACTTCACGTTCGTCTTGGCGTTGACAGCCGTCACGCTGACCAGCAGGTTCGTGGTGCAGTTGTATTGCCACACGGTACTGGTAAAAACGTTAAAGTTCTTGTTATCGCAAAAGGCGATAAAGAAAAAGAAGCTCTTGAAGCAGGCGCAGACCTCGTAGGTGCAGAAGATATGGTTGCAAAAATCCAGAACGAAGGTTTCATGGATTTCGACGTTCTTATCACAACACCTGACATGATGGGTCTCGTTGGTCGTTTGGGTAGAGTTCTTGGTCCTCGTGGCCTTATGCCAAACCCAAAAGCTGGCACAGTTAC
>JAFSFT010000059.1 GCA_017435045.1 Oscillospiraceae bacterium
ATGTCGATAGGTTTATCCGACAGGCAAAGAAATACCTGTATCTGGAGAAGCTGACACCCACTATTCTGAACGATATGGTAAATGCCGTATATGTTCATGCACCGGATAAGTCCAGCGGACACCGAGTGCAGGATGTGACGATCAGCTACAACTATATCGGAATACTCCCCGCCAATTTACTCTATGACGTTATGAACGGAAAAGCGGCATGATTACTCATGCCGCTTCCCGAAAACATTATTATACTGTTTTATTGGACCGCTCCCCACGGCATCTCCTTTTTGTATGTTTATAAACGTATGAATATACCGAAGCTTGTGCAGGTATAAATCTGTTTGCAGCTTATATGGACAAAAAAGCCAACACCATATATCCGGCAACAAAAAGGACGGCATTGCCGTCCTTTACTTTTTGCTTATTAATATTTTGAGCTGTAGGCATCGCATACTGTCTGTGCGTCGCCTGTCATAATAACCTTGCCCTTTTCAATCCAGGTTGCCTTGTTGCACATACGTTTAACTTGTTCGATGGAATGGCTTACAAAGATAACTGTTGTGCCTGCATCCAGCAGTTCCTGCATTCGTTTTTCACATTTTTCCTGGAATGCATAGTCGCCAACTGCCAGAATTTCGTCTGCGATAAGGATGTCAGGCTTTGTTGCTGTTGCAATTGCAAAAGCAATACGGGCAACCATACCCGAAGAATAGTTTTTAAGCGGAACGTCCAGAAATTCGTGAAGTTCAGAAAAATCTACGATATCGTCAAATTTTTCCAGCATATGGTCTTTGGAAAAGCCCAACACCGCGCCGTTGAGGAAGATATTTTCTCTTGCGGTAAGGTCCATATCGAAACCTGCACCCAGCTCGATAAGCGGAGCAATTGTGCCGTTTACTGTAATAGAGCCTCTTGTAGGTTTGAAAACCCCAGCCACAGCCTTGAGCAAAGTGGATTTGCCCGAACCGTTAATGCCTACAAGACCGTAAAAATCCCCTCTTTCAATTTCGAGGCTTACGCCGTCCAATGCCCAGAATTCTTCAAAGTGCAGTGTGCCTTTGGAGAACTTGAGAAAATATTCCTTAAGTGAGTCAACTCGTTCTTTAGCAAGGTTAAAACGGATGCCCACATTATCTACTTTTACCATAGTCTGCTTGTCCATAATAACCTCCTTAAATGTAAAGAATAAAGCTGTCCTGACCTTTTTTGAACACCTTTGCACCAACGATAAGTGCAATTACTGCACAGAGAGCACAGATGAAGATATGGTTGAAGCTGAGCATGCCGCCACGGAGAATACACTGACGGAAGGCGTCGATGTACCAGTAAAGTGGATTGAAGTTGATGAGCAGCTGCATGATTGTACCGTCAAGGATGCTTGTAGGATAGAAGATTGCCGATGCGTACATAAGCACTGTTGTAAAAACACTCCACAGATGGATGATATCGCGGAAGAAGATTGCGCTGGATGCAAGGAACAGACCTACGCCAAGGCTGAAGAAGAACAGCATTACCATAGGGTAGATTGCAAAGATGATTGTAGCATAGAACTTTGCACCTGTAACCAGCATAACCACGATAAGTGCCACAAGTGAGAAACACATATTGATAAAAGCAAAGCAGCTTTTTTCCAGCGGGAATATGTATTTTGGCACATATACCTTTTTAATGAGCGGTGCATAGCCGATTACAGATTCCATTGCCATGGATGTGCCCTCGGTAAAATATGTAAAAAGCAGCTGACCGCTGAGCAGGTATACAGGATAGTTTTCGATATCAAAACGGAAAAAATGGCTGAATACCAGTGTCATAACCAGCATCATAAGCAGAGGGTTGAGAACACTCCACAGAATGCCAAGTGTTGAACGGCGGTATTTTACCTTGATGTCTCGCTGTATAAGATTCTGCAGCAGAAAGCGGTATTTATAAAACATGGCAAATCTGCCTTTAAGTTTTGTCAGCATATATGTCGACCTCGATTAGTATTTTTTGAAGCAGTCAAATGTCTGCTGTGCAAAAGGTGTGTGCACCTGATCCTTTGCACTGAGCTTTATTTCGCAGTCAACTGCAGGCCACTGCACATTTACAGTTTCATCATTATACGGAATGCCGCCCTCTGCCTTTGGATTGTACACATCTGTGCACTTGTACACAAATTCTGCCTCGTCGCTGAGAACAAGGAATCCGTGTGCAAAGCCTTCCGGAACATAGAACTGCATTTTATTTTCATCACTGAGGGTTACGCCGTACCACTGACCAAAGGTTTTGCTGTTTGGACGGCAGTCAACTGCAACGTCAAAAACTTCGCCTTTGATTACACGAACCAGCTTGCCCTGTGTGTTTTCTGTCTGAAAATGGAGGCCGCGGAGAACACCCTTACTGGATTTGGAGTGGTTGTCCTGCACAAATTCTCTGTCGATGCCTGCTGCAGCAAATTCATCCTTATGATATGTTTCCATAAAGAAGCCGCGATCGTCACCGAACACTGTTGGTTTTACAACAACAAGACCCTCAATTTCATTTTTTATAAATTCAAATTTAGCCATATTTATCTCCCTGATAATAAGTTAAATGTATTTTTTTACATATGATACGTCTGCACGTATTTATACATTATAAATATTAACATAATATACTGCAATTTTCAATAAAAAACTCCTTTATCACCGATAAAGGAGTTAAAGGTATTGTTATTTAAAGAATTATTGCAGATATCAGCCAGTATAACCGTGAAACATAGGGCAGTACAACTTCAAAGCTGATATTTAATCAAGATATTTATCGGGGTTTTTATACTGTCCGTCTTTTACAATTTCAAGATGAATATGGCTTTCCTCCGCAATTTCCAGCGGAATTTCCCCCACGGTGCCGATAGGCTGATTCTGATGCAATTTGTCGCCTTTCTGCACCAATACATTTTTATCAAGACCACAGTATCTTACTGTATAATTGCCGTTGGTCACCTCTACCACATATCCCAGCATGCCGTCGTTGTAGACATTTTCCACAGTGCCGTCACAGCCCGATTTTACCGCACTGCCTGCCGCCGCCTTTATGTCGATGCCGTTGTGGGTACGCCAGTCTCCCATTGTCTGGTTATACACCAGCTCGTCCCCCGAAAATGCAGCAAAGATTTTGCCATCAACCGGCAGAACAAACTCCTTGCCGGTTTCTGCTTCGGGCACAGCGGAAGCTGTTGGGGCAGGCTTTGTGGCCGCAGGAGTATCGACGTTGTCTGTCTGCGGTTTTATCGGCACGTTTTCCGCCTCGGTCTGTACATCCTCTGCCTGCTGAGGTTCAAATATGTCGTTCTGTTCCAGTACGTTGTCATTATCCGGAACGCTCTGGTTATCCAGTCTTTCGTTGATATCATTTACTGTATAAAAGGACAACGCCCCTGCACCCACGACACACAGGGCAAGAACAATTATAACCCAATTGGTCTTTATATGCTCACCCAGAGAGCCAAAAAGTTTCTTTTTCATAGTTTCTCCCTTTCGAAAATTTGTTTTGCATATATTGTTAGCAAAAGTTAAAGGGATATTCATAAAACGACCTCTTCCGCAACATAATTCGCCCGTGTATGCAATAACTCCATATATATTACAGCCTGTGCAATATACTTTCCCCGGCCATTACGACGTTTTTGTTTATCTTTTTCACTTTATTTATATCTGCAGATATGTTAAACTGATATATTATTCAGTAATAATCATTGATATATATTTACGGAGACACAATGCTTGCATCTTTTTTAATTTCGGCTGTATATGCGGCCCTTTGTGTGCTTTTGTTCTGCCATATTGAACAGCACACCGAATACAGAATACCCAAAACCTTTCTGCTGCTGGCGGTTATTGCCGCAGTGGGCATAAGGGTTTTCTTTGGCCTGCAGGATTACTATTTCACCTATGATATGAACTGCTTTAAAGCCTGGGGCGGATACGCCCACGAGCTTGGGTTTAAAAATCTGTACAGCGGAGACTTTTTCCTTGACTATCCTCCCGGGTATATGTATGTGCTGTATGCACTGGACTGCATAAGCGATCTTCTCGGCCTTGGATATAACGATATTCTGTGCAGCTTTATCTATAAACTGCCCGCTATAATTGCCGATTTTGGCTGCGGCTGGCTTATTTATCTTTTTGCAAAGGAAAAACTTGGAGAAAGCCAAAGCTGTTTTCTTTCCCTTGCTTTTCTGTTTGCACCAAACATAATCTTTAACAGCAGTGTGTGGGGACAGATTGAAAGCTGGTATCTGTTCTTCCTCGGTTTTGCACTGTATTTTGCATACCATAACAGAACAGTTTTTGCCGCTGTTGCATATGCTGCAGCACTTATTACCAAACCGCAGTCTCTGCTGTTCGGGCCTGTGCTGCTGTTCTGGATTGTTAAAAGAAAGAGTTTAAAGGAACTGGTTAAAGCGCTGGGTACAGGCTTTGCCGCATTTTATGTGATGGCACTGCCCTTCTGCAAAAATCTGTTTGATGTTATGTGGCTGATTGACCTATATAAAGGCACATTTCAGGGCTATGAGCACTTTACCATAAACGGCTTTAACCTTTACTACCTGCTTGGGCTTAATTGGACAGAGCTTTCCGGTGTACAGGGCAGCGGACAGATAAACTTTGCTGTCATCGGCTGCGTGCTGGGACTTGTGGCATTTTTTGTGCTGTGTGCCAGAGGCAACAGCGGATTTTTTGCTGCTGCCGCGGTTTCTATATCGGTGATGTTTGCCTTCTGTACAATGATGCACGAAAGATATATCTATCCCACAGTGCTGATGTGTGTGCTGAGCTATATTGCAAGAGACAAAAAACCATATCTGCTTTTTGCGGTACTTATAAGCTGTATAAACTACATTAACTCCAGCTGGGTTATGGCTATGTATTATCAGACCTTTGACCTTAACTCCACTGCAGAAAAAGCGGTAAGCCTTTGCGCTGTAGCTGTTGCTGTGGGCCTTGCAATATATGCCATTTACGATGTTTTTACAGAGAGCGGACTTTCTGTTATGAAATTTAAAAAGCCTGTATTTATACTGACATTTATTACCGCTGTATACGCACTGTTTGCGCTGAATATGCTGGGGGCAGATTATGCACCGCAGACCTTTTATCAGTCCACCGAGGAGGATTTTTCCTTCCGTGTGCATTTTGAACAGCCTGTACAGCTGGGCAGCATATATGTTTACAGCGGACTTGGCGACGAAAATGCCGATCCTGTTGGCCGCAAGGTGTGCGGTGACTTTGAGGTTTTTACTTCCACTGACGGAGAAAATTTTGAATATCTGTGGAACATTGAAGGGCAGTCAGTATATACATGGAAAGAATACCACGCTGATGTAACCGCTTCCACTGTGCTTGTGCAGGCAAAACACGCAGGCAGTGTGCTGGGAGAAATTATCTTCTGCGACAGCGAGGGCAACACCATTACTGGAACGCTGGACAGAATTGAAAGTGATAACCCTTACAGTGCCGTGTATGCCCTTGATGAAAGCAGTACAAAGCCTTTTGACACAGGCTACTACAACTCCATGTACTTTGATGAAATTTACCACGGCAGAACTGCATACGAGCAGCTGCAGGGGTACAGCATATACGAAACAACCCATCCGCCCCTTGGCAAAATTCTTATCAGCCTTGGCATAAAGCTGTTTGGTATGACGCCTTTCGGCTGGCGGATTGTGGGAGCTGTATGCGGCATTGCCATGATACCGCTTGTGTACCTGCTGTGCCTTGCACTGACTAAAAACAGCTGGTGCGGCCTTGTGGCTGCGGCACTGACCGCCTGCGATTTTATGCACTTTACCCAGACCAGAATAGCCACGGTGGACACCTATGTAGTGCTGTTTATGCTGATGACCTTTCTGTTTATGACATACTGGCACCGCACAGATTTCGGCGACAAAAAGGAATGGCTGTATCTGCTTTTAAGCGGCAGCTTTATGGGCTGCTGCGTGGCAAGCAAGTGGAACGGGGCATACCCTATGGTTGGTCTTGCACTGTTCTTCTTTATAAGACTTTTTGGTAAATACCGCAGCAGCAAGATGGATGCCCAAGCCAGAAGCTATGCAGTAAAAACCATTCTTATGTGCTTTGTATTCTTTGTGGCTGTGCCGGTATTAATCTACTGTGCCAGCTTTATCCCCGTTATCCACGCAGACGGATTTGAAGATTATATAAACCAATTGTGGGGGTATCAGAAGCATATGTTCGACTACCATGCAAACCTTGAGGCCGAACACTTCTTCTCCTCCATGTGGTATACCTGGCCTTTCAGCATAAAGCCTATATGGTATGCTGTCAGCGAAACGGGAAATATGGTCAGCACCATCTCCGCTTTCGGCAATCCTCTTATATGGCTGCTTACTCCTTTTGCCGCTGTGTACTGCCTTGTTTGCGGCATAAAAGACAAAGCCACGGGACATCTGTTTGTGGCTTTGGGATACCTTGCCAGCTATCTGCCATGGGTGATGGTAAGCCGTCTGTGCTTTATCTACCACTACTTCCCCTGTGTGGTATTTGGCATAACTGCCATGGCTATCGCTGCTGCTGACCTTGTGCACCGCCTGCCAAAATCCAAAAAAGCAGTATGGATTTACATTGGAATATGCGCTGCAATGTTTCTTATTTTCCTGCCTGTAACCAGCGGCATTTCTGCCCCGAAAGGTTATATTGAGGCACTGGAAATTATGCCCCAGTGGTATTTTGTAAACTGACAACCCGATTTTTTATCAGCCTTTGCACCTGTGTGCGGAGGCTGATTTTTTATCTGTACATATAAACACATACAAAAACATAAAAATTTTTTTAGAATATTTTTTGGACAGTATTTTAATACATCGTTTTCAGCATTAGCCAGGCAAAGCGCATCATTAGTTATAACTAATATAAATTTTTCCTTATTTTCCTTGATTTTTTCAGGTTTTATTTTTCAGCAAAATATTTGAAAATTTTACCAAAAACAGCATATTAGTTATAACTAATAAAAAATTTGACAAAATATGCCACCACAATGTATAATGTATCCAATCAATACATATATATTTATA
>JAFSFT010000060.1 GCA_017435045.1 Oscillospiraceae bacterium
CTGGCGTCAAAGGTCGGCCTGCTCTTTTGGAGCAGGGCGGTCGTGACTGCCGACGTGCGCAGGCGGGCCAGCACAATGAGGCAGTCAGCCTGCCGCACACCTCTGTGCGTGGTGCACTGCATCGCAATCAGTGCCAGTTTTGGTCACTTTTGCTGCCAAAAGTGACATGCAAAGCATCTATGCTTTTGGACACAAAAGTAATATGCAAAGCATAAAAGAATATATAGTTGATATACAACAACCACTTGCATTACCTTACCGAAAGGACATTAAGCTATGGCAGACTACAAAACCGTTAAAGGCGAGGCCACAGGCACTATATACGAGAAGAAATCCGAGTTTATCGGATATATTTCCCATGCAAAAACCGAGGCACAGGCACAGGAATATCTTGCCAAAATCCGCAAGAAGCATTACGATGCACGCCATCACTGCTATGCCTACATAATCAAGGACGAGGGCGTTGTGCGTCAGAGCGACGACGGCGAACCAAGCAAAACCGCAGGTATGCCTATTCTGGAGGTGCTGCGTCATTCGGGCGTTGAGGACGCAATTATCGTGGTGACAAGATACTTTGGCGGCACACTTCTGGGCACAGGCGGCCTTGTGCGTGCCTATACCGAGGGCGCAAAGGCGGCACTGGAGGCGGCAGAGATACTCACCTACAAGCAGTGCGTTGACCTTAATATCACTGTGGACTACTCCCTCTACGACAAAATTACCACCCTTTGCCAGAACAGAAACGGCAAGATTATCGACACACAGTTTACCGACAGCGTAAACATTACCATAAGAATGTTAAGCGGCACACAGGATGCCCTTATAAACGACCTTGTGGTGCTTACAAAAGGCAGAGAGCCAAGTGTAAGTGACGAAATTTACGATATTTTTTAACTGCTGACACCCTGCAGACGCAAAAGGCAGCGTTGGATTTTTGCAGCTTTGGATTTTTGCGGCTTTGCGGCGGCATTTGCTGCGGCGGTGCGGCTTGGGTTTGCGGCTTTGGATTTTTGCGGCGGCTGGGGCGTGCTGTTCTGCTTACAAAAGGCAGAGAGCCAAGTGTAAGTGGCGAAATTTACGATATTTTTTAAAAAAAACTTAAAATAAAAAAGGCTTTTTGCCATTGAGGTCAGTATATGTAATATAAAGGGGGATAAAATATGGAAACAGTACGAGAACGTATACTCCGTCAGGAACAGCTTATTTTAAGCCCTTATGCACAGCTTGCAAAGGATACCTGGGGCAGGGAATTTCCCGAGGAGGAGTGTGACCTGCGTACCTGCTATCAGAAGGACAGGGACAAGATTATCCACTGCAAAAGCTTCCGCAGGCTTAAACAGAAAACACAGGTTTTTATTTCTCCCGAGGGCGACCATTACCGTACCCGCCTTACCCATACCCTCGAGGTGGGGCAGATTGGCAGAACCATCTGCCGTGCCCTTGCACTTAATGAAGATTTGTGCGAGGCCATTGCCATGGGGCACGACCTTGGCCACACACCGTTTGGCCACGCAGGAGAAAGGGCACTTAACGACCTTAACCCAAAAGGCTTCTCCCACGCAAAGCAAAGCGGACGTGTGGTGCGTTACCTTGAAAGAAACCTTAAAGGCCTTAACCTCTGCCGTGAGGTTATAAACGGCATTGAAAACCACACGCGGTCGGGCAATCCTCTTACAAGAGAGGGAATAGTGCTCCGCTTTGCCGACAGAATTGCCTACCTTAACCACGACATTGAGGACGCAATTACCGCAGGTATCCTTACCGAGGAGGACCTGCCGAAAAAATGTACCGACGTGCTTGGCCACACCAAGAGCGAAAGAATTACCACCCTTATAAACTCCCTTGTGGAAAACTCCTGGGCAGATATAAGGATGGCACCCGAAATACAGACGCAGTTTGAGGCACTTTCCAACTTTATGTACGACAATGTGTACACCGATTCCATCGCAAAGGTGGAGGAGAAAAAGGTGGATATTCTGGTGGCGGAGCTGTACAAATACTTTAAGCAGCACCCCGAAAAAATGCCCGAAATGTACCATGTTATCGCAAGGGAGGAGGGGCTGGACAGAGCCGTTACCGACTATATTCAGGGTATGAGTGACGACTTTGCATCCTTGACCTTTGAGAATATCTTTATCCCTAAACCCTGGAAGCTTGGCAAGGCATAAAACTGTGCGGCTGTAAGCAGTGCAGGCGTAAAACACATTGCTGCAGCGGTTGTGGCTGCTGTGATTACGGCTGTGGACATATCTGTGTGGCGTAAAACACATTGCTGTGCGGATTTATGCACCGACAGCAGAGTATAATGCAGAGTATAATACAAACAGCAGAGTATAATACAGAATATAATAAGAATTAATATAAATATAAAGGAAAGGAGAGGATTTATATGGCAATACCTGCCCACTATATACAGGAACTGTTGCAGAGAAACAGCGTCTACGACGTTATCTCCTCCCACGTGCACCTAAAGCGGCACGGCAGGATATACAAGGGTCTGTGTCCTTTCCACTCCGAAAAAACGCCGTCCTTTACCGTATATCCCGACACCCAGAGCTATTACTGCTTCGGCTGCGGTGCAGGGGGCGATATAATAAGCTTTACAAAGGAGATAAACGGCCTTACCTATGTTGAGGCGGTAAAGGCTCTGGCACAGCAAAGCGGTATGCCGCTGCCCGATGAGGACGACAAGCTGTCCCGCCTTAAAAGCCGCATCTACGAGATGAACAAAATTGCGGCACGTTATTTCCACGCAAATTTAAACAGCGAAAAGGGCAGAAATGCCCGTGTATATCTCCGTCAGCGTCAGCTTTCCGACAAGACCATAGTAAATTTTGGTCTTGGCTATGCAGGTGACGACTGGCAGGGGCTGACAAATCACCTTAAAAGCAAAGGCTATACCGAGGACGAGATAATTTCGGCCTACCTTGCCGCACGCAGCAGCAAGGGCAATGTGTACGACATCTTCCGCGACAGGATAATCTTTCCGATTATCGATTTGCGGGGCAACGTTATCGCATTCGGCGGCAGACGCATGGGGGACGAGGGCGGCCCTAAATATTTAAACAGCGGCGACACCCCCGTGTTTAAAAAATCCAACGGACTTTTTGCCATGAACATAGCCAAAAAGTCGGGTAAGGACACCTTTATCCTTGCCGAGGGCTATATGGACGTTATAAGTTTGCATCAGGCAGGTTTCAACAATGCTCTGGCAACGCTGGGCACCGCCCTTACAAGCCAGCAGGCAAAGCTGATAGCCGACTATGCAAAGAACGTTGTTATAGCCTACGACTCGGACGAGGCAGGGCAGAAAGCCACACGCAGGGCAATGGATTTGTTCTCCAGGGAGGACGTATCGGTTAATGTTCTGCAGATGGAGGGTGCAAAGGACCCTGACGAATACATCAAGAAGTTTGGCAGAGACAAGTTTGAGATGCTGCTTGAAAAGGCAAGCTCGGCACTTGACTTTGAAATTTTAAAGCTGCGCAGGCAGTACGATATCAGGGATACCCAGGGCAGAATTGACTATCTTACAAAGGCCTGCGACATACTGGCAAAGATACCAAGCCCCATACTGCAGGATGTATACTGCAGCCGCCTTGCAAACGAGACGGGTGCGGACAAGGCCTCCATCAAGCTGCAGCTTGAGCAGAGCAGAAACAGGCTGTACCGTGCGGGCAATGCAAAGCGTAACCGGGACCTTTTAAAAGAGGGGCTTGCAGGCAGCATAAAGGTGGACTACCGCCAGCAGGGCAACACGCTGCCAAAGGTTTTTGCCCAGCAGCAGATAATATCGGCACTTATCCGTGACAACAGCCTGTTCGCCATGGTGGACAGCCAGCTTACGGCAGAGGATTTTACCGATGAAAATATGAAAAATGCTTTTGTGCAATACAAAAAGCTTAAAGCAGAAGGACAGGAAGTAAGCTATGCACTGTTATGTCACTATCTGGAGCAGGAAGCAAGGCAGATACTGGCAAAAATAAATGCAGATAATGCTGACATAATAATCACGGCAGAAGATGTCCGGATGCATATAAACAATCTGCGGACTGCACCAAAAGGACAGAACGAGATTAAAAACACCAGCAAGGAAGACCTTGCCAAATGGGTGGAAAGCCTTAAAGAGAAAAAGAAATAGTAAAAGGGGAATTTACTTATGACAAAAAACACAGAGAAAAAAATTACCACTATTCAGGAACTTATCGACTACGGCAAAAAGCAGGGCAAGCTGACAAGCCTTGATATCGACAAATTCCTTGAAGGTGTAAGCTTTGACGTTGAACAGGTGGACAAGCTGTACGAAACACTGGAAACAAACAACGTTGACGTTATCGACATTATCGAGGAGGAAGAAGAAGTTCTCACAGAAAAGAACGTTGAGAAGTTTGAAAAATCCCTCTCCGCAGAAGGTGTTTCCATCGACGACCCTGTAAAGGTTTACCTTAAGGAAATCGGCTCCTTCCCATTGCTCAGCCTTGAAGAAGAGGTTGAACTGGCAGAAAAAATCCTCAAGGGCGACAGCCTTGCAAAGAAAAAACTGGCAGAAGCTAACCTGCGTCTGGTTGTTTCCATTGCAAAGAGATACGTTGGCAGAGGTATGCTGTTCCTCGACCTTATTCAGGAGGGCAACCTTGGTCTTATCAAGGCTGTTGAAAAGTTTGACCATACAAAGGGCTTTAAATTCTCCACATACGCAACATGGTGGATCCGTCAGGCTATCACCCGTGCTATCGCTGACCAGGCAAGAACAATCCGTATCCCTGTTCACATGGTGGAAACAATCAACAAGGTTAAAAAGGTGCAGAGCCAGCTTTTACATAAAAACGGTCAGGAACCATCTGTAGAAGACTTGGCAGAAGAACTGGATATGCCACAGGAAAAGGTGCGTGAAATCCTTAAGGTTGCACAGGAACCAATAAGCCTTGAAAGCCCAATCGGCGAAGAAGAAGACAGCCACCTTGGCGACTTTATCCCTGACAGCGACGCTCCAATCCCGGAAGAAGCTGCAACACACGCTCTGCTTAAGGAACAGCTTGGCGAGGTGCTTGCTACACTTACACCAAGAGAAGCAAAGGTGCTTTCCCTCCGCTTTGGCATTGAGGACGGCAGACCAAGAACTCTGGAGGAAGTTGGCAAGGAGTTCAACGTAACCCGCGAACGTATAAGACAGATTGAGGCAAAGGCACTGAGAAAGCTGCGTCACCCAAGCAGAAACAAAAAGCTTAAGGATTTTCTTGATTAATTAAAAAGAGAAAGACCTGCGGATTTTTCCGCTTACCGATTTTTACAGCAATACGGCACACTGCTTTTGCGGTGTGCCGCCACATTATACACAGTACATATATAAATTATGGAAAAAAAGACAAACAACAGAGTAAAAATTTTAAGTGCGGCGTGGAAGCTTTTTGAGGAAAAAGGCTACGACAACACAACGGTGGACGAAATTATCGAGGCCACCGATACCTCCAAGGGCACATTCTACCACTACTTCAAAAGCAAGGAAGACCTGCTTAGCCTGTTTTCCTATATGTTTGACGAAAGGTACGAGGAGTTAAGCAAAAAGCTGGACGTGGACATGAACAGCTTTGACAAGCTTATCGTGCTGTGCGATGAATGCTTTTCCTCCATCGAGAACGACTATTCTCTCGACCTTGTTGCCAGAATGTACTCGGCACATCTGTTCAGCAAAAACCATAAGCACCTACTGGACAAAAACCGCACCTACTACAAGCTTTTGAGAAATGTAATAACCGAGGGACAGCAGCGTGGCCACATCCGTGACGATATGTCCCCTGCGGAGATTATCAAGATGTACACCATTGCGGAAAGGGCACTTGTGTATGAC
>JAFSFT010000061.1 GCA_017435045.1 Oscillospiraceae bacterium
AAGTAACACTCCGTAAAGCAAGTTTTTTTGCTTTTCCAAATCCTGTGTCCTTTTCAGCAAATCTATGATTTGCTCGTCATCATATGCGCGAACACTTCTTTCCTCGGCACCTTCTCCATCCATTAGCTCTGCAACTGTAATTTCTAATTCTTCACATAAGATTTTCACGACAGAGTAATCGGGCATGCATTTGCCTGTTTCCCATTTCGAAACGGTTTTATTAGAGACTCCAAGCTTTTCTGCCAACTGCTCCTGTGTTAAGTTTTTCTCTTTTCTCTTGTGTGATATAAACTTTCCCGTTATTTGTTGATTCATTTTGCTTGCCTCCATTTATTGTTTCTGGCAAAAGTATATCTCATTGGATGAAAAAAACATATCCCCCATTGGGGGAATATGAGTGGAATTGCTAATTATACCCACAAATTCCAATTTATCGTTCAGCTCATTTTATCATATTTTCCTGTTTGCATCAATGCTTGGTGAAATTGCCGGAGTTGGAATCTATCAGTCCAAAGGGAAAAAGGGTGAAAATAAGACTTTTGTTTACAGTATAAAGAATTTGTGGTATAATATTAAGGTTATTACCAACAGGTTAAAAGTATAATTCACATACAGGAGAATTTCACTATGAAACTTACAAAAGGCCAGATGCTCACAGTCAGCTTTATGCTGTTCAGTCTGTTTTTTGGCGCAGGCAACCTTATATTTCCACCGTTTCTGGGACAGAATGCAGCACAGAACACAGTTCCTGCCCTTATCGGTTTTCTTATAACAGCTGTTATACTGCCTGTTCTTGGCGTTATTGTCGTTGCACAGTCTGATGGTCTGGACAAGCTTGGTGCAAGGGTAAACAGCAAATTTGCAATTGTTTTTACAATGCTTATCTATCTTTCTATCGGCCCGGGTCTTGGTATACCGCGTGCTGCAAGTGTTCCTTTTGAAATGGCAGTTGCACCATATCTGCCAGAAGGTGCATCATTCAGAGTGTTTATGCTTATTTACTCACTGGTGTTTTTTATAATTGCAGCCTGGCTTGCGCTTAATCCAAGCAAACTTGTAAATCGTATAGGACACTATCTTACACCAAGTCTGCTTACACTTATAGTGTTCCTTTTTATCAGTTTTCTGGTTAAAGGTACAATGGGTGTTGCACCTGCACAGCCGGACTATCAGTCTGCAGCATTTCTCAAAGGCTTCTGCGAAGGCTATCAGACAATGGATACAATTGCAGCACTCAACTTTGGTCTTGTTATCTCTATAACACTCCAGTCTCTTGGTATAAAAGAGAAAAAAGGTATTATAGGACACACAGTTGTTGCAGGTATTGCAGCAGGTACAATCCTCACATCCGTTTATGTTATGCTTACATTTATGGGTATGCAGTCCAGCGGCATCTATCCAATACAGGAAAACGGTGCGTGGACACTGCGTCAGATTGTGTATCAGCTTTTTGGCGAATTCGGTGCAATTATTCTTGCAGCAATATTCACATTGGCATGCCTTACAACCTGCGTAGGTCTTATCAATTCCATATCACAGTATTTTTCAACACTGTTCAAAGGCATAAGCTACAACAAGTTTGTACTGGGTATCACAGTTTTCTCTTTTGCGGTATGCAACCAGGGTCTTACAACTATCCTCAGTATCTCTGTGCCTGTGCTCAATGCAATTTATCCTGTTTCCATCATGCTTATTGTGCTGGGTCTCTGCGATAATTTTATCAGGGGCAACAGATTTATCTATCCATTTACAATCCTCGGCACAGCGGTTATCAGTGTAATCTATGCAATAGACGGCGTGGGTATTTCCCTTGGCTTTATCAGCAAAATCTGCCGTTCACTGCCACTTTACGACCTTGGATTTGGCTGGGTTATCGTGACTTTGGCAATGCTGGTAATCAGCTTTGTACTTAATGCTGCCATTGGCAAAAAACAGAATGCATAAGTAAAAAAACTCTCTGCAGTACACATCAGGTTTTGCGGAGAGTTTTTAATTTTTTGTGATATATGTGTGCACAGGTTTGTTTACAGCAAAAATATATGGTACAATTTATGTATCTACATCATTCCCATATAAAGATTGCAAGAGGTTTTTATGATTTTAAAATGGTATAAACCCGACTATATATTCAGCAAAACCATAAATATAACCCCCGCTTTTCTGAAAGAACGTAATATAAAGTGTATCTTTCTGGATGCGGACGGAACCTTGCGCCGCCACAAAAAGCTGGAGGCTGCAGACGGTGTTATGGACTGGATTGAACTTATGCAGAAAAACGGCATAAAGCTGTTTATCACCTCCAACAATTTCAGAAGCAAGGTGCAGCCCTTTGCAGATATTGTAAAGCTGCCCTGTGTAACCTTCAGTGCCAAGCCTACACCGTGGGGTTTTATCCGTGCAAGGTTAAAAACAAAAGTGCCGCTTAAAAACACCCTTGTGGTGGGCGACCAGATTTTTACCGATGTGCTTGGTGCTCATGTGGCGGGAATGAAAGCGGCTATGGTGCTGCCGGTTTTCCACGAAGAAGGCAAAGGATTTGAAATAAAGCGTAATTTTGAGCAGCCGTATATAGATTTATATTTAAAGGAACACGGAGATTTTTTGTAATGGTAAAATTCGGAACAGCAGGGCTGGATGCAAACTTTACCCTGCAAGGCTTTAAAAAGACAATTGAGGCACCAGCCTATCTTGAAAAGATGGGGCTGGAGGCTTTTGAGTATCAGTGCGGACGAGGTGTGCGTGTAAGCGAAAAGGCGGCAGCGGAGTTTGGTGCAGCCTGCAGGGCAAAAAACATTACACTTTCTCTCCACGCACCATATTATATTTCAATGTCCAGTATCGAGGAGGAAAAACGCCTTAACAGCGTAAATTATATCCTTGACAGTGCAAAAGCAATCAAGGCTATGGGCGGCAGCCGTGTAATATTCCATTCGGGTTCCTGTGCAAAGCTGTCAAGGGAGGTTGCTCTGGCAAAGGCAATGGATACAATGACCCTTATTATGAAAGCACTGGACGAAAATGGTCTTGGAGATATTACCGTGTGTCCTGAAACCATGGGTAAAGTAAATCAGCTTGGCACGCTGGACGAGGTGCTGGCACTGTGCAGTGTGGACGAAAGAATTATCCCATGTATAGATTTTGGCCACCTGAATGCAAGGGATATGGGCAGTATAAAATCCATTGAGGACTACAAGAATATAATTGAAAGGATGGAAAACAGAATAGGTGCCGATCGCACAAAAATTTTCCATTCTCACTTTTCAAAAATCGAATACACAACGGGAGGAGAGAAACGTCACCTTACCTTTGAGGATACAGCTTTCGGCCCTGATTTTGAGCCGCTTATGGAGATTGTTGCCCGCAAAAACCTTTCTCCTGTTATCATCTGCGAGTCAGACGGCACACAGGGAATAGACGCAGCACAGATGAAAGCATATTACAAAAGCATTGTAAAACAGGCTTTTTAAGCAGATATGCGGTCTGATTTTTTATAAATAGATATATTTTATATAATTAACTATTGAAAAATTGCACAGATTAATGTAAAATTATAAAAGATATAATATAGTCACATATTATGTAAAAAATTATAATAAGTTTTAAAACTTTTTGGAGGTAATATTATGATTTCCGCAGGCGATTTTAGAAATGGTTTAACATTTGAAATCAACGGCCAGCCACACGTTATCGTTGAGTTCCAGCACGTAAAACCTGGTAAAGGTGCAGCTTTTGTTAGAACAAAATACAAAAACGTTATCACAGGCGCAATCAGAGAAGAAAGCTTCAACCCAACAGCTAAATTCTCCCCAGCTCGTATCGAAAGAGCAGAAATGCAGTATCTCTACAACGACGGCGAAGTATACTATGTAATGGATGTTGAAACATTCGAACAGATTCCACTTCCAATGTCTGATTTTGCAGACGGCTTTAAATTTGTAAGAGAAAACACAAACGTTAAAGTTCTCTCCTACAACGGTAAAGTATTCGGCGTAGAACCAGAAAACTTTGTTGTTCTCCAGATTACAGAAACAGAACCTGGCTTCAAAGGCAACACAGCTACAAACACACTCAAACCTGCTAAAGTAGAAACAGGCGCAGAAATCAGAGTTCCACTCTTTATCGAAGAAGAAGAACTTGTTCGTGTTGATACAAGAACAGGCGAATACATGGAACGTGCAAAGAGCTACGAAGACTAATCTTTCAGATATAATTTAATTAAGAAAGGCAGAGTGGATACTATGATGACACTTACAGAAAAACTCGCTTATATCAAAGGCCTGGCAGAAGGTCTCGGCATTGAAGGCACAACAAAAGAAGGCAAAGTTCTGCTTGCTCTCGTTGACCTCCTTGACGATGTAACAACAGCTGTCAGCGAACTTGAAAGCGATATGGACCAGGCTTACGAAGAACTTGACGCTATCGACGAAGACCTTACAGATATCGAAGACTTCCTCTGGGAAGATGACGAAGACGAATGCGACTGCTGCGACTGCGACGAAGACTGGGATGACGAAGACGAATGCTGCTGTGGTCACGACCATGACGACGAAGACCTCTTCGATGGTGGTATCTACGAAATCACCTGTCCAAAATGCGGCGAAATCGTATGCATGGACGAAGATATGCTCTTCAGCCCAGACTGCGGTTGTCCAAACTGCGGCACAAGCTTTGAAGTAGATTTTGACGGCGTTGAATGCTGCGATGACGAAGATTGCTGCTGCCACGACGAAGAAGACGAAGAATAATTTCGTAACTTGACAGATTAAAGGCATCGGGTTTTACCCGATGCCTTTTTTGTTTGCACGGATTTATAAAAAACGGTACAGTGTGCCGATATCAGCAGATAATTGTAATATATTTCGATATATTTCTAAATATATATTGACAATTGCTTAAATATATATTATCATATATTTAGAAAATCATCTAAATATATTGGGATTTTCGGATTGAACATATAAACAATATGGTAAAAAGTAAAAGGAGGGATATGCTTGTTGCAGGATACATTAAAGGCTTTATCCGACCCTACACGCAGAAAAATACTGGAACTTCTTAAAAGAGGTCAGCTTTCTGCAGGGGAGATAGGCGAGCATTTTGATATGACGGGTGCAACATTGTCCCACCATCTGTCCATACTTAAAAAAGCAGGTCTGGTGGACGACAGCAAAAAAGGCACATTTGTCTATTACGAGATAAACACATCCGTAATGGAGGATATACTCACCTGGGTTGCAGGGTTTATGGAGGGTAAAAAGGATGAAATTTAGAAAGACTGACTATTTGGCAATTGCCGTGCTGATTGCGGTTCTGATACAGCTTGTTATTATGTACCCGTTGCTGCCTGACCAGGTAGTTACAAACTGGGGATTTGACGGTCAGGTAACATATGGGCATAAAAGCAATGTGTGGTTTTTATATGGTGCAAATGTGTTGCTGTTCCCGATGTTTTTTATAATCCCAAAGGTTGACCCAAAGGGCAAAAGTTACGAAAAGGTGTCTGGGTTTTACACAGCTTTCCGTCTTGTTATGGTACTGTTTCTTGCAGGCGTGCTGGAACTTGTGATTTTTTCAGCCGAGGATGCACACCGTTTCAACGTGGGCAAAATTGTTATGATTGCAATGTCGTTGCTGCTTATATTTATCGGAAACTATCTGCCGAAATGCAAGAACAACTACACAATGGGAATAAAGAATATGTGGACCTATGCGGACGACAGAGTGTGGAACGACACTCATCGCTTTGGCGGCGTGCTGTTTGTACTGGCGGGTATTGTCAGTCTTGCGGCAACCTTGCTGCTGTCAGAACAGCTGTATTTTATAATTTCCATGATAGCAATTGCAGGTACCGTTATAGTAACCTTTGTTTACTCATATCTGTCTTATAAAAAGTATAACAGATAGTAAATTTAATGTAATAATATACAAAACGTAGTCAAAAACTGTCGGATTTTATGGTTCGACAGTTTTTTCTTTTGCACGGGAATATAATCTGGGCAGATATTATATGCAGAGGACAGCACATATATGACAAAAACACATCCTACAGACAAAAATATACACAGACTGTTTCAAAACGGAATATGGGCAATAAAGGAAAAAGAAAATATTCTAATGTGTACACTGTCACTGTCGGCAGTGTGGACAGATGCAAGGATTACAAGCCTGCCGTTGATTTTTCTGCTGCTGTGTACAGAAGAAAAAAGCAGAAATATCTGTGCGGTACTGTCGGTGGTGTTTTTTGGAATAAACGCAGTGTCGGACATAATGTACATACCATATATGTCATTTGTGTTTGTATATATAGTTATGGAATATATCGTACCCAAAAAGCAAAGGATGCCCCTTATCTGTGCACTGGCGGTTTTTGCAGCGGTAAAGGCATATGTGCTTTCCTTTGGTTTTGCCGGCAGCTATACTGTGGTATTTATGCTGGAAACAGCGGCACTAGCACTTGTTCCCGATGCGGCAAGGTGCGGTGCAAAGCTGCTGCGTGAAAACGCAGTTGTTTCATCTTCTTTTCAGCTGGCGGAATGTGCAGTGGCATTGCTGACGGGGGCTGTTTCCCTGAGCGGTATCAGAATATGGGGCGTGAATGTTCCTCTGTGTTTTCTTATGTCCCTGTGCTTTTTCTATTCGTCAAAGGACAATATCGCCTTATCAATGCTGTGTGCCATATCGGCAGTGCTTAGCCAGTGGCAGAACAGCAATTTTGCCTTTGTATTTGCAGGCTTTATGCTTATAGGTTTTGCCTCCTTTGCACTGCTGCAGCACGGGTGGTCGGGATATTTGGCACTGGCTGCCGTATCTGCAGGTGTAACTTTAAGCTTTTTGACACAGTTCAACAGTTTTATTTTTGCAGTAACCACATCGGTGGCACTTACGTTATGTTTTTTGTTTTCAAAGTTTTGCAAATACCCTGTTCCAATTGCATCAGGCTGTACAGCGGCAGAAAAGGATTATATAACCTTAATGGGCAGTGTGGACCGTCTTGGCAGGGCTTTCCGCTTTCTGGGCAGTACGGTGGCGGATATATCGGAACTTGTGGTGCAGGATGCCGTGCCAAAGGAGCTGCAGGACATAGCTGCACAGGAAGTATGCAGAAAATGCAGAAACAACCATATCTGCTGGCAGCAGAACTTTGACCATACCCAGCAGCAGTTTTCATCATTCGGGTATGCACTGCAAAAGGGCAGAGAGTTTAGGTTTGATGAACTGTTCGCTTCCCGATGCGACAAAACACAGCAGCTTGTGCAGAGCTTTACAGCGGCACACAGGCTTGTGTCGGCACAAAAGCTTATAAATCAGGCGGGCAGACATCAGCAGAAGCTGCTGCAGAATCAGTTTTTTACAATGGCACAGACGCTGCAGGACATCGTGTACCACGCAGGCCGCAGCGGAATTGCCAACACTGCATTTACCCACACAGTAAACAGCCTGCTGGTTGCCATGGGCAAAAGAGTAAACTACTGTGCCTGTTTTCAGAACGGTGACCGATGCATTATAAGCACTGCTGATTATCTTTCTCCCTCCGAACAGGAAAGGCTAAGGGTAAAGCTGGAAAGCATATACGGCAAAAGGTTTGCTGTGCCTGTACGGGAAAACGAAACCGAGGGCATACTTTATACCTTCAGCGAGGTGCCGCAGTTTACTGTCGAACTTTCCCACCGCTGTAAAAGCCGCTGCAACGTATGCGGTGATATCTGCGAGGAGTTTGCTGCAGAGGAGTACAGATATATATTGCTTACAGACGGAATGGGCACAGGCAGCTTTGCAGCGGCGGAAAGCCGTACGGCACTGGAGATGCTTAAAAGTCTTATAACAGCAGGCATAAAACCCGAAACCGCAATAGATATTGCCAATATTGCACTTAACTTAAAAGGTACAGGGCAAAGCTGTGTTGCATTGGATATTCTGCAGATAAACTGCAGAGACGGAGGCTGCGTACTGTACAAAGCAGGCGGTGCGGCATCGGTGACAATAAAGGCGGGAAAGGCGAAAAATATGTACAGCGACAGTCTGCCGATTGGTATTTTAAAGGATACAAAAATTGCAAAGCTTGACTTTACGATGGAAAATGGAGATACGGTAATTATGATGTCAGATGGTGTCAGTTTTAACAAAGAAGCACAGAACAAGCTGCTGCTTATGGCAGAAAAATGCCCTCCGCACCAGCTTGCAGAGTTTATAATCAGCAGGCAGAAGGATACGGACGATGCCACTGCGGCAGTTATAAGGCTTACGAGAATATAGGGGAGTATCAGATGCATAACAGTATTATGAGTAAACTATGCTTTCTTAAGATGAATGCCCTTGAAATAAAAGATTATTAACAATATGCGGATATAATAGGCATAAGTATTGTTACAAACAACAGCTTTCAGAAGCGTAAAATATAAATATCTTCCCCAAGAAAAAATCACCTGTCACAATGACAGGTGATTTTTCTTTATCGTGTTGTATGCTGTGATAAAATTTTGGCTAACATTTTTCGCCGTTTTCGTAGTATCTGTCTTCCTCAAAAATGTGGAAGCTTATCTGGTCAGCGTGGAAGCCCATTCTTTCAAACTGGTTGTGGAGATATTTTGCTACCTTGTCCTGAACCTCCATTGGCCTTTCAAACCACCACACCTGCACAACAGGGCAATGCTTTATTCTGCCGCCCTCGTCGTAAAAGCGACTGTGGATAAGGTCAAACACAAACCAGTCGCTTGGACAGCCCACAATTCTGGACAGTTCCGGTGCAGCCTTTACGCTGAGCTCTGCACACTGTTCCTGAGTGATACCTTTAACAATAATCTGAGGCATAATAACACCCTCTTTTCTTAAATCTTGGCTTAATGATACACCTTTTGCTTCTTTTTAACCATTGAGATAAAAATCTAATATATGGATTATAAGGGCATGGTGCTGCAAAACCGCATCAAAATGCAAAAAGTATATTGCAGCAGATAAGATTTTGCGGCGATATTTTTTGTGACGGATATGATACTGCGACAGATAAAGTTTACAGCAGAAAAAAGGTGCATCACAGCCGATGCACCTTTAAAATTTTATATTGAATTATTTTTTCAGTTTTTCCTCCAGCTCACGCACTCTTTTTTCAAGAATGGCATTTGCCTGTGCAAGCTGTTTGATTTTTTTGCTGAATCCCGATATAACTGCCGAAACGGAAAGCAGTATAAGCAGAATAAAGATAATCTGTGT
This sequence comes from Oscillospiraceae bacterium, assembly GCA_017435045.1. Lineage (GTDB taxonomy): Bacteria > Bacillota > Clostridia > Oscillospirales > Ruminococcaceae > RGIG3102. Next base: position 9,208 of record JAFSFT010000061.1, read on the forward strand.
AAAGAATATAAAGTTTACAGGGTCAATTACCCCCGCAATATCGTTAAGCACCAGCACGGTGTATGGAAAACAGGCAAATATAATCATACACAGGCTGAAGGCCAGCCATATGATGGAGTATTTAACCTCCAGCTTGCCTTTTTTCATCAGATAGAGAATAAACAGCAGAAAAGCCACCGAGCCGATTATAACTATGGCGTGGAGGGAAAAATCCATAGGTTTCATAGCTTATTTACCGCCTTTCTTTCCTGTAAAGGAAATTCTGTTTACAATAAGTGCAAGACATACCTTTATCATATAGTATGCACTTTTGAGACTGCGTATGGAGGATACACCGCCCTGTCTTTCTTCCATCACAACCGCAACCTCTCCAACGGAAAAACCGTTTACAATGCAGGCCATAATAGCTTCCGGTTCAGGGTAGTCGTCTGCATAGTTTTTTGCAAAAAACTCAATCAGCTTTCTGTTGCAGGCACGGAAACCGCTGGTGGTGTCCTTTATGCGTTTGCCTGTAAGCAGAAAAATAAATGCCGAAATAATATTTATGCCAAAACGGCGCATAAAGCTGGTCTGAAAACCCTCTTTTTCGATAAAGCGGCTGCCTATTGCCATATCAAATTTTCCCTCTGCAACAGGGGCAATAACTCGGGCAAGATATTTGGGGTCGTGCTGGCCGTCGCCATCCATCTGCACCGCAATGTCATAGCCGTACTGCTGTGCGTACAGATAGCCTGCCTGCACACCGCCGCCTATGCCAAGGTTGATTGGATTGTTGATATAGTTAAAGCCGTTTTCACGCAGTATTTTTTCTGTGTTGTCGGTGGAGCAGTCATTGACAATCAGATAGTCGGCATCAGGTGCGTTTTCTCTGAGATTGTTTATAACCCTCACAATGCTGTCCTGCTCGTTGTAGCAGGGGATGATAACCAGCGTTTTCAAAGGAAAAATCCTCCGTAGAATAAAAATTTAGTCAAAGATAAAATCTATAAGCTGTCCCAGCACCTTGTTGCGTTCGTGGTGCTGGAGATGATAGCGGAATGCATTGTCGCCGAGAGATTTTCTTTCTTCGGCAGACATGGCATAAAGAGTTTTTATGTTTTCGGCAAGCTGTGCACTGTTGCCGCTTTCGCCGGTGAGACCTGCGTTTGCCTTTTCTATAACAAGGCTGCCCTCGCCGTCAATGCAGGTGATTACGGGTTTTCTGCCTGCCATATAGCTTGTAACCTTGGCAGGTATGGTAAGCCCTATCAAATCGCTTTTTGCAAGCGGTGCAAACAGACAGTCGGCAAGGGTGTGGTACAGGGGCATATCAGTAACAGGTCTGGAGCCGAGAAAATCAAGGTATTCTGCAACATCCTTTTCAGCAGCATATTTTTCTATGTCCTTGCGGGACATACCGTCGCCCACTATGATGAATTTTATATCATCCATACCGCTTTCTTTCAGCAGCACGGCGGCATCCACAGCAACCTCAAGGTTCTGTGCAGGGCTGATATTGCCTGCGTATACAACCTTAAAGTAATCCCTGTACTTTTCTGTCAGCGCGGCATCCTCGATTTCCTGCTCGTAGAATTTTTCACAGTACTGTGGTATAACCGCAACCTTTTCGCTCTGCTTGCCGCTTACCTCCACCAGCTTGTCCTTTAAAGAGGGGCTCATGGCAATAAGCTTGTCGCTTTTTTTATAGTGCCAGTGACTTGTAACCTCGCACACCTTCTGCAGAAATTTATTCTGTATAGGCAGTACAGAGTACAGATTTTCGGGCCATAAATCCAGCACATATGTAGTGAGAGGAATCCTTTTGATTTTTGAATAGAAAATTGCAGGGAAAATCATATACACAGGGCTGGTTTCGTAGCAGAAAACAGCATCGTATTTTTTGCCAATAAAAGCCAATGTTTTAAAGGTGGCAAAAAACGGGTAGGAGATATAGTTGAGGAAAATTCTCACAGAGGAATTCCCTTTTCTTGTTATCTCCCAGCATCTGTGTACATTTACGCCGTTGTAATTCTGTTTTAAATTTTTAAAAAAGCCATATCCCTCGGGAATATTTCCATTTGGATAGTTTGGTATGCCGCACAGTACATCAACCTCGATGTCGTTTTCGGCAAAGCCCTCTGCTATATCGCTTATACGGAAATTTTCGGGCCAGAAATGCTGGCTGACAATCAAAACTCTTTTTTTCAAAGCAGATTCCTTAAGTTTTATTTTATATGAAGGGAAGTGGTGAATTCATCCGCTTCAATGCGTATATGACGGTGAAGAATTAATATTTTCTCCATACCATCTTGTTTACCACGCCTGTGTAGCTCTGTATAAGCTTTACAACCTTTGTGGAAACATTTTCGTCTGTGTAGTTTGGCACAGGAATGCCCCAGTCGCCATTTGCGTTCATCTCAACGGCTGTGTCCACTGCCTGCAGCACCTGCTCGGTGGTAATACCTGCAAGGATAAAGTTGCCCTTGTCCAAAGCTTCCGGTCTTTCTGTGGATGTGCGGATACATACAGCAGGGAACGGATTGCCTACAGAAAGGAAAAAGCTGCTTTCCTCAGGCAGTGTGCCGCTGTCGGATACAACTGCAAATGCGTTCATCTGCAGGTTGTTGTAATCGTGGAAGCCAAGAGGCTTGTTCTGGATAACGCGTTTGTCAAACACAAAGCCGCGCTGTGCAATAAATTTTGCACTTCTCGGGTGGCAGGAGTAAAGGATAGGCATATCGTATTTTTCTGCCATTGCGTTTACAGCGTTCATCAGATTGAAGAAGTTCTGTTCTGTATCGATGTTTTCTTCCCTGTGGGCAGAAAGCAGAATGTATCTGCCTTTTTCAAGACCCAGCTTTTCAAGAATGCCGGAAGCTTTAATCTGTTCAAGATTTTCGTGCAGCACCTCTGCCATAGGACTGCCTGTAACGTATGTGCGTTCCTTTGCTGTGCCCTCGCTGTTAAGATAGCGGCGTGCATGCTCGGAATAGCACAGGTTTACGTCTGCAATATGGTCAACGATTCTGCGGTTTGTTTCTTCAGGCAGACATTCGTCAAAGCAGCGGTTGCCTGCTTCCATATGGAAGATAGGAATGTGCAGTCTCTTTGCACCGATGGCGGAAAGACAGCTGTTTGTGTCGCCGAGGATAAGCAGTGCATCAGGTTTCTGCTCCACCATAAGTGCATAGCTTTTTGCAATGATGTTGCCGATTGTTTCGCCAAGGTCCTTGCCTACAGCATCAAGATAAAAGTCAGGTGCACGCAGACCCAGGTCGTCAAAGAAAACCTGATTAAGCTCATAGTCGTAGTTCTGACCTGTGTGTACAAGAATCTGGTCAAAATATTTATCACATTTTTTGATAACGGCGGCAAGACGGATAATTTCCGGTCTTGTGCCGATAATTGTCATAAGTTTAAGCTTGCTCATTTTGTTACTCCATAATGAAAGTGTTATTGAATATTACCTGACCTGCCTCGATTTTTGCAAACGGGGCAATGCGGTTGTAGGCCTTTACAACACTGTTTATACACAGATGTACACCTTTTTCGATAAGTACATCGTGGTCAACCACAGCACCAAAGTTTACAATGCAGCCTGTTCTTACAGTTGCAGTGGTGTTTACCACTGCCTGCGGAAGAACTGCACAGCCTTTTTCCACAACAGCATTAGGGCTGACATAAGCGGACGGATGAATAATTGTGGCAACCTGTGCCCCTGCACCGTTGAAGGCATAAATCCATTCAACACGCAGGTTGTTGTTGCCGAAAGCAGGGTAGAACCAGGTGTTTTCGTCTATGTAGTTTACATAGTCTCTGCATACACCATTTACCTTTTCGTCCTTTGAGTTGTCATCAAGAAAGATGATTTCGTCGTACATTTTTGCAGAGTCAACAACATCTGCAACTGTTTTGCCGTAGCCGCCAAAGCCAAGAATAACCAATCTTTTCATATTACAAATCCACCTTTGTATAGTATGTGTCAGGGTTCTGGGGGTCAAATATCTGGTTGGACCAGAACAGGCATATCATTTCTTCATCGCCTGTATTTGTAATGTTGTGTGTGTAGCCCACAGGGATGTCCACCACTGTTGGTTCGTCACCGCACACATCATAGCGGATAATGTCGTTTGTAATCATATGGCGGAAGCTGATGGTTGCCTTGCCCTTGATAACAAAGAATTTTTCCACCTTTGTGTGGTGCCAGTGATCGCCGCGTGTGATGCCCGGTTTTGTTGTGGATATAAAAATCTGTCCAAAGCTTTCGCTCTTGATAAACTCGGCCAGCCAGCCACGGTTGTCCTCGTTTTTCTTCAGCTTATAGGAAAAGTTGTCTGTGTCAAGGTAGGACAGATATGTGCCGTAAAGGCGCTGTTCCATAAGACCGTTGAGATTTGGCATAACAAGGGTATCTCTGTTTTTGCCAAAGCTTTCGATGGTTTTTGCAAGTTTTCCCAGTGTGATTTTATGGAGAGTGTCAATTTCAAAGAAGCCTTCTTTGTAGTCGGCTGTGTTTTCCATAATATCCACAAACTTTGCCACAACATCGTCGATGTAGCAAAGAGTAAGCTCTCTGTCGGGGTCATTTATCTGCAGCGGCAGACCGTGTGCCACATTGTAGCAGAAGGTTGCCACAACTGTGTTGTAGTTTGGTCTGGACCATTTGCCGAACACGCCGTAAAGACGCACGATGTATGCAGGGTTAAAGCCGTTTGCAAGGAAAAGGTCTTCGCCCATTTTTTTGCTTTTGCCGTAATCGTTGTCCAGCAGTGCCTGAATGGAGGAGGAAACGATTACAGGGCAGGAGTTGCCTGCTTTTTTAAGGGCTTCCAGCAGCTTTGCGGAAAAGTCAGTGTTGCCCTCATAAAATTCCTTTGTGTCAACAGGACGGTTTACACCTGCAAGATGGAACACAAAGTCACAGTTGGCACAGTATTTTTCCAGTTCTTCCTCTGTTGAGTCCCTGTCGTAGAGATAAAGGTCTGTATAGCCTTTCTGCAGCAGTGTGGCGGTAAGATTTTTGCCCACAAAGCCGCCTGCACCTGTTATCAGAATTTTTTTACTATTTTCCAAGTTTAGCCAGCTCCTCTTTGATGTAGTCTGTTGTCATCATTTTAGCTTTTGTGCCTTCAACATCAAGACGTTCTGTGTTGTGGCTGTTGTACTGGTGGAGAACTTTTTCTTCTGTTCTGCCTTCCACAAAATATTTATCGTAGTTGAGGTCGCGGTTGTCAGCAGGTACACGGTAATAGCCGCCCATATCAATTGCTTTGGCAGCTTCTTCTTCTGTAAGCAGTGTTTCGTACAGCTTTTCGCCGTGTCTTTCGCCTATAATTTTAATGCCGGTGTCGCCAAACAGCTCCTGTGTTGCTTTTGCAAGGTCACCGATGGTGCAGGCAGGAGATTTCTGAACAAAAAGGTCACCCGGCTGGCCGTGTGTAAATGCAAATACAACAAGGTCAACAGCTTCGTCAAGGTTCATAAGGAAGCGTGTCATTTCAGGGTTTGTAATTGTCAGCGGCTTGCCCTGTCTTATCTGGTCGCGGAAAAGCGGAATAACGCTGCCGCGGCTGCACATAACATTGCCGTATCTTGTACAGCAGATGGTTGTTTTTTCAGGGTCAACTGTTCTGGATTTTGCCACGATAACCTTTTCCATCATAGCTTTGGAGATGCCCATTGCGTTGATAGGGTATGCAGCCTTGTCCGTGGAAAGGCACACAACTCTTTTTACGCCGTGGCGGATTGCACTTGTAAGCACATTTTCTGTGCCAAGCACGTTGGTTTTTACAGCTTCCACAGGGAAAAACTCACAGGATGGAACCTGTTTGAGTGCTGCGGCGTGGAAGATAAAGTCAACGCCGTTCATAGCATTGTCAACGCTGTTGATATCCCTTACATCACCAATGTAGAATTTAACCTTCTGGCTTTCAACAGGGTACTGTACCTGCAGATCGTGGCGCATATCGTCCTGTTTTTTCTCGTCTCGGGAGAAGATGCGGATTTCGCCGATATCTGTTGTTAAAAAATGTTTCAGCACTGTGTGGCCAAAGCTGCCTGTGCCGCCTGTAATCAAAAGGGTTTTACCGGTAAAAACGGAATCTGACATAAAATTTATCCTCCAAAGCATAGCTTTTATTTTGTAAAATCAATATGCAGACGCATATATTCAATTTATTCTAACATATTTTTTGTAATATTAAAAGTATATAAAGTGAAAATAGCATAAAAATGTATTGATTTTACAGATTTTGTGATAGAATATAGGCAGAAAATAAACTGCGGCAGATATGGCAAAACAGGATGTGTGCCGCAGAACAGATAAAAGGAGATTTTACTATGAACGTTCTTGAAAAATTTTTAAGCTACATAAAAATTTCTTCACCATCCGATGAAGAGTGCGAAAGCTGTCCGTCCTCCGCCTGCCAGCTTGATGTGGCAGAGTTTGTGGCACAGCAGATGAAAGAAATCGGTCTTGACAATGTGAGAATTGAAAAAGGCTATGTTTACGGCAATCTGCCTGCAACTGCAGGTTACGAAGCTGTTCCATGCATCGGCCTTATTGCACATATGGATACAGCACCGGAATTCAACGGCTGGGGTGTGAAACCGCAGATTATCGAAAACTACAACGGCGGCAATGTACTGCTCAAAGGCAGCGGAGATGTTTTAAGCCCTGCAGATTTCCCTGAACTTCTCGGCTTCAAAGGTCACACACTTGTTACAACCGACGGTACAACACTGCTTGGTGCCGATGATAAAGCGGGCATTGCAGTCATTATGCAGGCAGTTGAGGACATCATAAAAAACAACATTCCTCATGGTGCAATCGCAGTGGGCTTTACACCTGACGAGGAAATTGGACGCGGTGCAGACAACTTCAATGTAGAGGGCTTCGGTGCACAGTTTGCCTACACAGTTGACGGTGGCCTGCCAGGTGAAATCGAATACCAGAACTTCAACGCATACTCCGCAAAGGTAACTGTTACAGGACGTTCCATTCATCCCGGTTCTTCCAAAAATCAGATGATAAACAGTCAGCGTGTTGCTATGGAGTTTGACCGTATGCTGCCGGAATTTGAACGCCCTGAATATACCGAGGGCTTTGAAGGCTTCTATCACCTTATCGGTTTTGACGGCTGCACAGAAAAAACAACATTAAGCTATATCCTCCGTGACCACGATGATGACAAGATTGTGGCAAAATGTCAGCTTATGCAGGATGTTGCCGCATACCTCAATAAAAAATACGGCAAAGAACTTGTAGTTGTGGAAACAAAGGAAAGCTACCGCAATATGAAATGCCAGATTCTGCCGCATTTCCATCTTGTGGAAAACGCACAGAAGGCCATTGAAATGGCAGGCATCACACCTAAAAATGTGGCAATCCGCGGCGGTACAGACGGCGCGCGTCTGTCCTTTATGGGCCTGCCGTGTCCAAATCTGGCAACTGGCGGTATGAACTTCCACGGCAAGTACGAATGTGTGACAAAGGAAAATATGGAAATCTGCACACAGGTGGTAAAAAACATTATCTCTCTTTATGCACAGAGATAAAAGTACATAATTTTTTGGAATAACGCAAAATCAAAAGGACGGCAGGCTGCCGTCCTTTTCTGCTGTGTTTTATAAATTTTTAAAGTGGAATTATCAGATATACAAGACCGATGATATAAACCGCCTTTGATATCCTGCCAACCCACAGATAATAGCTGTCGTTTGCCGCCCTGTCAGGGTGGAAAAAGCTGTAAACTGCAGTGCTGTACCGGTTTGCAATAAATGCGGCTGCCATAAGTGCAAGGGTAAGAATCCACCGTTTTTCTCCAAATCCACGGTTTCTCTCGGCACTCTGGTCGGCAATTTTATCCCACTGGGCATGGGGCAGCAGGGATATGTCCGTACCCTTTCCGGCAGACACCTTGCCGTCACTTGCTACTGTCAGTGTATAGGTATCGTCAATTGTTATCAGCGAATAATCCAGCTGCTTGTTCAGCACTATTTTTTTGTAATCTGCCGCAGGATTTCTGCAGGTATAGGTTATGGTGATAAGGCTGGCACTTTTTTTGTAAAAATGTCCCTCCACATATATGCCTTTTGTAAAGAACAAAAACCAGAATACCGCAAGGTACAGTACAAGAAGTGCAGTCAGTACAATATGCTTTAAAAGCTTTTGGAAAAATGGTGTGATAAGTTGTATGATGTGTTGTATGATGTCGCCGATAAGCTGTTCCATATATTTCCTCCCCGCAGATTGTATGTATAAAATATTGTATTCAATATTTTTCTGTATATCAATGATACAGCATATTCTGCACAAAATCAAATTTTTACAGAAATGTCTGCATATATAAAATACTCCATAAATTTAATTTATAATATAATAAATTGCAACAAAATAAGTACTTGAAAAAAACGTACAATAGGTTATGATATAAGTGTACAGCTATGAAACAAACAAGACAGAAGGTGATTACAATGTCCATAGCAGAAAAAGAAAAATACTATCTTGACATTATCGAAAAGCACGTGGCAAACGGCGTGGAATTTTTCACAAGTCACGGTATAATTATTGACCCTCAGGTAAAAATCGGCAAAGGCACACAGATTCTCCCGGGTACAATTCTCAGAGGCAATACCGAAATCGGCGAAAACTGTGTCATCGGTCCAAACAGTATGCTGACAGACTGCAAAATCGGCGACGGGGTTGTGTTCAATGCTTCCCAGGGGACAGAGTCTGTTGTTGAGGACGGTGCAAAAATCGGTCCGTTTACACAGCTGCGTCCAAACAGCCATATCTGCAAAAAGGTTAAAATCGGCGACTTTGTAGAGGTTAAAAACTCCACAGTGGGCGAAGGCACTTCCATTGCACACCTCACCTATATCGGCGACAGTGACGTGGGCAAACACGTAAACTTCGGTTGCGGCGTAGTAACGGTAAACTACGACGGTGCAAGCAAAAACCGCTGCACAATCGGAGATTATGCCTTTATCGGCTGCAATACCAACCTTATTGCTCCTGTAAAGGTGGGCAACGGTGCATATACAGCGGCAGGTTCAACCATCAACAAGGATGTTCCGGACGGCGATCTGGCGGTTGCCAGAGCAAGACAGGAAAATAAATCCAAATGGGCAGAGAAAAAACTCAGCGGATATATTGAAAAACATTCCAAATAGGATTACAATATAATTGATGTGTATTAATATTTTTAAATTTTTTAAAAATAGAAAATAGATAACAAGAGAGAAAAAGAGGTACAAAATGAACATTCACGGTAAAGACATTAAGATTTTTGCTTGCAACTCCAGCAAAGAACTTGCAAAGAAAATTGCTGACCAGATGGGCTTGCCACTCGGTAAATGCGAAGTAGGCACATTCAGCGATGGTGAAATTGCAGTTTCTATCAAAGAAACAGTTCGTGGCAGCGACGTTTTCATCATCCAGAGTACAAATGCACCTGTAAACAACAATCTTATGGAATTGCTCATTATGATTGATGCAATGAAGAGAGCTTCTGCAGGCCGCATCACAGCAGTTATGCCATACTACGGCTATGCCCGTCAGGACAGAAAGAGCAAATCCCGTGACCCAATCACAGCTAAACTTGTTGCAGACCTTATCACAGCTGCAGGCGCAGACAGAGTTCTGACAATGGACCTTCACGCAGCACAGATTCAGGGCTTCTTTGACATCCCACTCGACCACCTTGTAGGTATGCCAATCCTTGCAAGAATGTTCGAAACAAGAGAAATCGACGACCTCGTAGTAGTTAGCCCGGACCTTGGTTCTGTAACAAGAGCAAGAAACTTTGCAAGCTACCTTGATGCACCAATCGCTATCATCGACAAACGCCGTCCAAAAGCAAACGTTTCTGAAATCATGAACATCATCGGCGACATCAACGGCAAAAACGTTGTTATCATCGACGACATCATCGATACAGCAGGTACACTCTGCAACGCAGCGAATGCACTTAAAGAACGCGGTGCAAAATCTGTAAGAGCTTGTGCAACACACGGTGTTCTCTCCGGTCCTGCAATTCAGAGAATTGAAGAATCTGCTCTTGAAGAAATTATTCTTCTTGACACAATCCAGCTTCCTGAAGAAAAACAGATTGACAAAATCAAAGTTACATCAGTTGCAACAGTATTCGCTGATGCTATCAGAAGAATCTACGCTGACCAGTCTGTTTCCACTTTGTTTGACTAATTATGTTTTTTAAAAAATCAAATCAGAGCATAGATTACATAGTAGCAGGGCTTGGAAATCCGGGCAGCAAATATCAGAATACCCGTCACAACATCGGCTTTGAAACACTGGACTACATTGCGGATAAAAACAATGTTTCGGTTACAAAGGCCAAATTCTCCGCACTTTACGGTGTGTGGGAAACAGAGGGCAAAAAGGTTATGCTGCTGAAACCCCAGACCTTTATGAACCTTTCGGGCGAGGCAGTAATGCAGGCCGCAAAGTTCTACAAGGTTCCCGCTGAAAATATCATCGTTATCTTTGACGATGTATCTCTCGATGTAGGCAAGATGCGTATCCGTGCAAAGGGCAGCGCAGGCGGCCACAATGGCATCAAGAGCATCATCAGCCATATGGGGCAGGAGTTTCCAAGGATAAAGATGGGCGTGGGGCAGAAACCGCATCCTGACTATGACCTTGCCGACTGGGTGCTGGGCAAATTTACCGAGTCTGACAAAAAGCTTTTGGCAGACCGATTTGAGGATGCCCACAGGGCTGTAAAGCTTATGGTTACAGGCGACAGTCAGAAAGCTATGAACTTATATAACAGATAATTTTACAGAAGCCGTACAGGGGTATACATATCCTTGTACGGCAACTGCTCGTTGTGGACAATGCAAAGTATGCCGCAAAATGCAGGGCGTATTTTGCACTGTAATACAACAAACGGTCAAAAATAACCGGAAAAACAGGAAAAAGTAATTACAAACAGTAATTTTTGTCGAAAAATATACAAAGAGGAGCTTGTATGCTGTTAAAAGAACTTACAAGAACAACGGAATTTATAAAACTGACCAACGAAATTAAGGCGTACAAATCGCCAGTTGCACTGTTTGGTCTGTCCCAGACTGCCCGTGCAGCCTTTATAGCGGCAATTCAGCAGGTGACCGACCGCCAGGTGCTGGTGCTTACAAAAGATGAAAAAAGTGCAAACCGCATAAATGACGATATTGCATTTTTCGGCGAAAAATCGCAGGTTTTTCCGTCAAGGGATTTAACTTTACGTTCTCTTGAAGGTTTTTCCAGAGAGTTTGAGTACCGCCGCATAAAAACAATGGGATATCTTGTGTCAAAACGCTGCAATATTGTGGTATCCGCAATGGAAGCTGCCCTTATGTACACAATGCCAAAGGAAAAATTTCTGGAAAACACACTGACCGTAAAGACCACATCGGTTATCAGTCCCAAAGACCTTGTACAGAAGCTGATTAACGCAGGCTATATCCGCCGTGATATGGTGGAGGGCCCTGGCCAGTTTGCACAGCGTGGCGATATTGTGGACCTTTACACTCCCGATATGCCGCTGCCTGTCCGAATAGAGTTCTGGGGAGATGAAATCGACCGAATCAATACTTTTGAACTGGAAACACAGCGCCGTACCGAACAGATTAAAAAGGTGCATATTTCACCTGTAAAAGAGGTGCTGTTTACAACGCCTGCACAGGCACTTGCCGCCATAGAGGGATACCGCAAAAAGGTGGGCAGCAAAAATCTTGCACAGTTTGATGCAGCTGCCGAAAAGGACATCAATACCCTTAAAAACGATATGATGCCGCAGGCTATGGACAAATACATCTCCATGTGCTACGAAAAACAGTCCACACTGTTTGATTTTCTCGACAATCCGATTATCTTTATAGACGATTTTTCTGCCGCACGGGAAAGCTACGAGCAGACATTGTGGCATAACGGTCAGGATATCGAAACACTTCTTGCTGACGGTGTGCTGGCAAAGGGCATGACCGATTTTTATGCACCGTATTCATATATTATCGAACAGGCAAAAACTGTGCCTACAGTGGTTGCTGAAGATTTTGTACGCAGCATAAGCGATGTAAGCCTTTCCAACATTGTAAACTTCACCTGCCACAACCTGCCAAGCTGGGCAGGGGAATACAAGGTGCTTGCAGAGGATGTGGCCGAACTGCTGCGTCAGAATTACAAGATAGTTGTGCTTGCAGGTACAAAAAAATCCGCACAGAGCCTTGCCCGTGACCTTGAGGGCTTTGGCTACTCGGCATTTTATATGGAAAAGGATGCACTGCTCAGCCCGGGTACCATCGGTGTTGCCGCGGGACATACACAGCAGGGCTTTGACCTGCCGCAGCACAAGCTGTGCCTTATTACAGGCAGAAAACTGGATGTGGGCAAGCAGAACTACAAGCGTCAGAAAGCAAAGGATGCCCTTACATCCATAGACGAAATTTCCAAGGGTGACTATGTTGTGCATCAGAACTATGGTATAGGTATCTACGACGGCATACACAATGTAAGTATGCAGGGGGTTACAAAGGATTACCTGAAAATCAATTTTCAGGGAAAGGACAGCCTTTTTGTGCCTGTAACCCAGCTGGACCTTATCAGCAGATATACCTATGCACAGTCGGACGAAAAGGTTTCCCTTTCCAAGCTTGGCGGCGAAAGCTGGAAAAAGACCAAGGCAAAGGTAAAAAAAGCAACGCAGGAGATGGCGGCAGAGCTTATCCGTCTCTACGCCGAGCGAGAAAAGGCAAAGGGTTATCCTTTTGATGAAGATACTGAATGGCAGAAAGACTTTGAGGCACGCTTTATATATGATGAAACTGACGACCAGCTGCGTGCCATAAGCGAAATCAAAAAGGATATGGAAAGCCGGTATCCAATGGAACGCCTTCTCTGCGGTGACGTTGGTGTTGGCAAAACCGAGGTTGCCCTGCGTGCCGCGTTCAAAGCGGTTATGAGCAACAAGCAGGTGGCAATACTTGTGCCTACCACTGTGCTTGCGTGGCAGCATTACAACACTCTTATTCAGCGTATGGAAAGCTTCCCTATAAATATTCAGCTGCTGTCCCGTTTCCGCACGGCAAAGCAGAGGGAACAGACAATAAAGGACATCAACAGCGGTGTGGCAAACATTGTTGTGGGCACACACGCACTTATACAGAACAAGGTTAAGTTCAAGGATTTAGGCCTTGTTATCATAGACGAGGAACAGCGTTTTGGCGTTGCACATAAGGAAAAACTGGTGGAGGGCTTTAAAGGTGTGGACGTGCTTACCCTATCCGCAACACCTATCCCGCGTACCCTCAGCATGGCACTTAACGGCATACGCGATATGTCAACAATAGAAAAACCGCCGTTTGACCGCATACCTATCGAAACCTACGTCTGCGAATATGACGAAAAGATGGTAAGCTTTGCACTTAACAGGGAGATCAACCGTGGCGGACAGTGCTACTATCTCTACAACCGCGTGGAAACCATAGACAACTGTGCACTCCGCGTGCAGAAGATGTGCCCGAATGCCAGAATTGCGGTGGCACACGGACAGATGGACGAAGCCAGCCTTTCCCGCGTGTGGCAGCAGCTTATAAACGGCGAGATTGATATCCTTGTATGTACCACCATCATCGAGACAGGTATCGACGTGCCAAACTGCAACACACTGATTATAGAGGACTCTGACCGGATGGGACTCAGTCAGCTTTATCAGATACGCGGACGCGTGGGACGTTCCACCCGAAAGGCATATGCATACTTTACCTTTAAACGCAACAAGGTGCTTAACGAAATTGCAGTAAAACGACTCAACGCCATCAGAGAGTTCACAAACTTTGGTTCGGGCTTTAAAATTGCAATGAGGGATTTGCAGATACGCGGTGCAGGCAGCATTCTGGGCAAAACACAAAGCGGCTTTATGGCCTCCATCGGTTATGATTTGTATGTAAAACTGCTCAATCAGGCAATTGCTGTGGAGAAAGGCGAGGAGATAAAGACCGAAAAATCCGACTGTCTTATTGATATTACTGTGGATGCCTTTATCCCCGAAAAATATATCCCTTACACACAGAACAGAATAGAAAGCTATAAGCGTATTGCAAGCCTTGAAAACGAGGAGGATGTATCTGACCTGCTGGATGAACTTATCGACCGTTACGGCGATGTGCCTGAAAGTGTTATGGGACTTATTGACATATCCCTGCTGCGTGTTATGGCGGCATCTGTGGGTATCCACGAGGTTGTGCAGCGCAAGGACAATCTTATGTTCTACTCAAAGGATTTTGCAAAGATAGATGTGGGGTATGTGTTGCAGCACACAAAGCACAAAGTAGCCATAAATCAGGTCAACAAGCCATACATTTCCGCACAGATAAAAAACGGCGAAAGTCCGTTGGAGGTTATGAAAGAGATGCTGCAGCTGTTCAAGGCTTCTGCACAGCAGAAACAGTAAAAACAGGTATATGTGGCAAAAAACTGTGAAAATCAGGCATTTTTCACATTTAAATGCGGATATAAATTAACTTTATATATTGCCTTTACCGCACAGTTTGTGGTAAACTTATATAGTTGTTTTAAGAACTTAAAATTATTTAGGGGGTAAAACCGTGATTATTAAAAGAATTGCAGCAGTTGTTCTTACAATTGCTATGGCTGCAGTAAGCCTTACAGGCTGCAGCAAAACTTACGAAAAAGTTGTTACAATCGACGGCGTTGATGTAGCACCAAATATGTATCTCTATGCACAGTATATGGCATATCTTGATGCAGAATCCCGCATCACAGACAGCAGCACAGATGTTCTCTCTGCAACAATAGAAGAAACACCTGCAAAGGAATGGATTCATGCAAAAACTATTGAAAATCTCAAAAAGTTTGTATGGGTGGAAAAAACAGCACAGGAACAGAATGCTGAACTTGCAGCTGAAGATATGGAATATATCGACTACCAGAGCGAATACTACTGGCCAATGGCTGAAAGCATTATGAAGGCTAATGGTATCGGTGAAGAAACATACAAGAAATTTATTACAAACGAATATCTTTCTGAATATGTTGTGTTCCAGAACATCTACGGCAAAGATGGCGAAAAAGAACCATCTGACGATGCAGTTGTAGAATACATGGACGGCAAATATGCAAGAATCAAAGGCTTTGAACTTTCCAAAGTGGTAGACGGCACAGAAGATTTTGTTGACGCACAGGGCCTTGCAGATATCACAGCTATTGCAGCAGAAGCTGTATACAAACTCAACAACGGTGCAGAACTTGACACAGTTGTGGCAGATTCTCTCAACGCAGCAGCAGAAATCAACGGCGACAAAACAGAATACACAGCCGAAGGTGCAGCAAAATACACAATCGAAAGATACCTTACAAAAGAAAATGTTACTTCCTACGAAGAAGTGCTTACAGCAAACGCATTTACAATTGATGTTGACGGCGAATGGGTATTTGACGATGTAGAAAAAGAAATCGTTGTTTATCAGAGAATTAAAAACCTCAAAGACCAGACAGAAATCGACTACTACAAGCTTTCTCTCACACACGAAATGTGTGCAGATGATTACAAAGCACACATCGAAGAAGCAACAGCAGCATACGAAGTTGTTGAAGATGCAGCAGCAGTTGGTTACTACTCTGTAGAAAAAATCAAATAATTATGCAAGAAACAGCGGCAGACCACATTTATATGGTCTGCCTTTTGTTTTTATAAAACACAGTGTAATCTTGTCACTTTAAAAAAATTACATTATATGGTACATTTTTTACAGATAAAACTGTATAATATAGAATATCCTTTGCGGAGGTTTGACAGTATGAAAAATATTTATGATATAATCGTTGTGGGCATGGGGCCTGCAGGGGTTTCGGCTGCCTTATATGCTCACCGTGCAGGTGCTGATGTGCTGGTTATCGGCGGCGAAAGCAATGCACTGTCCAAAGCAGAAAAAATTGATAACTATTATGGTGTAAAAAAGGGTACAACAGGCTCTGAACTGTTCAGTATGGGTGTACAGCAGCTGGCAGACAGCAATATAGACACGGAAAAAGGTCAGGTTGTATCTGTGGAATGGATGGGCGGTTTTGCGGTTAAAACTGTGGAAAACAGCTATATGGCAAAAAGTGTTATCCTTGCCACAGGAACTTCCCGCAGAACACCGGATATAAAGGGCCTCAGGGAATTTGAGGGCCGTGGTGTAAGCTGGTGTGCAGTGTGCGACGGATTTTTCTACCGCGGCAAAACTGTTGCAGTGCTGGGAGAAGGTGAATATGCTGCCGAGGAGGCATCATACCTTAAAAACCTTGCGGCAAAGGTATACATTCTTACAAACGGCAGTCAGCCTGCAAAAATAATCGAAGGTGTTGAATACATTGACAAAAAAATTGAGAAAATAAAAGGCGAAGTCACCGTTGATTCAGTGCAGTTTACAGACGGCAGCAGCATAGAAACCGAAGGGCTTTTTGTGGCAATAGGTATTGCAGGTGCTGGAGATTTTGCACGCAAGCTGGGGGCGGAACTTAACGGAAACACCATCGTGACAGACGAAAAATACAGAACAAATATCCCCGGCCTTTTTGCTGCGGGGGACAACACAGGAGGTATGCTGCAGATTGCAAAGGCAGTGTACGAGGGTGCTGTGGCAGGCAGCGAAGGGGCAAAATTTGTGCGGAGTATGAAAGGATAGAAAAATGAGTATAGAACCGGGCAGATACAGACATTTCAAAGGCAACGAATACGAGGTTTTGTATGTGGCAAAGCATTCCGAAACACTGGAGGAAATGGTGGTTTACCGTGCTTTATATGGTGAACACGGTGTGTGGGTACGCCCTGCCAATATGTGGGACGAAACCATAACCCGTGACGGCAAAACCTTTAAACGCTTTGAAAAGATTGACTGAAAACAGCACTATAATAAAAACAGAAATACCGTCACAGACATTTTATAATGTCTGTGACGGTATTCTTTGTCATGCTTTTAAGGAGAAGAGAAAGCTTACTGGTTTGTTCTGCGTTTTCTTATTATGATAGCCACTGCAGCTATAGCAGATATAACCGCAAGGGCACCAAACATACCTGCAGAAGATAAATCACCTGTATCAGGTACATATCCGTAACGGTGGTTGCTGAATATCACGTCGCCTTTTGTAACCTCTGTATCGCCACGGTAGTAGGTTACGTCGATTTTAAACGGGTCGGTGGTGTCTGTATCAGCAGAGACAACTACCTTTACAGTGTAAACATCATCGTCATACTTCATACCCGGGATTGAACCCTTGGATTCGTGTATTGTATATGTGTATGTGCCGGATTTGTCAAAATACAGTTTATCAAAGGATACGCCGTAGCCGTTATTTTTTGCACGGTCTATAACCACCTTTTTACCGCCTGTTGTCTCGGTAAGAACAAATGTAAAAACATCATCCTTGCCAGGCTTAAGGTAGTTCAGCTTTTTAACAGCACCAAGCCTGATGCTGGCTTTTTCACGTGTGCCGTTTTCAAATTCCACAGTTGCTGCAGCTTCGCTGCCAAAGGTATACTCAACACTCTGTACAGCACTGCCGTTGTCATAGCGTGCACTTACGCTGTATTCGGAGAATGGTGCGGCATAACCCTGTCTCATCAGTTTTGCCTCTGCCTTGTAGCTGTCTGTGCCGGCAGGAGCGGTTACAGTAACTGTAAACAGATATTTCACAGGGTCATAAACCCACTGTTCGTTGGCTTCTTTTTCGGCAGGCAGGGTAGCTTCGTAAAGCAGGTATTCGTATGTGCCTGTCTTGTCAAACTGTCGGGTTTCAAAGGCAGGGAATATTACGTTGCCGTCTGCATCATTTTTGCAGGTGTATATTTCAGCACTGTCATTGAGATTTACAAGGATAAAGCTGAATTCCTTGCTGCCAGGTGCTGCACCGTCAAATGTTTTCTGCACCTTGAGTGGTACTGTAACGGCAAGTCTGGTTTTGTTTTCAAAGGTAAGTTCTGTGTTTGAGAAACTGTCTGCAAAATCTGCAGCTTCAGCAACAACAACTGTGCGGTCGCTGCCTTTTTTCTTTACAATCTTTGTTTTTGCAGTGTATTTTTCAGCGTCAGCGTCAGGTTTTGCAACAGTTACAGTTACTTCGTAAATGGAAGTATCATAGCTGATATCGTCACTTCCGGACACTTCGGAAATATAGTATTTGTATGTGCCGCTCTGGCTGAATGCAAGGTTTGCAAACTGCACTTTGCCGGTTGTGCCGTCGCTGGTTACCTTTTCAATCTCTGTGCCATTTTCGTCTTTAAGCACAAAGCTGAATTCCTTGCCGCCCGGTGCTGTGCCGTCAAGGGTTTTGAGAACGGACAGAGGAACTTCCACCGGTGTTCTGCTGCGGTTGTTTACGGTGAGTGCGTCGTCTGCAACACCTGCAAGGTCGTCAACGTATGTCACTGCAGCAGAGTATGCTGTCATATCGCTGTTGAAAGAAACTGTAACTTTTACAGTCTTGTCTGCGGTGTCATAGATAAGTTCTTCGTGGTTATCATCAGCATCTCTGAGCTCGGCAATTTTAAAGATGTACTCTTTGGCATTGCCTGTAGCTGTGTTAAGGTCGCCGATAGCCTCTGTAACAATTCCGTCTGCGGATACTGCACCGCTGTAACCGAATTTAAGGCTGAATGAAGCTTTGCCGTCTGCAGAAGTTTCAACAGTGATATCGTTGCCCGCACTGTCTTTAAGCGGATTGCCAAGTTCATCTTTGATTGCAAATTTAAATGTTCTGCCGTCGAGATTGCCTGCTGCGGCATCTGCATCTATAAGCTTCTGTATATTGACAGATATCTCAATATCGTCAAGAGGCTTGTTTATTACACTGTATGCAGAAAGGTCAAGGGCTGTAGTGCTGTATGCACCGGAAGCTGCATCGTAAGCATAAACCTTTGTTTCATTGTAGCTTACAACAACCTTCCAGCTGTCGTTTGTACGCTTGTAACCTGCGGGGGCTGTCTTTTCGGACAGGATGTATTCGTGACCTGATGGAAGATTTTCAAATTTAACCTTTCCGTCGGTATCGGAAACAGAGTCAGGCACGGTAAATGCAGGTGTGCCTCCGCCTGCTTTGCACACAGGACAGTCTGTGCTGTGCACAAGGCTGAACACTGCACCGCCAAGGGCGTTTGGTGTTGCTGCATCATCGGTTTTTGTAAATTCAAAATGTCCCAGATAACCTTCAACAGCAGGTATAGGGAATTCTTCTATAGGCTTTTTGTCGTTGTTGAAGTCGTAATAGGTAAAGGTGGTTTTGCCGTTTGTGGGGTTATAAGTGTCAGGTTCTGCTCCGTTCTGCTCTGTCGGGTCGTTGTCCTCGGAATAACCTGCATTTTCGTTTGTAAGTCTTACACGGTATTTAAGCTCCATGTAGTAGTTTGGACGGGCAGGATCGTTGTCGGCGTATGTTCCGTCCCATCTCCAGCCGGATTCAACAGGGTCCCATACAATAGTGTTGTTGGAAAAACTTGCCTTGTTTTCGCCATACAGCCCCGGTGTGTGGGCAGACTGCTTGCCGTATTCCAGAACTTCTTCGGTATATGTGTCAACGGCACCCGGAAGTGCGGATTTTGTAAGCTTGCCGTCGTAAGTATAGAAGCCAAGAAATTCAACGTTCTGCCCCATAGGATCCACAACTTCTGCTTCACGGAACACGTGTCGCTGAACAGTTTCAAGAATTTTGATAATGTCATCATATGCGTGTTCAAGTGATTCGCCGCTGTTTGCATCCCAGTATTTTTTCAGTTCAGGGTCGCTAAAAATCGGTCCGCCTGCAAGGCTGGAAAGCCAGCCTGCGTAGTAGCTGTTGTTAACCTTGCCGGCTTTTTCTATTGTCGGTGTGCCGTCGCCGTACTGCTGGTCAACGATGGAGAAAGCATTTCCGTTTGCATCGCTTCGCTTTGTGTCGTATTCTTCAACAGACTGTGCACCTATATCAAGACCTATGCTGAACAGGTTTATGTCGTTGTTGGTATCTTCCAGTATTTTTTTTGCAACAGCAGCGGCTCTTTTTGCACCTTCGTCACTGTAGTTTGTGCCGTAAAGGCATGGAACGCCCCATCTTGTGTTGTAAAGCAGGCCTTCCTTGTCGCTCTGGTCAAGTATCCACTGATAGAAAGCCTGTGCATCCTTGCCAAGTTCTTTGTACTTGGGGTGGTCTTCCATATGGGTGCTGTAACCAAGATATGTATTGCCACTTTTGCTCTGCAGATATGTGGTAGGAAAACCGTCTGTCAGCAGGATGATATATTTATAATCGGCAGAGGAGCCTTTAAGCATATCGTATGCCATTGTAAGGCCGCCCTCTATATTGGTGTATTCAAGACGTTTGTCCGGTTCATCGGTCAGGTTGGCTTTAATGCCCTGATTTTCATCATTGATATTGTTGCCTGCAATGGCACCGAGAATGTCATTTTTGTTGCTGCCCAGACTTTTAAGTTCTGATACCTTAACAGCGTTTGTAGCAAATGTTACAATACCAACCTGGTGGTCGCCTTCTTTGGCAGCAAGTGCATTGACAAAGGACACAGCCGCCTCTTTGGCGTCCTTCATACGGGAATTGGCATAACCTGTATGGCCGCCGTTATGGTCATCTGCCATTGTTCCCGAGTTGTCTATTACCAGCACAACAGCACCTGTATGGGTGTGGGAGTGCGGCGGAGATGTAAGTCTCAGTGTAATGTCAAAATAGTTTTCAATCGGGTTGCCGGCTGTGTCTTTAAGCGGTTCTATGGTTTTGCTGATTTTAATATCGGGATAATCAGCAACGGATTTTTCGCCACCGTTGTCCTCCACCTGCCAGGTTGCTTTATCGGCAGGGTCGGCAGTAACAGCAGCGGCAGATGCCGCCAATGTACCAAAGGGCAAAACGCTTAAAAGCATTGCCAGTACTATGATTGTTGATAGTATTTTCTTCATAGGCCTTCTCCTTATTAAAGTAAATATATTTATGTTTTTTATAATTTAAATAAGAATAGAGGGTTAATGTGCAAATAAACTTATTTTTGTAAAGAAATTATACTGGAAAGTTGTTCTGATATCAATGGATTTTGTGTGAATTTTTATTGGAGTAAAGTAAAAATTTTCAAATAAAAATCGTCATATTGCACAAAAAAAACGATAATTTATCTAACTTACCGTTTTGGTGGGTATATGTGTGGTTTATCGGATATTTCAAGGAGGCAGAACATAGGAAAATCAGGATATTTTTTTGCATAGGCAGAAAACGAATTTTACAATCATATAAAAGTTATGCAATTTAATCATAATATATGTGCTATATAAATATTGACTATGTTATCTTAAAATTATATAATATAAGTTAAAGTTTTTATAACATTTCAGTAAGAGGAAAGATATATTATGAAAAGAACAGAAATCAAACAGCTGTTTGCAAATATGCCTGCTGACGGCACAATCGTAAAGGTTGAAGGCTGGGCA
The DNA here is from genome assembly GCA_017435045.1 of Oscillospiraceae bacterium. GTDB lineage: Bacteria > Bacillota > Clostridia > Oscillospirales > Ruminococcaceae > RGIG3102. The sequence goes on from JAFSFT010000061.1 coordinate 30,655, forward strand.
AGAACAGTTCGTGACAGCAAAAACATCGGTTTTATCGAACTTAACGACGGCAGCTGCTTCAAAGGCGTACAGATTGTTTTTGAACAGGCTAAAATCGAAAACTATACAGAAGTTGCAAAAAGCGGTGTTGGCACAGCTTTCTCCGTAACAGGTAAAGTTATTCTTACACCACAGGCAAAACAGCCTCTTGAAATCAATGCTGACGCAATCGAAGTTATCGGCACATGTCCAAGCGACTATCCATTGCAGAAAAAACGTCATACACTTGAATATCTGCGTACAATGCCAAGCCTTCGTCCAAGAACAAACACATTCTCTGCAGCATTCCGCGTAAGAAGCACAGCTGCATATGCAATCCACAAGTTCTTCAACGAAAACGGATTTGTATATATGAACACACCACTTATCACAGGTTCTGACTGTGAGGGCGCAGGCGAAATGTTCCAGGTTACAACAATGGACCTGAACAACATTCCAAAAACAGAAGACGGCAAAATCGACTTTTCTCAGGACTTCTTCGGCCGCAGCACAAACCTGACAGTTTCCGGTCAGCTTGAAGGCGAAGCTATGGCAATGGCATTTGGCAAAATCTACACATTTGGCCCTACATTCCGTGCAGAAAACTCCAATACACCACGCCACGCTGCAGAATTCTGGATGATGGAACCTGAAATGGCATTTGCAGACCTCAACGACTATATGGACAACGCTGAAGCTATGATTAAATATGTTATCGGCTACGTTCTTGAACACTGCCCACAGGATATCGAATTCTTCAACCAGTTTGTTGACAAAGGCCTCAAAGAAAGACTTACAAACCTTGTAAACAGCGAATTTGTACGTCTCACATACACAAAAGCTGTTGAACTTCTCCAGCCACACAACGACAAATTCCAGTATAAAGTGGAATGGGGCACAGACCTTCAGACAGAACACGAAAGATTCCTTACAGAACAGATTTACAAAAAACCTGTTTTTGTTACAAACTATCCAAAGGAAATCAAATCCTTCTACATGCGTCTTGATGACGACGGCAGAACAGTTGCAGCAGCAGATATGCTTGTTCCTGGTGTTGGCGAACTCTGCGGCGGCAGCCAGCGTGAAGAAAGATACGATGTTCTCGTACAGAGAATGGAAGAATGCGGCCTCAACCGTGAAGATTACGAATGGTATCTTGACCTGCGTAAATTCGGCGGCGTAAAACATGCAGGCTACGGTCTTGGTTTTGAAAGACTTATCATGTACATCACAGGTATCTCCAACATCCGTGACGTAATTCCTTTCCCAAGAACAACAGGCACACTTGCTTAATAACAATTATGGAGACAGTTTCGGCTGTCTCCATTTTATTTTGCACATATTTGAAACTGCTTTTTTGTAAGAAATAACAGATGTAATAACATGTAAAATAATGTAAAATTAAAACAGGAAATTATGTGATTAAAATGGAGGATTTATATATGGAACAGATTATGCACACACAGCCGGGCCCTGTACTGGACGAAAAGGGCAGACCATTCCCGGGATATTCAACAAAAAGCGTGCTTACATACAACCGCAATCAGATAAAAGCACCTTCTTACCGCATTAAGGAATGGGATTTCTATCAGATAAGCAATGAAGAACTGTGCCTGCAGTTTACAATCGGCCATACAAGCTATGTGGGGCAGGTAAGCATTATGCTTTTCAACTTTGCAACAGGCGAAAAAATCCTCTACAAAGAACGCCTTATTCCTCTGCCGTTCGGCAAGATGGGTATGGGTACAAATGCCGAAACTGACAGCACCCTTAAGTATGACAAGGGCGGAATGTATATGGAATTTATAACAAAGGCCGGCGTGCGTACCCTTAAATGCAAGTGCGAAGAGGTGGAAACAGAAATTGTACTGCACACAACAATGCCTCACAGCCTTGTTATCAATATTCCTTTTGACGAAAAGCCGACACAGTTCTACTACAACCACAAAATCAACTGTATGACAGCCGAAGGCTATGTTAAAAACGGGGATAAGGAATATAAGTTTGACCCTGCAGACAGCTATGGCATACTGGACTGGGGCCGTGGCGTATGGCCTTTCAGCAACGAGTGGTACTGGTCCAATGGTGCAGGCAGAGTAAACGGCGAGATGTTTGGTTTTAACCTCGGCTGCGGCTTTGGCAATCCGTCAAAGGCAACCGAAAACATCATATTCTACAAAGGTCAGTGTCATAAGCTTGGTCACGTTACCTTTGAGATGGACAGAAACAACTGGATGGCACCATGGACAATCCGTGACGATGCAGGCCGCCTTGAACTGACACTTTACCCT